>JAJPHS010000008.1 GCA_021325175.1 Terriglobia bacterium
GCGTTCACTTCGGGCACCAGACCAAGCGCTGGAATCCAAAGATGAAGGAATACATCTTTGGCGAACGCAATGGGATCTACATCATAGATCTGCAAAAGACGCTGAAGTTGTTTAAGGACGCCATGCGCTACGTCGGTGAAATGGCGGCGCAGGGCAAAACGGTGTTGTTCGTCGGCACCAAGCGGCAGGCGCAGGAAGCCATCGCCGAGGAGGCCGGACGCTGCCAGCAGTTCTACGTAAACCAGCGCTGGCTCGGCGGGCTGCTCACCAACATGAGCACCGTGCAGCGGTCGATCAAGCGGCTCAAGGAACTGGAAGCCATGGCCGCCGAAAGCGACTGGCAGGGCCGCGCGAAAAAAGAAGTGGTGCGGATGGAGCGAGAGCGCAAGCACCTGAGCCAGAATCTGGCCGGCATCAAGGACATGAACGGACTGCCCGACGTGCTGTTCGTGATCGATTCGAACAAGGAAGCGATCGCGGTCGAGGAAGCACGGAAGCTGGGGATTCCGGTGGTCGCCGTGGTGGACACCAACTGCGATCCGGATAAAGTGGACTACGTGATCCCGGGCAACGACGACGCGTTGCGCGCCATCCGGTTGTTCACCAATAAAATCGCGGACGCGGTGATCGAAGGCCGGCAGCTGGCGAGCGAGCAGGAGTTCACGGCGGAAAAGATCGTCGAAGCCGACGAGACTCCGGTGGAGGAGATCCCGGAGTACTCCCAGTTCATCGATCCGCAATACGCCGAGCAGCTCATGGCGGAGAGCCAGGTTTCCGACGAGGATCTGCCTTCGGTCTCGCTGCCGCGCAAGGGTGCGGTGTCGGAAGCGGCGGCCGAGGAAGTGTCCTCGCGCAATTCGTAAGCGAGTTTTAAGTATCCCGCGAGCGCGGGCCGGGAACAACGCCTGGTCCGCCGGCCGCGGCTTTCGTCTGGCTTTTGGACAGGGAATTTTTTATGGAAATCAACGCACAACTGGTGAAACAGCTCCGCGATCGCACCGGAGCTGGAATGATGGAGTGCAAAAGCGCGCTCACCGAATCGAAAGGCGATCTGGCCGAAGCAGAAGTGATTCTGCGCAAGCGCGGAATTGCGGCCGCCGCCAAGAAATCGGCGCGCAGCACCAAGCAGGGCGTCATTGGAAGCTACATCCATCCCGGCGCGCAGCTCGGCGTGCTGATCGAGGTGAACTGCGAATCCGATTTCGTCGCGCGCACTGAGGATTTTCAAAGTTTGGTGCACGATCTGGCGATGCAGGTCGCCGCGGCCGATCCGCAGTTCGTTCGCAAGGAGGACGTGACGGCGGCGGCGCTCGATAAAGAGCGCGACATCCAGCGGGCGCGCGCGCTCGGCGAGGGCAAGCCGGAAAAGATGGTGGATAAGATCGTCGAAGGACGGCTCAACAAATTCTACGAAGAGGTGTGCCTCTACGAGCAGCCGTTTATCAAGGAGCCGACGACCACCGTTCATGATCTGATCAAGACCAAGATCGCGAAACTGGGAGAAAACATCTCGGTCGGGCGCTTCGTTCGCTTCAAGGTGGGCGACGCCGCGCCGGAGGAATCAGGAGGCGCCAGTCCGGCGGCGGAATGAGCAAGCCTTGCGTTTTTTGCTTGTGATGGCCGTCTCCTGACTTGCGTCTTCTTTGCAAAATGTATAAACGCGTCCTGCTCAAGCTCAGCGGCGAGGTGCTGGCCGGCGACGGATCGTTCGGCATCGATGGGGAACGTGTGAAGGCGCTGGCCGCGGAAGTGGCCGAGGTCGCGCGCGCCGGCGTGCAGATCGGGCTGGTCGTGGGCGGCGGGAATTTTTTTCGCGGCGTCGCCGCGGCGGCCCAGAACATGGACCGCGTATCGGCCGATCACATGGGCATGCTGGCCACGGTGATCAACGCGCTGGCGCTTCAGGACGCGCTCGAAAAACAGGGCGTTCCGACGCGGGTGATGACCGCCATCGAAATGCACCAGGTGGCCGAGCCGTACATCCGCCGTCGGGCCATCCGTCATCTGGAGAAAGGGCGCGTGGTGATTTTCGCGGCGGGCACCTCGAATCCCTATTTTTCGACCGACACGGCGGCGACGCTGCGCGGGTTGGAAATCAAGGCCGAGATCGTCGCCAAGGCGACGCGCGTGGACGGCGTTTATGATCGCGATCCATTGCAGGATCCGGCCGCGGTCCGCTTCCATGAGATCAGCTACTCCGACGTGCTCTCGAAAAATCTGCGGGTGATGGACGCCTCCGCCGTGGCGATGTGCCGCGATAACAAGCTGCCGATCGTGGTTTTCAATTTGAACGTCCGCGGAAATATAATGCGTATGACGATGGGAGAGCCGATCGGCACTCTCATCCATTGAAAGCATACCTATGAAACCAGAACAAGCCACTCATACGCCGGCGTTCGCCAGCGTGCGCGACGTGACCGGACACGCCAGGACCCGAATGGAGAAGGTGCTGAGCGATTTGCAGCACGACATGGCCGGCATCCGCACCGGCCGCGCCTCAGTCAGCATCTTCGACAATCTCCGCGTGGATTATTACGGAACGCCGACGCCGCTCAATCAGCTCGCGAATCTGCACGTGCCGGAACCGGCGCTGATCACCATCCAGCCGTGGGACGTCTCGCAGATCGGCGCGATTGAAAAGGCGATTCGCGGGTCGGACCTGGGATTGAATCCGGGCAATGACGGCAAGCTGATCCGCGTGCCCATTCCGCCGCTGACCGAAGAGCGGCGAAAGGAGATCGTCAAGCGGCTGCATGGCATCGCGGAGGAGCATCGCGTCGCGCTGCGCAATATCCGGCGCGATGCCAACGAGCATCTGAAAAAACTGCTGAAGGACAAGGCGATCAGTGAGGATGAGGAGCGGCGCGCGCTCGAGGAAGTGCAGAAGATGACCGACGCGCAGATCCAGAAAATCGACCAGGTTTCCAAGGCCAAGGAAAAAGAGATTCTGGAACTGAAGTAATCCCGGACCGGCTGTGCCGGAAGCAAGCGCTACCTGCCTTCTTGTCTTCTCTTACATGGCGCTCTTGACGATTTCGGGCGAGCCCGCTTCGCGATGGGAAGAAGCCGCGCACATCGCGGCGCGGCTGCTGGATTTCGAGCTGATCACCGAATCGCGCCTGGAGCAATGGCTCAACGAGGAGTTTTCCGGCGCCGAAATCGCGGCGCGCGCGTGGCGGCCGGCGGTGACCTCGATTGCGGCGCGAATGGCGACGGAGCATCACCTGGTGATCGCCGCGGCGGGCGCGGAGGCGCTGTTCGGCGCGATGCCGATGTTGCTGCGCGCCGGAGTGATCGCGCCCGAATCGCGGCGCATCGGCAACGTGATGCTCGACCGGCGCGTGGAGCGTCCTGAGGCCCAAAAAATCGTCGCGGAAATGGACGCCGCGGCGCGCAACAGCCGGCGCGCTCGATTTGGACGCGCCGGCCTTTCCTCCACTCAATTCGATATTGTCCTGAACGCCGAGGCGCTGGACCCCGCGCAGATAGCGGAGGTGCTGCGCGCGGCCGTCCAGGCGCGCGGGTTGATCGAACAGGGGCTGCTGTCGTCCGCGGCCGAGGCGCGCATCCAGTTTCAGACGCGGCTGGAACTGGCGCGGCACGGCATTACTCCGGCGGCCCGAGCCAATCTGCGGCGCGCGGCGTTCGGCCATCCGAGTGAGGAGCTGTTCGCGAACCTGCTCGATTTTTATCGCATTCCCTGGGAGTATGAGCCGCGCTCGTTTCCCCTGCAATGGGACAAGGACGGCAATGTGACGGAGGCGTTCACGCCCGATTTCTATCTGCCGGAGTTTGACCTCTATGTCGAGTTGACCACGATGAAACAGGCGCTGGTGACCCGAAAAAACCGTAAAATAAAGCTTTTGCGCGCGATTTATCCGCATATTAACATCCAAGTGTTTTATCAGAAGGATTTTCAGGATCTAGTTTTCAAATATGGGATCGCCAGCGCCGCCCGCGATTGACCGCATCCTGTTTACCGAGGAGCAGGTGGCCGCGCGCATCCGCGAGGTCGCCGCCGAAATCGGCGAAAAATATCGCGAGCGGGATCTCAAATTAATCGCGGTGCTCAAAGGCGCGGTATTCTTTCTGACGGAACTGGCGCGGGCCATCGAGATTCCGGTAAAGATCGATTTTCTGTCGATTTCAAGCTTCCGCGGCAGCGCTCCGGGAATGGTAAGAATCGCCAAGGATCTGGACGAGCCGATTCAGAATGAGGACGTGCTGCTCATCGAGGACATCGTCGATACCGGCTTTACCACGCGGTTTTTATTGCAGACGCTGGCCGGTCGCGAGCCGCGGTCCCTGGCGATCTGCACGCTGCTTGATCGAACCGTGCGGCGAATCGTGCAGGTGCCGGTGGAGTTTCGCTGTTTTGAAATTCCGGACCGCTTCGTGGTCGGCTGCGGGCTCGATTACCGCCAGCATTACCGCAATTTACGGTACATCGCCGCAATGAATCCGGACAAGGGGATTTAGCGGCCGCCAGCCTACTTCTTGTTCAGGACGTAGGTCAGATCGAGCTCGCCCTGCGGCAGGACAAGGTGCTGCGCATCGGTCATCACTTTGCCGTCATCGGAAAGCGTGACCCGATCGGTAATTTTGATTTCATTGCCGCCGGCGTCGAGCGACATGCTGATGACCAGGGCGTTGCCGTCCCAGGCTGCGGTGGTCTTCGCCGGATTTCCCATAATCTCGTTACTGGTTTCCTTGCCGTCGGTGGAGTATTTGAATTTCACCGTCTGGTCGCCCTGCGGACCGCCCGTGGTCGTCTGCTCCATGGTCATTTCCGGGTCGTTGTGCTGGATCTTGCGGCTCAGCGCGGACGGCGGCGGCATCGGACCGAAGTTGCTCTTATCCAAATCCAGCGACCATTCGCCGGAAAAATTGGGTTTATCGGCGGCGGCCGCCAGCGTGGCACAGGCGGCGAGCGCGATTACGGCCTTCAATGCGATCCTCATGGTTAATGCTCCTTATTGCCTGTCGAATATCAGCTTGACGTCGTATTCGCCCTGCTGCGGGATCGAAACGTGGCTGCTGATGGTCAGTGTTTTTCCGTCGCCGCTCAGCGACCAGATTTCCTTGGAGCTGATCTCCAGCCCGCGAAACGGGCGGGTGTATTCGATCAGCAGGTTGTCACCGATCCAGCGCGCGGCGCCTTTCGATTCCTGATTCACGCACGGCTGGCCGTCGGTGGTGTACTTGATTTCCGTCCGGACTTCGCCTTGCGCTCCCTTCTGGTAGCTGCGGTATTCAAGCGAAGGGTCGTGATGCTGGATGGATCGCGTCAGAATCTGCGGAGCCATCATTTTACCGAACTCGCTTTTGGACCCGTTCATTTTCCATTCACCGCTGAAATCGGGCTTGGCGGCGTAGAGGACGGCGCTGAAAATGACGGCCGCAAAAATCGGACGAATCATAAAGGGCGTTCCTGAAATTATAGCTGAGTCGCCGCGTCCGGCGGGTATGAATCCCGGCGGGATTCAGAGCGGGCAGCAAAACTTCAGGTCGCGCGGGCGGCGCGGCGGCGCAAGCGGATGATGATCAGGCGCAGCGCGGCCATGGCGGGGACGGAAAAGAACATGCCGGGAATGCCGAGCAGCTCGTCGCCGGCGAGCACGCCGAATAAGACCAGCAGCGGATGAATCTCGACGCCCGCGCTCATCACGTACGGATTCAGAATGTAATCCTGGAAAATGCGATACAGCAGGAAGAAAATCACCAGCACGATAAGGTGATTGAACCCGCTGACCGCGCCCACGATGACGATGATGATGGCGGCGGCGAGCGGTCCGATAGCGGGAATGAATTCGAGCGCGGCCGCGGTTCCCGCCAGCAGCAGGGGAAACGGCATTCCCATCAGGCCGAGAAAAATCGAATAGAAGGTGAACGTCGCCAGCGCCAGCAGCACCAGCGCGCGGATATATTGAGCGAGCAGCAGGTGAATATCGGAAAAAATATTGTCCACCAGCTCGCGGCGGCGGAGGTCGAAGCTGTCGACGATCGCATCGCGCATCAGCGAGCCGTCCTTCAGGAAGAAAAACGAAAGAATCGGAATCAGAACGACGCCGAGCGCGGAGCCGATTCCGGTAACCAGCTTGGTGCCGAGCTGCGTCAGCATCGGTCCGATGGACCGCCCCAAATTCCCGATCTCCTGCTGTAGAAAACCGTTGATATCGGGCCGCAGTGGCTCCATCCATCGCGGCATCGGAACGTGGCTGAGCGGATCGCTTTTGACGATATCCGGAAGCCTCTGCGCCAGGGACGCGGCCTCCGCCGAGAGCCGCTGCACAAGCGGTAGAATGATGGCCGCCAAAGCGGCGAGCACCGCCACATAAACGATCAGCAGGGACCAGACCCGCGGCACTCGCGGCGGAAAAAGCCGCTCCACGAAGTTCACGACTGGCGCCAGAAGCTGCGCGAAAATCAGCGCCACGGCGAAGATGATCAGCGTGTATCCGATGCGATAGATGATCAGCAGGGTCAGCGCGAATAAAAACAATGTCCACGCGATTTGTAGAGTACGCCGATCGAGCATCCGAAGTTACGGTAGCACAAGGGTGCGCTCGCCTGGGCCGCGCGCGAGCCGATTGTCGCGGTGGAAGATGAGAATCACAATCGCATCGCCGGAGCCATCGTGGTGTTCACCTTGCCGCCGGAGGGTCCCGGAGGCAGTTTCCCCGGCGGCGTGACCACTCTTTCCACAGTCACCGATTCTGGCGGCAGAGCCATCGCCCGCGGCTTGCGTCCCAATAATCTCGCCGGAAGATTCGAGATTCGCGTGAACGCGTCGTATGAAGGAAAAACCGGCCATTTAATCATGTTTCAGACCAACGTGGGAGCGGCCGCCCCGGCGCATGTCGCGCGATGGATCGTCATTGCCGCCGTCGCCGGAGGTGTCGCCGCGAAGATGCCGCCCGCCGTGGTCTCGAACGCGCGCGGACCCAAACGCGCCACGAAGTCCGCGCCCGCGCCCGAGCACACCTTCGCGGGGTGGGATGTGGGTGAAGCCAAGACGCCGGAGGCGAAGGCAGCAGTACTTGTTGGAATCCCTTGTAGTATTGTCGATCAACGCGAACAGTTAGCTCAGCCACAACATGTAATCATTTTCGGCGAGACCACTAAGACGGCTCGACTGTCACACTACGCTTACAGCCATGCAGGCCTGCAAACCGGCGATGCACCGAGATTCCTCCGGACAATATGGGAACTTAGCACGGAACCGCCTGGATGGGCCTACTGTGCGGAAGCGCCAGACTATGGAAAAGCTATAGGCGGACTCAGCAGGCTGTGTCGGTGGAATCATTCGGATGATCCATTCAATCTCGGTATTGGGGTCCTTCGTGGTCGCGAGGCTTGGGGACAGATTGGCGTCACCGTTGGCCTGATGAGAGATCTGCCGACGAGCCTGTATTACGGTACTTTGTTCAACGACAATGCCGCGGTAATAGTGCCGCACAGGCAAGAAGACCTTCCAGGTATCTTTGCATACCTTCAATCGGATGACTTCAATGCGAGGGTGCGCGAGATTAATCAAAAGGTGGCCGTTAAGACACAGTACCTCACAATGATTGAGTACGATCGCGCGCACTGGCACAATGTTGCAGCGGAGCAATACCCTAACGGGCTCGGACCACGAGGCACTGGTAAGAGCCACATCTACCAGCAGATTTCTCCTTACTCGCACCTGATTTCTGGCGGAAAGGCAACCGTCGCCAAGATGTTCGTGAACATGGCGAGCGCCAGCGCGGATTGGTCTGTCAGTACGACGTGGTCTGCTTCGATGAAGTGTCCGGAATTTCCTTCGATCAGAAAGACGGCGTGAACATCATGAAAGGCTATATGGCGTCCGGCCAGTTCAGCCGGGGCAAGGAGAATATCTCAGCGTCTCGCGCTCCGCTTGGCGTGCTTTCTCCTGGAAGCAACCCCGGATCGCCGGCAGATGCAACTCGCGGAGCACGTATTCCGCCATTTCCTTCAACCGGTCCGCGATAACGGAAACGTAAGAGCGATTTCGGCGAAAAAAATATCGCGGGCAGCGCCCGTGGATTCGCCGCGAACAGTGTTAAGTTAGAATTCTGATGCGATTGATTCAACGCGTTGCCGTTCTCGGAGCCGGCACGATGGGCTCCCGTATCGCCGCGCATTTCGCCAACGCCGGCATCCCTTCTCTTCTCCTGGATATTTCGGCCGAGCTTGCAAAAAAGGGCGTCGAAAACGCCGCCAGGCAGCGCCCGGGCGGATTTTTTCTCGACTCCTCGGCATCGCTCGTTGCCACCGGGAATTTCGAAAACGATCTGCCTCGCATCGGAGATTGCGATTGGATTCTGGAGGCCGTGGTCGAGAATCTGGAGATCAAGCGCGCGCTTTTTAAAAAAGTGGAGGCGCTGCGCAAGCCGGATTCAATCGTATCCACCAACACCAGCGGCATCCCGCTGCGGCAGATTTCGGAAGGATTCTCCTGCGATTTTCGCCGCCATTTTTTAGGCACGCATTTTTTCAATCCGCCGCGCTATCTGCACCTGCTGGAGATGATTCCCGGCGCCGATACCGATCGCGAAATCATCGATTTCGTCTCGAATTTCGCCGACAAGCGCCTGGGCAAGGGCGTGGTCCCGTGCAAGGACACGCCGAATTTTATCGCCAATCGCATCGGCAGCTTTTTCGGCGGGACGATCGCCAAGATCGCCGCCGAGGGCGATTACACCGTGGAAGAAGTGGACGCCATCACCGGTCCGCTGATCGGCCTGCCCAATAGCGCGAGCTTTCGCCTGCTCGATATCGTCGGCCTGGATGTGTGGGCGTTCGTCGGAACAAATCTCTACAACGCGGTTCCCGAGGATCGCTGGCGCGACCGCTACCTGATGACCGATGCGCAGAAAAAAATGATCGAGCGCGGCTGGCTCGGCGAAAAATCGGGCCAGGGATTTTACAAGCGCGTCGGCAAGGAAAAAGAAATTTACGCGATCGATCTTCACACGCTGGAGTATCATCCCGCGGCTAAAGTCAAATTTCCATCGGCGGAGGCGGCGCGCAATATCGAGGATCTCGGCGAGCGGTTGCGGATGCTGGTGAAGTCCAACGATCGCGTGGGATCGTTTCTGTGGCAGCTCTATAGCGATCTGTTTTTGTATTCTGCCGAGATGGTTCCCCAAATATCCGACCGCATCGTCGAGATCGATCGCGCCATGCGTTGGGGCTACGCGCATAAGCTCGGGCCGTTCGAGCTGTGGGATGCGCTCGGCTTTGAGGACGTCGCCAGGCGCATGGAAACGGAAAAACGCGAGCTTCCGGAAAACATCCAGAAGATGCGACGCGCCGGAGCGGCATCGCTTTATCGCGCGGCCGATTCCGACGGCAAGCCGGGAACGGAGTATTTCGATCTGGTTTGCACGCGCTACGCCGTGCTCGAGCAGCGTCCTGGAATCGTTTCCTTAAGCGATCTGAAGCGCGCCCGCGGCGTGGTGAAGCAGAACGCGGGCGCCTCGCTGATCGACGTCGGCGACGGCGTGCTGTGCGTCGAGTTTCACAGCAAAATGAACTCGCTCGGGGAGGATCAAATCTCCCTGCTTGAGGCGGGGCTTGAAGAAACGCAAAGAAATTTCGAGGCGATGATCATCGCCAATCAGGGCGAAAATTTCAGCGCCGGGGCGAATCTGATGCTGGTCCTGTTGGCGGCGCAGGAAGGCGAATGGGACGAGTTGAACGCGGCGATAAACCGCTTTCAGCAGGTAAACATGGCCTTGAAGTATTCTCCGAAACCAGTTGTAGCCGCGCCATTTGCGCGATCGCTCGGCGGCGGCTGCGAAATCCCGCTGCACTGCGCGGCGGTGCAGGCTTCGGCCGAAACCTACATGGGCCTGGTCGAAGTCGGCGTGGGATTGATCCCGGCCGGCGGCGGATGCAAGGAGATGCTGCTGCGGTTGCAGGATGCCCGGCGCGCGTTTGAGCTGATCGGAATGGCGAAGGTCTCCTCCAGCGCCGATGACGCGCGCCAGCTCGGTTTTTTGAACAAGGGCGACCACATTTCAATGAACCCCAACCGGCTGATCGGCGACGCCAAGGCGCTGGCGCTTGAAATGGCTCGCGACTACAAGCCCCGCCTTCCGCGGACCGATATTAAAGCCGGCGGCGAGAGCGCGTTCGCGATGCTGAAGCTCGGCGCGTGGGCCATGCATAAAGGCGGATACATCACCGACTACGATCTGGTGGTGGCGGAAAAATTGGCGAACGTGCTCGCCGGAGGACGGCTGACCGGCGAGCAGACCGTCAGCGAGCAGCACCTGCTCGATCTGGAGCGCGAGGCGTTCCTGAGCTTGTGCGGGCAGGCCAAGACGCAGGAGCGGATGCAGTACATGCTGAAAACGGGAAAGCCGCTGCGGAATTAAGCTTGTCCGTAGCGGAGCGGAGACGAGGAAATGCCAGAAGCAGTAATTATCGATTGCCTGCGCACGGCGGTCGGCAAGGCGCCGCGCGGGACGCTCAAAAATTGCCGTCCGGACGATATGGCGGCGGCGGTGTTCCAGCGGCTGCTCGAAAAATATCCGGAGATTTCCAAGGAGGAAATCGACGACGTGATTCTCGGCTGCGCGATCCCCGAGGCGGAATCGGGGATGAACATGGCGCGAATTTCGGCGCTGCGCGCGGGATTGCCGGAAACCGTGCCGGGCGTCACCGTGAACCGGTTCTGTTCCTCGGGACTGCAAACCATCGCCATGGCCGCCGATAAAATTCGCGCGGGCGGAGCCGAGATCGTGATCGCCGGCGGCGCCGAATCGATGAGCCTGCTGCCGATGGCCGGCAATAAATTTGCGCCGAATCCGTGGATGGTGGACCACATGCCCGAAATTTATATGAGCATGGGCCTTACCGCCGAGGAGGTGGCGCGCAAATACAATATCTCGCGCCAGGATCAGGACGCGTTCTCGTTCCGCAGTCATCAGAACGCGTTGAAGGCGCAGGCCGCCGGGTATTTCGACGAAGAGATCGTGCCGTTGGAGGTCGAAACAAAGACGCTGAGCGGCACCCAAAAAATCACCTTCGCAAAGGACGAGGGACCGCGCGCGGATACCTCGATGGAAGCGCTCGCCAAGCTGCGGCCTGTTTTTCACGCCACCGGCAGCGTGACGGCGGGAAACTCCTCGCAGACGAGCGACGGCGCGGCGGCCGCCATCGTCATGTCGGATCGCAAGGCGCGCGAGCTGGGATTGAAGCCTATGGCCCGGTTCGTGAGCTTCGCGGTCGGCGGCGTGCCTCCGGAAATTATGGGCGTCGGACCGGTGGTGGCGATTCCCAAGGCGCTCCGGATCGCGAACCTCAAGCTGGAGGACATCGGCCTGGTGGAATTAAACGAAGCCTTCGCCGTGCAGGCGCTCGCCGTCATCCGCCAGGCGGGCTTGAATCTGGATACCCTGAACGTGAACGGCGGCGCGGTCGCGTTGGGGCATCCGTTGGGTTGCAGCGGCGCGAAACTGACGGCGACTTTGCTCCATGAAATGCCGCGGCGCAACGTGAAATACGGGATGGTTACGATGTGCGTCGGCGGCGGGCAGGGCGCGGCGGGAATTTTCGAGCGGCTGAATTAGATCCCGGCGGTAAACAAGGAGGCGATGATGGCGGCGGTTGCGATTCCGAAAACCAAAGGCGGCGCGTTTCTGATCGAGCGGCGCGCGCCGGAGACGATTTTCACGCCCGAGGATTTCACCGCCGAGCATCGCGCCATCGCGAAAACCACCGAAGAGTTCTTCAACAAGGAAGTCGCGCCGCATCTCGACGAAATCCAGCACCAGCAGCACGCCGTCGCCGCGCGAATCCTCAAAAAATCGGCCGAGCTCGGCCTGACAGCCGTGGTCATCCCGGAAAAATTCGGCGGCATGGAAATGGATCTGACGTCGATGATGGTGGTGGCCGAAGGCGTCGCGCGCGACGGATCGTATTCGGCCTGGCACGGCGGCCACACCGGCATCGGCACGCTCCCGCTGCTGCTGTTCGGCACCGAGGAGCAGAAGCAAAAATATCTGCCCAAGCTGGCCTCCGCGGAAATGATCGCGGCCTATTGCCTGAGCGAACCGCAGGCCGGCTCCGACGCGCTGGCGGCGCGCACGCGCGCGGACCTTTCCGCCGACGGCAAGCATTACATCCTCAACGGCCAGAAAATGTGGATCACCAACGGCGGATTCGCGGATCTCTACACCGTTTTCGCCAAGGTCGGCGGCGAACACTTCACGGCCTTTCTGGTGGAGCGGGCCTGGCCCGGCGTTTCGCCCGGAAAAGAAGAGCAGAAGATGGGCATCAAGGGCAGCTCGACCACGGCAGTTTATTTCGATAACGTTCAGGTTCCGGTGGAAAACGTCCTGGGCGAGATCGGCCGCGGCCATGTCATCGCGTTTAATATTTTGAACCTCGGACGATTGAAGCTCGGCCCCTTCGCCCAGGGCGGATGCAAGAACGTGCTTGCGATTTCCATCAGATACGCCAAGCAGCGCAAGGCGTTCGGCAACTCCATCGCCGAATTCGGCCTGATCCAGCACAAGCTGGCGGAGATGGCGATCCGTACCTATGCGAGCGAAAGTATGTCGTATCGCGTCGTCGGCGATATCGAGGCGCAGCTTGAAAAGTTCTCCTGGGATCATCCCGCCGCCGGAAAACAAATGCTCAAGGCCGTCGAGGAGTTCGCCGCCGAATGCTCCTTCGTGAAGGTATTCGCCTCCGAGGCGCTCGATTACGTGGTCGATGAAGGCGTGCAGATCCACGGCGGCTACGGATTCCATCAGGACTACGCGGTGGAGCACGCCTACCGCGATTCGCGCATCAACCGCATCTTTGAAGGCACCAACGAGATCAACCGCCTGCTGGCCACGGGCATGATGCTTAAGCGCGCGCAGAAAGGCCTGCTGCCGCTGGTGGAGGCGGCGGCGAAGCTGCAAGCCGAAATTCTCAATCCGCCCACCGGACCGGCGGACATCGTCGCCAACGCGAAACAAATCGGACTTTTCGCGCTCGCCGTCGCTTATCAGAAATTCGGCGTGTCCATCGAAGCACAGCAGGAAGTGATCGCGAACATCACCGATATCCTGATGAACGCCTATGCCATGGAGTCGGCTGCGCTGCGCGCGCACAAGATCGCGCGCGGCCGCGGCAACGCGGAAAACGCCGGCGAAATGACGCAGGTCTTTTGCCGCGAGGCGATGGATACCATCGAATCGGCCGCCCGCGTCGTGCTCGCCGCCTGTTCCGATGGCGACGCGCTGCGGGCCAATCTGGCCGTGCTGAAGCGCTTCGCCAAATACGAACCCGTGGACGTGATCGGCTTGCGCCGCCGGATCGCGGAGCGGCTGCTGCGGGCGGAACGATACGTCGTTTGAGCCGCCGCCGCGGCCGGAAATGCCGGAGCTCGTCCACAAGCCGAAAATCGTCGTGCTGGTGGGCTTACCTGGCTCCGGCAAATCGACCTACGCAAAAAATTTCGGCGCCACGCTTTCCAGCGATGAAATTCGCCGCCTGCTGGCCGACGATCCGGCCGATCAGACCATTCATTCGCGCGTGTTCGCCACATTACGCTACCTGTTAAACCAGCGGATCAAATTGCGGCGTCCGGTGACTTACATCGATGCGACGAATCTCACGCGCCGGGAGCGGAAACCGTATCTGAAGCTGGCGAAACGTCACGATTGCGAAATTGAAGCCATTTTTTTCGACGCGCCGCCGGAGGTCTGCCGCTTCCGCAATCGCCAGCGCGAGCGCGTGGTGCCGGAAGAAGTGATCGAAAAAATGGCCCGGCGCCTTCAGCCGCCCACTGTCGAGGAAGGATTCGATCGCGTCACGGTTCTTAATTCCACTTCAACCCCCGCAACTGGTCCAGATTGACGTTGCCTCCGCTCAAAACGCAAACCACGCGCGATCCCGCCGGCGCCTGGATCAATCCATTCAACAGCGCCGCCACCGGAGCCGCCGCCGCGCCCTCCACCACCACCTTGCAGTGCGACATGATCCAGAGCATCGCCTCGAAAATCCGCGCGTCCGGCAGCGCGACGATTTCATCCACGTAATCGCGCACCACGCGAAACGTGTTTTCTCCAACTCGCTTCACCCGCAGCCCGTCGATAATCGTCCCGATCGATTCCAGAGTCACCAGATGCCCGGCTTCAACGCTCTTCTTCATCGCCGGACCGTCCGAGGACTCGACGCCAATAATTCGTATCTTCGGATTGCGGGACTTCAGCGCCATCGAAACGCCGGAAATCAGCCCGCCGCCGCCGATCGGCACAATGACCACGTCGGCTTGCGGATAATCGCCGAAAATCTCCAGGCCAAGCGTTCCCTGCCCCGCGATCAACTGCAAATCGTCGAACGGATGAATAATCGTATAGCCGCGCTCGCGCGCCAGCTCCAGCATTTTCGCGTTGGCTTCGTCCCAAATCGAGCCATGCAGCACGACTTCAGCCCCGTAACTTTTTGTCGCCGCGATTTTTGACGGCGTGGCGTTCTCCGCCATCACCACCACCGCGCGAACGCCGTGCACCGCGGCCGCGATCGCCACACCCTGCGCGTGATTTCCCGCCGATGAGCAGATCACGCCCGCCCGCTTCTGTTCCTCCGTCAATTGCGGAATCTTGTTCAGCGGGCCGCGAATTTTATACGATCCGCCGCGCTGGAACATTTCCGCTTTCAGACGAATCTCGAATCCGGTGCGCTCGCTCAAAATGCGCGACGTCAGCAGCGGCGTATGGTA
>JAJPHS010000009.1 GCA_021325175.1 Terriglobia bacterium
TATAACGCCAATCGCCGCGCCCCCGATGGCCGGGCGCAGCTCGGCTGAAGACCCGCGCGATTACGCCTCGCGCCCGCGCAGCATCGCGAACTCTTCAGCGGACTCGATCTGCGACGCCGCGCGCGGAAGCGGAACCGCCGCCACCTCGCGCGAATGCGCCGCGATCACGCTCTTCACATCCGTTTCCGGCGCCAGGCCGAGCAACTCGCTGAACATGCTTCGTCCGAACAGCGCCGGCAATCCCACCGTTCTCTCATACGCCGCCGCGACGATCGCCGCGTGACTCGAGCGGAAGCGCGCAAACAACCGCGAAAGATCCGCCGCCGTTACCGACGGCGGATCCGCGCGCAGCAACAAGGCGGCATCGACGTGCGGCGTTGAAGCCAGCGCCGACCGGAGCGCATCTGGAATCGATTCGTGCTCCACCACGTCCACCGGCAAACCCGCAAGCTCGCGCCTCGTATCGTCCCGGCCCCAGGTCACCACCGGCCGGCACAAAGCCGCCAGCGCCGCGAGCGCCGCCTTTCGAACGTTTCCTGCTCCCCCAATTACAATCGCGCAGATCGTCATGAGCCATTAGATTCGCTTCCGCCTCATCCGTAACAGGTTATTCTTATTTGTAAATGACCGTACGCGAGTTCACGGCGCTGGTGTTTTTGATTTCGGCATCGGCGGGTTTTCTGGGCGCCCTCACCGGGCTTGGCGGCGGGGTGATCGTCACGCCCGCTCTCACTCTGCTGCTCGGGGTTGACCTGCGATATGCGATCGGCGCAAGCCTCGTTTCGGTGATTGCCACGTCTTCTGGCGCCGCCGCCGCTTTCGTCCGCGACGGATTTTCAAACATCCGCATCGGCATGTTCCTGGAAATCGCCACCACGCTCGGCGCCATCGCGGGCGCGGTCCTCGCTACTCATATCCCGACCTCCGCACTTTCGATTATCTTCGGGATCGTTCTGCTCCACGCCGCCTGGCAATCGACGCATTCGCTCCCCGCCGCGCGGACCGATGACGCCGCCGATCCCCTTGCCCAGCGGCTCAAGCTCGAAGGCGCCTTTCCCGGCTCGCATGGCGCGCAGCATTACCGCGCGCGCCGCGTGAAAACCGGTTTCGCCATCATGTTCGGCGCCGGAACACTGTCGGGTCTCCTCGGCATCGGCTCCGGCGCTCTCAAGGTCATCGCGATGGATCAAGCCATGCGCATCCCCTTCAAAGTTTCCACCACCACCAGCAACTTCATGATCGGCGTGACCGCCGCCGCCAGCGCGGGAATTTATCTCAGCCGCGGCTACATCGATCCCGGCCTGGCGATGCCCGTTATGCTCGGCGTGCTGGCCGGCTCCATCGCCGGAGCTCGCGTGCTCGTCGGCGCGCGGACCCGCGTGCTGCGCATCACCTTCGCCGTCGCCGTCGCCGCAATGGCGGTCGAAATGATCTATAGCGGGTTCCAAAAATGACGGACGAGCGTCTGGAGAGCATCGTCGCCAGTCTCCTGCGCACCGGCGTCTCCCTCGCCGCCGCCGTCGTGCTCGGCGGGGGGATCGTTTACCTCGTTCGTCATGGCGGCGAACATCCCGCCTACTCGGCCTTTCATGGCGAGCCCGCCGAATACCGTTATGTTTCCTCCATCGTGCGCGCCGCGTTCTCAGGCCAAGCTCGCGGGATCATCGAACTCGGCCTGCTCATCCTGATCGCCACTCCGGTTGCGCGAGTAGTCGCATGCGTCGCCGGATTTGCGCTCGAAAAAGATCGCGCCTACGTCGTAATCACCACGATCGTGCTGGCGATCCTTCTCTACAGCCTGATCAGCAAACCCTAGTTCCGCCTTCGAAACACCCGGAATATGTAGCCGCGATTTACCATCCTACGCGCCACACTAAAGCGCGGCGCGGACTGCGTGGCGGACCGTGTTTGCCGCCGCCCCGTATATCAGGTGCGACGCGAGGCCATAAAGATGGCTGCTCGCCGGAGCTTTGTTCGGCGGGCGGGACCAGCCCAGCGCCGGGACCAGCGTTTCATCGGCCAGCAGGAACAGCGCGGCGCCGAATAGCGCCCCGCCGAGCGAACTCGCCATCGGCTTGCGTTCCGCCAGCGCCCCGTAAATCGCTCCATTGAGGGTACCGAAGGCGTAGTGAACGATTTCGCCGGCCAACTCCTTACGCTTGTCCGGCAGCTTGCGATGCAGCCCCTTTTCGACGATGGCGCGCGCTGCCTTGATCGTCGCGGGTTCTTCACGCCGCTCCGATTTTTGGTCTTTCATCGCTCTGCTCCACCACCTTTGAAATTCCGCCATGGCGGCGGCTCCCGCCAGACCGCCCGCAAGTCCGGCGAGAGCGCCTTTCCAGATCCGCGTTTTTCTTCGCCTCATCATGCGAATTTAGACGCGCGCGTTCGCGTTTCTCGAACAGTTTTTCGATGCCTGGACAATTATCCAGGGGACCGACTCGAAAGGAATACCGAAACGCCGTGCCGCCGCCCGCGGTCTATCTCCACATGCGAGCTGTTGTTTATCACGGAGTCGGCGATATTCGGCTGGAGGACGTACGCGAGCCAAAAATCCGCGAAAGTACCGACGCGATTGTGCGTTTAACCGCCAGCGCGATCTGCGGAACCGACCTGCATCTGGTCCGCGGCACCGTGCCGGGAATGAAACGCGGCACGATCCTGGGCCACGAAGGGGTCGGAATCGTGGAGCAAATCGGCAGGGATGTGCGTAATCTCTGCGAAGGCGACCGAGTGGTCATTCCCTCCACAATCGGCTGCGGGATTTGCAGCTATTGCCGTTCCGGATACTATTCGCAGTGCGATAACGCCAATCCGAAAGGCAAGGGGACGGCGTTTTTTGGCGGTCCGGAAGAAAGCGGGGGATTCGACGGTTTGCAGGCGGAAAAGGCGCGAGTTCCCTACGCCAACGTCGGCCTGGTGAAGCTTCCAGACACGGTGACCGACGACGATGCCATCATGCTCTCCGATATTTTTCCGACCGGTTACTTCGGCGCCAAGCTCGCGCAGGTCAAGTCGGGCGATACGGTCGCGGTATTTGGCTGCGGGCCGGTCGGTCAATTCGTGATCACCAGTCTAAAGCTGCTCGGCGTGGGCCGGATTTTCGCCGTCGATACGATCCCTTCGCGCCTGGAGATGGCGCGCGCGCAAGGGGCCGAGGTAATCGACTTCAATGAAGAACATCCGGTGATGGCGATCCGCGAAATGACCCACGGCACCGGCGTCGATCGCGCCGTGGACGCGGTCGGCGTCGATTCGGTGTGCCCACATTCCGGCCCGGCCTCGAAGGAAGCCAGGCAAAAAGCCGACAGCTATAAAAGCGAGCTGCGGGAGATCGCGCCCAAATTTAATCCGCGCAACGGCAACTGGAATCCGGGTGACGCGCCGTCGCAAGCGCTCGAGTGGGCCGTCGAGGCGCTGGCGAAGGCGGGCACGCTTTCGATTATCGGCGTCTATCCGCAGACCATGAAACGCTTCCCGATCGGCGCGGCGATGATGAAAAATCTCACCGTCACATCCGGCAATTGCAATCACCGCAAGTATTTGCCGAAGTTGATCGACATGGTTTCGGCGAACATCGTCCGGCCGACCAGCATTCTTACCAAAGTCGAGCCGCTTGAGTCCGTGCTCGATGCCTACAAGGCTTTCGATCAGCGGCAGGCCGGCTGGATTAAGGTCGAGTTGCTGCCGGCAGCGTAAATCATTTTATTTTATTTTTGCAACACGTCCTTCGAGCGGAAATTTTTGGAATTGCAGCGCGTCGTGGCCGGGGATCACGCGATCGACGGAACCGGTGAGCTCGATCATGCGCTCCTGCGCTTTCAAATTATCGGGATAATCGGCGGGGCTGAAGGTCGCGCTGGGCTTGTGCTCGGCGAAATTGCGATAAAGATAAACGTTGTCGGAGGCAAGCACGTAATTCGGGTGGCCCTCCACGCGCAGATATTGCGAGGCAAACGTATGCCGCGCGCCGGTGTAGGCGCGGATGCCGGGAAAAATTTCGACGTCGTCGCCGTTCACGAATCGCACCCGGCCCGCGAGGTTCAGCCGGACTAATTCCGCCACGTCATCGGCGTCGATTCCGCCGTGATGGCCGCCGGGCTGCCACGCCGGACCGGTGTAGTAGGCGTATTCGTCCTTTTGAATCCAAACCGTCGCCTTGGGAAACAGATCGATGCCGCCCATGTGATCCCAATGCGCGTGGCTGATGACGATATCGGTTATGTCTTCCGGTTTGAGTCCGGCAAACAGGATGGCGTCCTGCGGCGGGATGTAATCCTTGATCGTCCATTGCTTGAACCAGCGGTCGCGATGAAAGCCGGTGTCGAAAAGAATATTGCGCCCGCCGCCGCGGACCAGCCAAATAACGTAAACCGTATCGATTTTTTCGTCCTTCGGCGCGCCGATGAGGAGCTGCCCCAGCGAATCGCCGGGTCCATTGGCGATAAGAATCGCTTGAATCGAATATTCCGGCGTCGCCGCGATGCACAGCGAGGCCAGACCCAGGGCGAGCAGAACGGTTTTCAAGCAGCCTCCATTATTGGCGCGGGGAATCGTCGCCGATCCCGAGCGGGCGTTCCGGAACCTTTTCGATCAGCGCCGCCCGCTTCCTCGCCTGTCTTCGCAACAGCCAGCGCAAGGCAAGCAGCAGCGCGATCAGAAACATGAGCATCGGCTGCATCCGCCGGCTGAAGGGATGAATCGCCTGCGCCAGCCCCAACACCAGCACCGCTCCAGCCAGGATAATCGCGATGTTTTCCCGCAAATTCACCGGTTGGTTCCATTTTACGTCTGCTATGATGAGCGGCGATGTCCAAGCAGACAACCTCGTCGCTGCTGCTCCTGCTGGTGGTGATCGCCGCCGGCGCCGCGGCCGCAACGCTGCTGCCGTTCGGGCCCGCGCGCAACCCGGAGCTGGGTTACGCGTCATGGTGCACCTTCGCGCCGGTCAGCACTGTGATTCTTCTTCTCGCGGCGGGCGTACTGTGGGTGATCCGGCAGTACATTCGCACGCGCCTGAGTTAAAAATCGCGCCAGATCCTCGTACTGATCCGTCGCGATGAAGTTCACTCCTGCCTCATAAGCCGCTTTCCACCGCTCTTGTACTTTTTCGCGAGAGCCGAAGTTATAGTTCGGGTCCCATCCGCGATCCTCGGCGGCCGTAAAGCCATCGAGCGTATAGAATCGAATCCAATAACCGAGCTCATGAGCTCGATGGACCAGAGCGCGCAGCCGCCGATCACTCGCCTCGGTCCATTGGCCCGCCTTGGTTTGCCCGCCTTCCTCCACTTCGTGCCAGGAATTGTTCCACCATCGCCGGTAATTCGTCGGCTTTTCCTTTATGAGCTGATCGGGAGGGAGCGTCGCCATCAGGTGCTCGCGATCCGCCGCCGATTTGCCCGCCAAGGACGCGCTGTGCGCCGAGCCAAACACGCGCAGCCTCGCGCCTTTCGGCAGATCGCGAAAAAAAATTTCTTCCTGCTCATCCGCGTCCTCTGTGATCACCAGCAGCGGCTTGGGATCGAACGGGGCGAGCTGATGCGGATCAGCGGTCCGCGGCGCGGTCGTGATCCAGGGTTCATATTCGCCGAGCAGATCCCAAACGGCGCGCAAGGTTTGCAGCTCCAGCGTCTTGAAATCGAAGTGCAAAACGATCAGCGGCCAGGATTCGCGCCGATTCTCCTTGAGCGCTTTTTCGACAATCGGCCGCACGCGTTCAAAAAAATATTCGCGCAGCGAAGGCTCGCCGCCAGTGGTTTTGGCGGTATGGGAGACCACCGGGCGGCCGTTGGCCCACGCGATATCCTGCTCGATCGAGACCGGAAATCCCGCGGCCAGCGCGCGCTCGATGCGATCGCTCCAGCGGCCTTCGTAAGGATAACAATTATGCGCGTCAACCATCGGACGGCCGTGATTCAGAAAATCGAGCTGCTGGCCGAAACAGCCAAACGCGCAGGCGAAAAGCGCGGCGAAGCGCATGCCGCAATTATCGCATCGCGCGCCGGCGCAAGCTCATCCGCAAATGTGGCGGAGCATCGCGGTTCGCACACGCAAATCCGATGGACGCGGGCTGATCTGTTAGCCTGTAGTGTCGTGACGGGATCTCTTTTTCGCCGGCTCCTTTTTTGGGCCCTGGCGCTGCTCGCCGCCACGCTCCTTGCCGCCGATTATACTCTCACCCGCTCGCCGGGCGAACTGGCGCCGGCCGAAATTCGAGAACGCATCCTGCTGATCTTCGCGGCCTGGTTCCTGGCCACATTCGTTATTATTTTTTTCATCTCGCGAGCGGTGCGCGCGCGCATCCGGCGTCTGAAGCTGCTTGCCGAAAGTTTTCCCGGCGGCAAGAACACCGGTCATCCGCTGGTAGATACCAGAGACGAAATGGGGTCGCTCGAACGGTCGCTTGCCGGCGTGGCGATTGAGACGCAGAAACTGGTCGACAATCTCCGCTATGAGTCGGCGCGGCGGGAGGCCATCCTTTCCTCCATGACCGAGGGCGTTCTCGCCGTCGACCGCGATCTGCGCATCACGTTTTGCAATCGATCCTTTCTTCGCGCCGTCGATTTCCGCGGCGTGCGGCCGGAGGGCCGCTTTCTTCTCGAAGTGGTTCGCGATCCGGATCTGCGCGAAATACTGGACGACGTGCTCGCCGCCGGCGAGCCGAGGAAATCGCGCTTTCGAGCGGCCAGCAGCGCGCGCATCTTCGAGGCGCAGGCAGCTCCGCTTGAAATGCCCACCGGACGCGGCGCGATCGCGATCCTGCGCGATATCACCGATCTGGAGCGGCTGGAGCAGGTCCGGAAAGATTTCGTCGCCAACGTTTCGCACGAATTCCGAACGCCGCTTTCCGGCATTATCGGCTATGCCGATACCCTGCTCGACGGCGCTCTCGAAGATGCCGCTAACAACCGCCGCTTCGTGGAAATTATTCGCGCCAACGCCGTTCGCCTGAGCAATATCGCCGCCGATCTGCTGATTTTGTCCGAGCTCGAATCGGGCGCCGACGCCGAAACGGATCTCATTTCCATTCGCGGAGTGATCGAGAGCGCGCTCACCACCGTCGCGGCCGAAGCCAAGGCTCGCGGCGTAAATTTAATCCGCGAGGAGGTGGAAAATCTGTTCGTCAACGGAGCGCGCCTCCGCCTGGAGCAGGCAATCCTCAATCTGCTCGCCAATGCGATTAAATTCAACCGTCCCGGAGGCGAAGTTCGCATCCGGGCGGCGCGCGGCGGCGAGGGGCGCGTCATGATTCGAATCGCCGACACCGGCATCGGCATTCTCTCGCAGGATCTTCCCCGGATTTTCGAGCGCTTTTACCGCGTGGACAAGGCGCGATCGCGCGAAGTCGGCGGCACCGGCCTGGGTCTGTCCATCGTGAAACACGTGATCGAGCGTATGAACGGCGCGATTCAGGTGGAAAGCCAGTTCGGCCGTGGGACGGTGTTCACGGTGTCGCTGCCCGCGGCCGATCAGGACAGCCAGATTAGCGGTTAAGAAAGTCGCGCGATCGTAACACTCCATTCACGATGTTCTAACCCGCGGCCGATATGCTCACTGTTATGAGACATCGGTATAAGCTAAGTTGCGCAATTGCATGCGCTTTGAGCGTCAGCGGGCTGCTTGCCGCAAGCGACGATTCCGCCGATAAGACAGCGGCTGCTTCGTCTGCCAGTCCGGAGGTCGAGGCGCTGCGAAAGATGCTGCTCGATCAGCAGCGGCAGATCGATGAATTGCGGCGCCAGCTTGCCGGCGCGCCGGTCCATGAGAGCCGCGGCGAGGTCGCCAGCACAACGGCGATCGTGCCGCCCGTGAGCCGGTCTTCGGCCTCATCTTCAGCTTCAGCCGCGCCTGCCGCGCAGGGGCCGGAAAACGTTACGGCACCGCTCAGCTTGAAAATCGGCGATGCCTATATCACGCCGGTCGGCTTCATGGATATGACGCTGGTCAGCCGCTCCAGCAATCCGGGCAGCGGCATCGGCACCAACTTCGGGAGCATACCCTACGGCAACACGCAGGCCGGCTCGCTTAGCGAAACGCGGCTCAGCATTCAGAACAGCCGGATCGGCGCGCGCGTGGATGCTACCTATCACGGCGCAAAGATCCTCGGCTACTGGGAATCAGACTTTTTGGGCCAGCTCGGCAATCCGCCCAACGGCGGGCTGGCGGTGACCAGCAATCCCTATGTTTTTCGCATGCGCCTGTACTGGGTGGATGTTCGCAAAAACAAATTTGAGTTTCTCGCGGGCCAGACCTGGAGTTTAATGACGCCGAATCGCTACGGACTTTCGCCGCTTCCCGGCGACCTGTTTTATACGCAGGACATCGACGTAAATTATCAGTTGGGCCTGGTGTGGGGCCGGATTCCGGAGTATCGTTTTGTTTTTCATCCGACGGAAAAAGTCGCCTTCGGCGTGGCGCTTTCGAACTCCGAGCCGTATGTAGGAGGCGCCAATGGCGGTAGTGCGATTGTGGCGCCAGTCTGCTGTTCCAGCCTGCTGGGCACGCAGGTGAATAATGGGGCCAGCGTTATTTCCGCCCCGGCGGTTGCGCCCGACATCATCGCCAAAGCCGCCTTCGATCCCAGCCGCAAGTTTCACCTGGAAGTGGCCGGGGTCGAGGTCGCCAATAAGATTGCCAATCCATCCACCACCCCCGCGTTCCAGACCTTTTCAAATGTCGGCGTCGGCGGATCGGTGAACCTCAATTTCGCCCTGACAAAAAACCTCCGTTTCCTGACAAACAATTTTTGGAGCGACGGCGCCGGACGGTACATCTTCGGCCAGGCGCCGGATTTTATAATCCGATCCAACGGCGCTTTGTCTAACGTCCATTCCGGATCGACGGTGAGCGGCCTGGAAGTCACTGCTGGAAAAATATTGTTCTACGGCTATTACGGCGGCGTTTACATTGGAAAGAATCTCGGGTTCGACGCCAACGGCAAGACGCCGATCGGCTATGGTCCGATTTCAAACGATGGCCAGAACCGAATGATTCAAGAAATCACGTTCGGCACGAACACCACAATCTGGCGCGATCCAAGATGGGGCGCGCTGAATTTTATGCTTCAGTACTCGTACTTGCAGCGGAACCCGTGGCTGGCAGCCGCCGGCGCCCCCGCCAACGCGCACGCCGATATGGGTTTTTTCAACTTCCGCTACACTTTGCCGGGCGCGCCGCCCAGCGTTGAACATTAATTGTTCTGTAACACAAGACTGCTTCAATAAAGAGGAGCACATAATGAATCGCGTAGCTTTGGCGATCCTGGCGGTCGCCTGCCTGACCGGTGGAGTGGAAAGCGCGTCCGCGCAGCAGGTTTCAATGAATGGCGCCGGCGCGACCTTTCCCTATCCGATTTATTCCAAATGGTTCGACGAATATCACAAGAAATTTCCGGCAATTCAGATCAATTACCAGTCGCTCGGCTCCGGCGCGGGAATCCAGCAGGTGACGGCCGGCACCGTGGATTTCGGGGCATCCGACGGGCCGATGAATGACGAGCAGATCAAAGCCTTTGAAGCCGCCCGCCATACCAGGATTCTGCATTTTCCTACGGTTTTGGGCGCGGACGTTCCGGCCTATAACCTTCCCGGAATCACGGCGGCGCTGAATTTCACTCCGGAGGCGCTGGCCGGGATCTTTCTTGGCAAAATCACCCAATGGAATGATCCGGCCATCGCCAGCGCGAATCCCGGCGTGAAGCTGCCCAAAGCCGATATCGTGGTGGTCCATCGCTCCGACGGCAGCGGAACCACGTACTGCTGGACCGATTACCTTTCCAAAGTCAGTCCCGAGTGGGAGAAGCGGGCGGGCCGTGGCACCTCCATAAAATGGCCGGTTGGCCTGGGTGGCAAGGGCAACGAAGGCGTCTCCGGACAGATCAAGCAGACCCCGAATTCCCTGGGATACGTCGAGTTGATCTTCGCGATTCAGAACAAAATGACGTATGGCAAAATGAGGAATGCGGCGGGACAGTTCGTGGCGGCGACTCTTGATAGCGTCAGCGCGGCCGCGGCCTCGGTGAAGGACATGCCGGACGATTTTCGCGTGTCGATCACGAATCCTCCGGGCAGCGCCGCTTATCCCATCGCGACCTTCACCTGGCTGCTGATTCCGGAAAAGATCGGCGACGACGCCAAGCGAAAAGCGATCAAGACCTTCCTCGAATGGATGCTCACCGACGGCCAGAAGCTAGCTCCGGCGCTCGACTACGCGCCGCTGCCGGCGCCGGTGGTGGCGAAAGAAATCAAGGCCATCCAAAAAATCCAATAATGCCCGGATCCGCCATTACGGCCGTTGACGCTCGTCCGCCCGGCGCGATGCCGCGCTCGCTGTTTCAGCGGCTCGTCTCGGGCGACCGGATTGCTTATCTGCTCACGTTCCTTTGCGCGGCTTCCGTCGTGCTTGTGACCATCGCGCTGGTTTGGGAGCTGTACGCCAACTCCGGACCATCGCGCCGCCAGTTCGGTCTCAAATTCCTCGTATCGAGCGATTGGGATCCGGTGGCGGGACAATTCGGCGCCGCGCCGTTCATTTACGGAACGCTGGTGACCACGGCGCTGGCAATGCTGATCGGCGTACCGCTTGGCGTCGGCGCGGCGATTTTTCTGGCCGAGCTGGCGCCCCCGGGAATCTCTTCGGGGCTGACGTTTTTAATCGAGCTGCTCGCCGCCGTGCCGAGCGTCATTATCGGATTGCTCGGAATCTTCGTCGTAATCCCGATTCTGCGCGATACGGTTCCGTACCTGCGCGGCGCGCTCGGCTGGATGCCGCTGTTCCAGGGGCCATTTTACGGCGTAAGCCTGCTTGCGGCCGGCATCGTGCTGTCCATTATGATCCTGCCGTTCATTATTTCCATCTCGCGCGAGGTGATCCTGGCGGTCCCGGCCGATCAGCGCGAGGCCGCGCTGGCATTGGGCGCGACGCGTTGGGAGATGACCTGGGACGTCGTCGTGCCTTACGCCAAAAAGGGAATCGTCGGATCGATTTTTCTGGCGCTGGCGCGATCGCTCGGCGAAACGATGGCGGTGACGATGGTGGTCGGCAATACGCCGCAGATCGCGGCCTCGTTGTTCGCGCCAGGATACTCGATCGCCGCCGTGATCGCCAATGAATTCGCGGAAGCCACCGGCGCGCTGTATCAAAGCGCGCTGGTCGAGCTCGGATTGGTTCTGTTCGGATTGACCATGGCGATCAACGCCGCAGCGCGGCTGCTGGTGCTTTCCACCAGCGGCAAGGGGAGCGCGTAAATGTCCTGGAACCGGCTGCGCCGGAAAACAGTCAACGCCGCGATGCTCATGCTGACGGCGTTTTGTACGCTGTTTGCGGCGGGAACCCTGCTGTTCATTCTCGGATATCTTTTTGTCCACGGCGCCCGCAGCTTGAGCTGGGATTTTTTCACGAAGCTGCCGGCACCGGTTGGCGAATCCGGCGGAGGCATGGCCAACGCGATTCTCGGCAGCGCGAAACTGCTGCTGCTCGCGATGGCCTTCGGCGTTCCACTGGGATTTTTGGGCGGGGTCTATCTGGCCGAATTTGGCGGACCCGGATTCTCCTTCGCGGTGCGTTATACGGCGGATCTGTTGAACGGGGTGCCGTCGATTGTCATGGGAATCTTCGTGTTCACGCTGGTCGTCCTCAAGCAGCATCATTTTTCGACGCTGGCCGGAGGCGTCGCGCTGGGGATCATGACCATCCCGATCGCGATCCGCAGCTCGGAAGAGTTTCTGCGCGCGGTTCCCCCGGCGCTGCGCGAAGGCGCGATGGCCTTGGGAGCTTCAAAAGCGCAGGCCATCTGGACCGTGGTTATTCCCGCGGCTAAAGCTGGTATCATCACCGGGATCATGTTGAATCTGGCGCGCGTGGCAGGCGAAACCGCGCCGCTGTTGTTCACCGCGCTCAGTAACCGCTTCTGGAGCCCCGGATGGAACCAGCCCACCGCCTCGCTGCCGGTGATGATTTTCAATTATTCCGTCGCCCCCTACGAAGATTGGCATCAGCAGGCCTGGTCCGCTGGATTCGTGCTGTTGTCGCTGATTCTTGCGGTGAATATTCTGGCCCGGCTGATTTTGTCCAAGAAGGGAGCGGCACTAAGGTGACAAGTATGCAAGCACCCATTCGTGATCCCGGAGCGGCCGCGGCATTTTCCAATTCCGGCGCGCCCGGGGAAACGAAGCCGCTGGTCAACGGAGCGCAGGCCAAGCTTAGCGCCACCAATCTCAATTTCTTCTACGGCAATTTTCAGGCGCTGCACGGAATTTCCATTCAGGTTTATGAGAAACACGTCACGGCGTTTATCGGGCCGTCGGGATGCGGCAAATCGACCTTCCTGCGGACGCTCAACCGCATGAACGAAACCGTTCGCCATAGCCGTGTGGAAGGGGAAATCCGGCTCGATGGCCACAATATTTTCGACCTGGACGTGAACGATGTCAGGCGGCGGGTGGGGATGGTGTTCCAGAAGTCGAACCCATTTCCGAAATCGATCTTCGATAACGTGGCCTATGGTCCGAGGATCAACGGCTTCGGCTCGCGCTCGGCGATCAGCGATTGTGTGGAACAAAGCCTGCGGCGCGCGGCGCTGTGGGAGGAGGTGAAGGATAAGCTGCATCAATCCGCGCATGGGCTTTCTGGCGGGCAGCAGCAGCGCCTGTGCATCGCGCGCGCGCTGGCGGTGAATCCGGAAGTGCTTCTGCTCGATGAGCCGTGCTCCGCGCTCGATCCGATCGCCACGGCGAAAATCGAGGATCTGATCTTCCAATTGAAAGATAGCTGCACCATCGTGATCGTCACGCACAATATGCAGCAGGCCGCCCGCGTCGCCGATTATACGGGATTTTTCCTGATGGGCCGCCTGATCGAGTTCGACAACACCACGGTGATTTTTAAAACGCCGTCGAAAAAGGAAACGGAAGATTACGTGACCGGCCGGTTCGGGTAGCCACGTTTGAAGAGGTTCAAAATTGCGTCATTTCGTCGAAGAACTTGAACAATTAA
>JAJPHS010000082.1 GCA_021325175.1 Terriglobia bacterium
GGCAATATAATTTATTAGAAGAGTGCATCCTGCGTCCTACGCCGAGTGGATTGCACTGATCGAGCGCTACCGTCGCGCGGTCAGAGCCTATACCGAAGCCGTGCAGTCATTGGTCCGCGCCGGCGGCCTTCCTGGCTCCGATTACGATGCCGCGCTGAAAAAGGTGGAGCAAACGCATCAGGTCTGCGAAAAGTTGCGGGAGGCGTTGAAGGTGTATTCGCGGAAGGACATCACGAGCGGGTCTTTGAAATAGCGTCCGCTGTTGTTTTTGGGGCGGTCAGGTAGGCGCTTCCTGCGGCCTGGAGCATTCGGGCGGCCAATCCGGCGGGAAAAATTAGACGTAACAGACATCCTGCGGATGTCATCTAGATGGCAATAGACAAACAGGAGGGTGGTTTGCCCATAGACCCGGACAAAGTGCGGGAAAGCATGAGATCCGCTATCGAACGGGTCCGAAAAAAGTTCGGAAACCCTTCTTCGTCCGAGCCGGAGTGTGAACCGGAACCCGAGAGGGCGGGTGCGGAAGAGCAGAAATCCGGTCAGATCGAAGGGGAGCGCTGATCCAGCCCCTGCCAGCACTCGTAATAATCGTGTTGCAGCTCGCCGGATTCCAGGGCGAAGCGCGTGGGCCGCAGGATGTACCGCGTTTCGAACATAAACGCCATGGTATCGTCCACCTTTTGTGGAACCAGATTGGCGTTGGTGGCGCGCTCATAGGTGGCGGCGTCGGGGCCATGCGCGCTCCAGGAATTGTGCAGGCTGGCGCCGCCGGGGAGGAATCCCTCGGCTTTTGCGTCGTAAACGCCGTGAATCAGGCCCATGAACTCGGTCATTGCGTTGCGATGGAACCAGGGCGGGCGGAAAGTGTGTTCGGCGACCAGCCAGCGGGGCGGAAATACCACGAAATCGACGTTGGCCACGCCGTGGGTTTCCGAAGGCGAGGTCAAAACGGTGAAAATCGACGGATCGGGGTGATCGAAACTGATGGACCCGATGGCCATGAAATGCCGAAGGTCGTACTTATAGGGCGCCAGATTCCCGTGCCAGGCCACCACGTCGAGCGGCGAGGCCAGCGTCTCCAGGGCCCACAAATTTCCGGCGAATTTGGCGATAATCTGGTACGGCTGCCGGTCGTCCTCGAAAGCCGCCACGGGCGTGGAGAAGTCGCGGGGATTGGCGAGGCCGTTGGCGCCGATGGGCCCCAGCTCCGGCAGGCGAAACATCGCGCCGTAGTTTTCGCAGATGTAACCGCGAACCGCGCCCTCGGGCAGTTCGACGCGGAAGCGCAGCCCGCGCGGGATGACGGCGATCTGTTGCGGGGCTACTTCGAGAATTCCCAGCTCCGTCGCCAGGCGCAGCGAGCCGTGCTGGGGGACGATCATCATTTCGCCGTCGGCATTATAAAAGACCTTGCGCGACATGGACTTGTTGGCGGTGTAGATATGAACCGCCATGCCGGTCTGGAGGCTTGCGTCGCCGTTGCCGCCCATGGTGATGAGGCCCTCGACGAAGTCGGTGGGCTCGGTGGGAATGGGGAAAGGATTCCAGCGCAGTTGTGTCGGCGGCGCATCGGCTTCGTCAAACGGCGTGGAGCGCAATAGCCTGTTGCCGATTCGCTTAAAGGGCCGGTTGTGCGCGGCCGAAGGGCGGAGGCGATAAACCCAGGTCCGGCGGTTTTCGGCGCGCGGCATGGTGAAGGAGGTTCCGGAAAGCTGCTCGGCATAGAGGCCGTAGGGCACCTTCTGGGGGCTGTTCTGGCCTTCCACCAGCACGCCGGGCCGGGCCTCGGAGACGAAATGATTGCCGAAGCCGGCCTGATATTTCAAATCGCTCTTGATGACGGGCGAAGTGGAGGCGGGATCAAGCGTGGTAGCCATTGCAATCCCGTGGTATCACAGGACGGAATTGCAGTCAAGAAAGCCGGGCGGGTTGGCTACACTGAAAACGACATGGGCGCCTGGAGTCCGCAACAGTATCAGAAATTTTCGGATTTACGCAATCGCGCCTGCCGGGATCTGGCGGTGCACGTCGAAGTTCCGGAAGCGCGCCGCGTGGTGGATCTGGGCTGCGGGCCGGGCAATCTTGGCGGCATCGCGCCGGATTATTGGCCGCGCGCGTCGATCAAGGGGATCGACAGCTCGCCGGCGATGATCGAAACCGCGCGGCAGTCGTTTCCGCGGCACGAATGGGTGCTGGGGGATATCTCCGAGTGGGCGGAATCGGAGGAACGCTGCGATATTGTTTTCTCCAACGCGGCGCTGCAATGGGCGCCCAACCATGGCGAGCTTTTTCCGAAGCTGCTAAACCATGTCAATCCGGGCGGTGCGCTGGCGGTGCAGATGCCCGGCTATCGCGCTCCGCAATATGAGATTTTGCGGGAGATGGCGGCGGCCCCGCGCTGGCGGCGCTGGTTTCCGGAGGGCCGGGCGCGGGAATGGCGCTGTTACGAGCTCGATTCTTATCATGATTTACTAAAGCCTCGCGCCTCGCGTCTGGATTTGTGGGCCACCGAATATTGGCAGGTGATGGCGGATGTAAACGGCATCGTGGAATTTTATAAAAGCACGGGGCTGCGTCCTTATCTCGATCCGATGGAGGACGCGGCCGAGCGGCAGCATTTTTTGGACGAATACGCCGGCCGGCTTGGCGGCGTGTTCCCTCGCGCCGCCACGGGCGAAATATTTTTTCCGATGCGCCGGATCTTTATCGTCGCCCGCCTGGATTAGGCGGCGTGGTGTTTGATCACGGCCGTCGCGACTTTTTATTTGGTCCGAGCGCATCGACTTAGGCGCGCTCCCATGGGGTCGCGGCCGATGCCGCGTCTAAAATTTTCGCGCTATGGATCACCACGCAATTTCGCAAATTCTTGCCACCTGGACGGGCGCTCCGCGCGAGACGGAGGCGGAATATTTTCAGGTTTGGCAGCGCGCGGCTGTCGAGATGCAAAATGCGCTTCGCGTCTGGATTCCGGAAATTTATTTTGCGCCGCTCGAGCGCTTCGAAAATCGCGGGGACGCGTATTCGATGATCGTCTACGCGGCCAGCCGTCCCTGTTACGGGAAGCCGCGCACGGAGTTTACTTATTTTGTTCCGGATCCGGAAACGTTGAATCTGGCGCTGCGGTCGATCGGCAGCCGGACGCGCCGCGTGCTTGCGCCGATCGAGAAGCGGCTGCGCGAAAGCGGCCGCGCCGATCTGGCGCTGCGTTATCTTCCGGTGTGGCACGAAGACATTGTGCGCGCGGCGCGTAAGAAGCCGGGGATGCTGATCGATCTGCTGGCGGCGGACGCGCGTCTGGTGAATGCGGTGATCGATCTGGGCGCGGCGGGAAACATTGCGCGGTTCCAGCGCGCGGCGACTTTGGCGCTGCGGTCGGTGGCGGGGCTCGATATACGAGGGCTGGCGATTCGGGCCCTGGAGCTGGCCGGGCGGGTGGTTGCGCCGGAAGGGGCGGTTCGAGGTTAACAAACGCCGCGATTTTGGAGGGCGAATGAAAATCCGCCGAGTTCCGGGATGCCGGCGCCTGTTTCAAACGTGGTGCAAGCTTTGTATTATCATGAGGTTGCTTCACGGGCGGTGTGAAACGGCATCACGGGGGCGGTTTTTAGCGGGCATTGTGCCGGATAGGCCTGTGCAAAACTTGCGCTCCGGGTATATAATACTTGCCAAGTTAATATGTGGAGCGGTCCGAATGCGTTTGCTTACAGACCGTGTGCACCGCAAAACAGCGTTGGTAGCAATCTCTTAGGGAGGTAATGCTCAACATGTCAGAGAAGCCGGCAGGTGACGTCAAAAATCCCAAGGACGCGATAAAAGCCGTCTCGCGAAGACGATTTATTCAAGGAGTGATCGCCGGAGGCGCGGGCGTTTCCGCTGCGACGTATTTATTCCGGGCGTCGACTCCCAGTTCGGCGGCCTCTACCGGCGACCGCCTGATTACGATCAACGTGAACGGCCAGGACCGGCGCGTCGATGTAATGAAGCAAGAGACGCTGGCCATGACTCTGCGCTACAAGCTGGGCTTGACGGGGACCAAGATCGGCTGCGACCGCGCCGAGTGCGGGGCGTGCACGGTGCTGATCGACGGGGTGCCGCGCTATTCCTGCTCGACGCTGACGCACACGGTTCGCAACGCCAAGGTGCTGACGGTGGAAGGCTTGGCGAGCGCGGACGGAAAGCTGCATCCGGTGCAGCAGGGAATTATCGAAGAACAAGGTTTTCAGTGCGCGTTTTGCATGTCGGGATTCATCATGGCCACGGTCGCGTTTCTTGAGAAGAATCCGAATCCGACGCGAACGGAGCTGGCGCACGGCATTTCGGGCAACCTGTGCCGCTGCCAGGATTACGACAAAATCCTCACCGCGATGATGCGTGGAGCCGAGATCATGAGGGAGCAGAAACATGCCTAACAAAATGCAATACGGCGGCAATCACAAGCTGATCGGCAAGGATTACACGACACTCGATCTGCACGCCAAAGTTACCGGGCAGGCCAAGTACGCGGAGGATTATCGCGCCGAGGGTATGCTGTTCTGCAAGCTGGCGCTGAGTCCGGTGCCGCACGGGCGGGTGAGGAAGATCGACGCCACGGAAGCGCTGGCGATGCCGGGGGTGAAGGGGATTCTGACGGCCGAGGATCTGCCGGCGCCGGCGGATTCGATTGACGACAACGGCCGCGTAATCCGGGCCAACACGCGCGGCTTTCGCGGGCTGACCAATGAGCCGCTGTTTCAGGGCGAGCCGATTCTGGCGGTGGCGGCGGTGGATGAATTGACCGCGGCGGAGGCGATCGAGAAGATTCACATCGATATCGAGCCGCTGCCGTTCGCCATTGATCCCATCGAAACGCTGCGGCCGGGATCGCCCAATCCGCGCACGGAAGGAAACATCTGGTACCGGCCGAAGGGGCAGCCCGGGCAACCGCCGCCGCAGCTTGATGTGCGGCCGCTCAAGTGGACCCAGGCTGATTTCGACGCGGCCAAGGACGGCGCGCTGCCGATGGGCGAAGTGCCGGAGGATTCCGGCGTGGTGTGGTCGTATGGTGACGTCGACGCGGGCTTTAAGAATGCGGCGCTGATATTGGACGAGACGTTCGTGACGCCGGACACCAGCCATCAGTGCCTGGAGACACGCAGCGCGATGGCGTACTGGCAGAACGGAAAGGTGCACATCCACACCGGCACGCAAAGCATGATTCAAACCGTGCCCGCGGTGGCCCGCTGGTTGAACATCCCGCCTGAAAACGTCGTGGTGGTGAGCGAATATACCGGGGGCGGATTCGGCAGCAAGATTACGGCGGACATTTCGCTGATTATTCCGGCGCTGCTTTCAAAGAAATGCAACGCTCCGGTGATGATGCGGATCACGCGCGAGGAGGAGCACTTTATCGGGCGGGCGCGGCCGAGCATGATCGGACGGGTGAAGGTCGGCTTTGGGAAAGACGGGCGGATTCTGGCGCTGGATATGTTTACGGTGTGCGACACGGGTCCGTATGACGCGGTGGGGGACGCGGCATCATCGGGCCGCATCGTTTCGCTGATCTTCCAGCCGCAGGCGATGCGCTTCAAGGGGCTGACGGTGATGACCAACACGCCTCCGAGAAGCGCGCAGAGCGCGCCGGGGGGAATGCAGGGCATCGTGTTCATGGAGCCGGTGCTGGCCAAGGCGGCGCGCAAGCTGAACATCGATCAGGTGGCGATCCGGCGGATCAACGCGCCGGAAGGAAAGGCGCCGCTGGGTCCGGAGGTTCGGGGCAAGCGCGCGTATGCCACCAGCGCGTTTATTAAAGAGGCGCTCGAACGCGGGGCGGAAGAGTTCAATTGGAAAGAGAAGATCGCCCGGCCGAAGCGCAGTGGAACGAAGGTGCGCGGGGTGGGGGTTGCGCTGGGCTGCTACGTGGGAGGCTCGATCGGCTTCGATGGATTGCTGCTGATCAAGCCGGACGGCCATATCTGCTTCCAGTCCGGGATCGGCAATCTGGGAACGGAATCGGTGATCGACGTGCATCGTGTCGCGGCGGAAATGCTGGGCGTGCCGTGGGAGAAGTGCGATGTGTGCTGGGGGACGAACGCCAAGAATGTTCCGTGGTCGTGCCCGTCGGGCGGCAGCCAGACCACGCACGCGATGACGCGCGCGGCTTATGCGGTCGCCGAGGAAGCCAAGAAGCGGCTATGCGAGATTGCGGCGAAGAAGCTGGGCGGATCACCCGAGAATTACGAAGTTGCCAATGAGCGCGTCTTCCACAAAGGTGGCGGCGCGGGATTGACGCTGGCCCAAGCGGCGCAGGAGGCGGTGAAGATGGGCGGCATCTACGATGGCCATGAAGTCAATCCGGACGTGAACAAATTCACCAAACAATCGGTCGCGGCGCTGGCGGGGCAGGGATTCGTCGCCTCGGCGCGCGATAAGTACGCGCACGACGGGCAGACGCACTCGTATGTGGCCAGCTTCGCCGAAGTCGAGGTTGATCTGGAAACCGGCAAGTATTATCTGACCGATTTTCTCGCCTACGCCGATGTCGGCACGGTGCTGCATCCGAAAGCGCTGGGCGGGCAGGTGCTGGGGCGCTCGACGTTGGGCATCGGTCATGCGATCACGCAGAAGTGGATTATGGATCCGGAGTACGGCGCGATGCTGTCCAGGCGATTCCATCACAGCAAGCCGCCGACGATTCTCGATGTGCCGCAGAACATGCAGTGGGCGGCGCTGGATATTCCCGATCCGGAGACGCCCGTCGGCTCGCGCGGGATCGGCGAGCCTCCGGTGGGCGGCGGATGCGCCGCGGTGTTGAATGCTCTTTCGGACGCGGTCGGCGATGAAGTGTTCCGCCGCGCTCCGGTGTACGCGGATACGATTCTCACGTCGCTTGAAGCGGGCCGGCCCATGCAGCAGCCGCTGACGGCGCATATATAAAGGAGAAGAACATGGCTGTCATTCGCGATATCATGCCCGCTTTCGATCTGCTTCAGCCGAGTTCGGTGTCTGAAGCGCGGCAGCTTCTCCAGCAACACGGGCAGGAAGCCTGGGTGCTCGCCGGGGGGCTGGACAGCTTCGACTGGCTGAAGGATCGCATCAAGCGTCCGAAATATGTCGTCGATCTGAGCGGGATCGGCGAGCTTCGGGGCATCCGCCAGACGTCGGACGGCGGCGTGGAGATTGGCGCGATGACCACGCTGACCGAGGTGGTGACCCATCCGGTGATCAAGGAGCGCTTCGGCGTGCTGGCGCAGGGCGCGGAGCTGGCCGCCTCGCCGCAGATTCGCAATCAGGGGACCATCGGCGGGAACGTTTCGCAGGACGCGCGGTGCCATTACTATCGCGCGGGCTGGCCGTGCTATCGCGCCGGGGGCAACATCTGCTATGCGGATACGCCCACCGGCCGCAATCGCGAGCACGCGATTTTAGGCGCGGACCGCTGCGTGGCGGTGAATCCGTCGGATTCGGCGCCGGCGCTGATCGCGCTGGACGCGAAGTTCGTGGTGCAGACGGCGGGCGGCGAAAAAGTGGTCGACGCCGAGGATTATTTCATCGGTCCCGATATCGACATCACCCGGCTGAATATCCTGCAGCCGGGCGACCTGCTCACCGCGATCCGCATTCCGGCGGCGTGGGCGGGCTCACAGTTTTACTTCGAAAAAATTCGCGATCGCAACGTGTGGGATTTCGCGCTGCTGAACGTTGCCGCCGCGATCAAGGTCAGCGGCGGAAATATCGATCAGATGCGGATCGCGGTGAATGGCGCGGCGGCGCGGCCGCTGCGGCTGAAAGCGGTCGAGCAGTTGGCGGCGGGCAAGCCGCGCAACGCCGCGACCGGGGAGATGGCGGGCAAGCTCGCCGTGGAAGGAGCCGTTCCGTTGCAGTTCAACGCTTATAAGATTCCGCTGATGAGAAATCTGGTGAAGCGCGCCGTCGGCGGCGTGGAGGTGGCCTCGTGGGCATCGTAACTTGGGCCAAGAGTCCGTGGGGGCAGGACGTCCCCATCCACATTGCGTGGGGTTTGATTTATGTTTGCGCGGTGGGGGGATTGCTGTTCCTGATCGTGCACGCGATCTGGATCAAGTATTTCGCGGGTGAAGAGGAGTTTGCGGGATCGGCGGCGGGGGCCGGGGCGGCCAACATCCCGGAAAAGGTGGCGCGGCATTCTTTCGCGGCGCGGGCCTTCCATTGGATCATGGCCGCGGCGATGCTGACCCTTTTAGTGACGGCGTTTCTGCCCAAGGTCGGCTACCAGTTCGCCTGGGTGACGTATCACTGGATGGCCGGAATCGTATTGACGATTTCGATTGTCTATCACATTATTCACGCCACGTTCTTCATGGATTTTTGGTCGATCTGGCCGGATAAGCAGGACCTGGTGGACGCGAGCAACCGGCTGAAGCGTTCCCTGGGCGATAAGAGCGCGCCGCTGCCGCGGAGGTTTGCGAAGTATCCGATGGAAAACAAGATGTACCACGCGGTCATCGTACTTACCGGGCTGGGCGTGACGCTCACGGGATTTTTTATGTTGTTCCGCGTTCGCTCCATCTTCCCGCGCAATCCTTACCTGTTCGGCGACATGACCTGGGGCCTGATGTACGTGCTGCACGGGCTGTGCGGCGTGGGCCTGATCGCGTTGATTATGGTCCATATTTACTTCGCTCTGCGGCCGGAAAAGTTCGTGATCACGAAATCGATGGTGTTCGGATCGATGCCCAGGGATTATTATTTGCGGCACCACGATCCGGAGCGCTGGGTCGTCACGCCCAAGGGCGAATCGGCGCACGGCGATTGATGTTCACCGACGCGCACGCCCGCTGTGTAGCCATCGAAGAGTGTTACGAGTTCATGCTGGCATATGCCGGCAAGGGACTTCCGTCGGATCAGGGCGGCGGAGGCCAGTTGCGGCATCTTCTGGCGCGCGCCGCCGAAGCATTAGCCGGCTTGGCCGATGCCTACGCGGTGGAGATAAAAGAGCAAGGCCTCCAGCCTTGGGCGCCTTACCAGGCGTATCTGGCGATGCTTCGCCGCGATTCCGAAGATGCGCGCGTGGCGATCGAGATGGTTTCCTCGCTGCCTTCCATAAGTTCCCAGGTGATCGATAATCTCAACGCGCTGGTGCATTTGCGGTCGCTGTTAACGGATTTGTTTTTGATCGACGAGATTTTGCGCCCGCAGCGGGTTTCCGCGGTTCAGGAATAACCCTTTTGGCGCGCTTTGCACGCCCGGGTGGCGGAAAACGTCTTAATATTTAAGTATGAGGCTGAACCGGCGCCGACGCGGATTTTCATTAATCGAGCTGCTGATCGTCATCTCGATCATTCTGATTATTGCGGCGATCGCCGTTCCCAAGATGAACAAGCAGTTGATGCTGGCGCGGGAGCAGGCCGCCATCCGCCAGATCGGTACCATTCACCAGGCTGAAACGCAATATTATTCCGAGTTTGGCAAGTACGCTGATAATCTTGCCGAACTCGGGCCTCCGGCCAGCGGCGCGCCTGGACCCGCGGCGGCCGACATCATTCCGAAGAATCTCGCGGACGGAAAAAACAGCGGATACATATTCACCGTCGCGGGATCGCCCACGGGTTACTCGGTCACCGCCGTGCCGGAGGCATTCAACAGCACCGGGAGCAGGTCGTTTTATTCCGACCAGACGCTGGTGATCCGGCAAAGCACCACCGCGGAGCCGGCCAACGCCAACAGTCCTGAAATCCGCTAACGCGCGGGCGGTGGAATGGTCCAGAGCAGGATCTTCGCGCCGTCGATCTCGGCTGTTTTCTCCGGCTTCCAATCGCCCATGCCGAATTCGTGCGAAACCACGCGCGCGCCGGGCTTCAGATCCTTCAGCAGCTTGGGACGAAGCTTCAGGTTGATGTGCGGAAGAAGATAAATCGCGACCACGGTCGCTTCGTGAATATCGGCGTCGAAAATGTCGCCCCGCTCAAACCTCACCAGCGATTCGACGCCTTCCTGCCTGGCTTTCTCCCGGGCCTGCGCGATCAGATCGGCGTTATGATCGATTCCCACGCCGCGGGCGCCGTATTGTTTCGCCGCGGCGATCACGATCCGGCCGTCGCCGCAGCCGAGATCGTAAACCACGTCGCCTTTTTTCACTGCGGCGAGCTTCAGCATCGCCTCCACCACCTGCTCCGGTGAGGTGACGAACGGTGTTTCTATGACGATTTCCTCCACCGGCTTCTGGGCGTCAGCAAACAGCGCGGCGAAGGAAAACACGAGCAACAGGCGCATCAGGACCAGAATGACAGGTTTATATCCGCGACAACAAATCGTCAAAGACCGGATCGGGGCCGGCGATGGAAAGCTCCTCGCAGATCAGTTCTGTCTCGTTTCGCCGCGCCGCGCGAGCCTCCGAGGCGCTGACGGTGATCTCTGCCTCCGCGCAAGAGACGGAGACAGCGTGCACGCCTTCCGCCGATGAAACGGGTTCGAGATCTATGCGAGCCAAAGGAGCCGCGCGCAGGATCCAATACTTCAAATAATGCGCGCAAGGCTCGGCGGCGCGGCCGTAGCGAATCGATGCGAAACGGATTCCGGCCGGGTCCGCCGCTTTCGCTTCCAGGCGATGCGCCAGGGCCTCGCGCCAGCCGGTGAGTCGCGTCCAGGAAAGATCGGCGATTTGTTGGTGCGCGCGCATCCGCTTGATCGCGGCGAGAGCAAGCGGGGCATCCGGCGCCGAGCAGGAATCCACGATAATCTTGCGCGCCAGCGCGAACAGCGGCTCAAAATCGCTGCTTGAGAAGACGCGGGGTCCGCGGCACCACATCATCACCGGAAGGTCGGGGGTGACCAGCGGAGCGGCCAGGCAGGCCAGCTCGCCGAATTGAGCGGCGCCGGCCACGATCTCGACTCCTTCCGAACAAATCTGGTCATTTCCACCGGCGCCGCGGTGGCACTCGGCGAAGACGCGGCCCTGGAGCCGGGCGCCCGTGGCGACTTCGATAATGATGATGCGCGAAGGATGCGCGCGCATGAGATTTCCGGCGATGCGGCGCGCGGCGGCGGTGTCCTGGCCGTCCTCGGTGATGATGAAAAGCGTCATCGAGCAGGCTCGCAGCAGGCCCTGCGGATTTTTTTCGCGCGCCAGCGAAGCCCACAGCTCGTGAAGCTCCTTGAGCAGCGTTTCGGGTTGAATCGTAGTGCTTGTCAACTGTTTCTCCATTGATGCCCGCGGCGCGCCAGCATCTCGTCGGCTTCTTTGGGCCCCCACGACCCAGGCTCGTAGTTCGGGAAGTCGAATTTGCGGTGGGACCAATCATCGAGAATCGGCTGCACCGCGCGCCAGCTCGCCTCCACCATGTCCTCGCGCGTGTACAGCGTAGGATCGCCGATCATGGCGTCGACCAGCAGTGTTTCGTAGGCCGTCGGACCGCGCTCGCCGAAGCTTGCGCCGTAATTAAAGTCCATCGATACGGGCCGCAGCCGCATTCCGCTGCCCGGCTGTTTGGAGAGAAAGCGCAGCGAGATTGCCTCTTCGGGCTGGATACGGACGATCAGCAGATTGGGATGCGCCGTTTCGGCGGTTCCCGTGCCGAACATCGCCAGCGGGGCGTCGTTGAACTGGATGGCGATATCGGTGACGTGGCGCATCAATTTTTTCCCGGTTCGCAGATAAAAGGGCACGCCGGCCCAGCGCCAGTTTTCGATCTGGAGCGCGACCGCGGCGTAGGTTTCCGTCATCGAATCGGGCTTGACGTCTTTTTCCTGGCGGAATCCGCGATATTGTCCGGCCACGGCGTTTTCGCGAACCTCCTGCGGCGTCATGATCTTTATCGCGCGAAGCAGGCGGGCGCGCTCATCCCGAACCGTTTCCGGATCGAACGCGGCCGGAGGCTCCATCGCGATCGTCGCGGTCACCTGAAGCAGATGGCTTTGGATCATGTCGCGAAGAGCGCCGGCTTCCTGGTAATATCCTCCGCGCCCCTCGACGCCGATGGTTTCGGCGGCGGTAATCTGCACGTGATTCACAAAGTGCCGGTTCCACACCGGTTCGAAAATTCCGTTAGCGAAACGAAACGCCAGGATGTTCTGCACCGTTTCCTTGCCCAAATAATGATCGATGCGATAAATCTGCGGCTCGGCGAAGACGCGGTGGACCGCCTGGTTCAGGCAACGCGCGCTTTCCAGATCGCGGCCGAACGGTTTCTCGATCACGACGCGCCGCCAGGCCTGATCCTGTGGGCGCGCCAGGTTCGCCTCACCGAGTCCGGCGACGATCGTTGCATAGAAGCTGGGCGGGGTTGCCAGATAGAAGAGCAGATTGCGCTGCTTGAGCTCCTCGAGTTTTTGGGCGATCGATCCATAGAGCTGGCGGTCGTTGAAATCGCCGCTGACGCAGTAAAGATTGCGGGCGAAATCCTGCCAAAGCTGCTCGTCGAGCGGACCATCCTCGAGAAACTGGGCTACGGCATCGTGCATCAACGACCGGAACTGCTGGTCGGACGTACTGTCGCGCGAGGTGCCGAGCACGCAAAATCCGGGAGGTAATCGCCGCCGCGAAGCGAGGCGATAAAGCGACGGCATCAACTTGCGGCGGGCCAGGTCGCCGGTGGCGCCGAAAATGACCGCGGCGCATTCCGGCACGCGCCGCTCGAAACGCAGCGGATCGTCGAGGGGATTGGATTCTGCCACACCTTCACCTTAACGTACGCCGGGCGAGCGTATCGCAGCGCCTTCAGTTCGCCAGAGGATCGGGCCGGATCTGAAAATGAACCACCTTGGGATACGTGCCTTTTCCCGTCTCGCTGTGGAACGGAGTTCGCGTTCCCCATGTGGTCCACACGCCTTTGCCTTTCCAGCCGGCCTTGGCGTCATCGATGCGGCCGTCCATCCCCTTGGCGAAAAATCCCAGCGGATAGGGCACACGAAGGATGACGAATTTTTCGTTCACCAGCGCGATCAGCGAATCGGAATCGTTGCCGGTGACAATCGGCGTATTCTTTCCGAGGCCGAGCGTGTCGTACTGATCGACCCAATCATAGTAGTGCGAATCGGCGCTGCCCGAGTCGGTTACGTTCTTAAACTTCGGGCCGGGCGTCTGATAGAGCGTCCAGCCTTCGGGACAATGCTGGCCGGTGGCTTTCGGACCATTCAACGGACCTTTGCACTTCCGCCGGTCAAAGCTCGCCAGATGCCCGCTGCCCAGCGCGACCCAGACCACGTTATTGCGGTCGATATCCATCCCGCGCGGCGAATATCCCCAAACCGGCGCCTTGGAATTATGGAAGGGCACCTCGTAATATTCGGTGAGCGCGGTTTCGGGCGGATTCGATCCCGGATTGATCCGCGCGATCCCGCCCGGGAAGCCCAGCACACTGCCCCAGATCATGCCATCGGCGCCGATCGCCAGGCCATAAAACGCGGCGTTGAGGCGCGTGTCTTTCGCCGGATCGACCGAGACGTTCAGGGCGGCGGAAATCCCCAGGCTTTCGCCGCTCGGCGCGGTCACCACTCGCTGCTCCGGTTCGACATAGGCGTCGCGCTTGCCGTTGCCGTTGGTATCGAGGATCAGCGCCGTCCAGCCCTGCGATTTCGCCGCGTCATGCGTCTGATCCCACATCCTGGTATTCAGCCAGCCGACCACGCCGCCGCCCCCGCCGCTGCTGGTCCACAACGTGTTGTCCGCGTCTTCGGCGAACAGCAGGTGATGCGTGCTGAAACAGGTGTCGATCATTTCGGTCTTGCCGCTTTTGGGATCATACACGGCGAGCTGGCGGCCGCTGCGATCCACCGGTGTGAGCTTTGCCGAAATCAGCGGCGAACCTGCCTTGCAAAAACCCGGATTGTTCGCGGCGCGGATGCGCGAGGTGTACCACACTCGCCCGCGCTGATCGAACATCGGATTGTGAACCGTGGTGTGGCTGTCCCAGATCGCTTCGTCGCCCCAAATGGCCGAGGGCATCAGCGGCTTCGGCTGGCCCGGCGTATCGGGATCGCGATAGGGGACCGTGACCCGGCTCAAGGTGCTGTGCACGGGATCGAGCACCGGCAGATAATCGCGGCTCTCCTCCGGCGATCCGTAGATCAGCCCATACGCGTTCACATTCGGATCGCGTTTATCGGTTGAAATCTCATCGTGGAGGTACGCCTTGGGATCGGCCCAGTCCCATTGCGTGATGACCACGTTGCGTTCGATGCCTTGCGGGCGCGGCGGCGTTTCCGCGGGAAGCTCGCCATGGGCGATGCGCGTGGTCCAGTCGGCGAACTCCGCGGCCGCGCGCTCGGCGCCGAGCTGATTCATCCCGCCTACCATGGCGTTGCCCGCCTGCCCGGATTGAATCCGGCGCATCCACGCCCGCGCCGGCGAATCGAGATTGGCGAACATCGCCGGAATGGTCCGCGTGTACGCGTTCCCGAGCTGATGACAGGATTCGCAGCTATCGGTTTTTACCAGATGAATCCATTGACCCTGCGTCTTGATGTTCGGCGAAATGCCGTTGCCCTTCGGTCCCGTTCCCGGCAATTCGTTCTGGGCCGGAATCTTCAGCAGCGCGTACCAGTAGTTGGCCGGATAATACTGCGCCGCGGTTTTGCGATCGGGTGCGATGGAGGGTTTCAGATCCACCAGCTTGCCCGGCTCGGTTTGGATCTTCGGCGAATCGACCAGGCCGTAGCCGCGCGCCCAAACGGTATATTTCGCGCGCGGCAGATCGGGGATGAGAAAGCGGCCGCGATCGTCGGTGACGACTTCCTTGATGTAGCGCGTGGGCAGATCGGTGGTTTCCGCGATCACCCACACGCCGGCTTCGGCTCCTTTGCTGCTTGAAACGGTCCCGCCGATATCGTCCGGCTTTATCTTTACCGGCTGCGCGTAAAGACACATCGCCGCCGCGGCGCAAATGAGAATTTTGAGATTCCGCATGATCGTGCTCCTGACGCTTGCAGGTAGTATATACCCGCGAAAAGTTCACTTGAAATGAACGTTGGTGAAGGCCCGCAGCATCTCCGTGGCGGGCGGTGGATTCAGAATATAGCGCCCGGCGAACTCGTCCGCGCCCGGATAATTCGTCGCGCGCACGCGTTCGGCCGCGCGCGCCAGATCGTAATCGGTGTGCCGAAGCTGAACATCGCCGTCGATGTATAACCAATCCGCTCCCGCGCCGCCGAAGGGCATCCCGACGCTGCCCGCATTGACGACGCGCGTCTTGCCGATCCAACGGTCAAACTGCATGTGGGTGTGGCCGCACACCACCAGCGGCACAGCGGCGCCGGCGAACACCGGCAGCAGCAGCTCCTCCGCGGTCAGCTCGGTGAAGCATTCGTTTTCATCGCGAGGCGTTGCGTGGCAAAACAGCACATCGTCCAGCCGGATCACCTTGGGCCAGCTTCGCAACTGGTCGTGTTGTGCGGGGGATATTTGCTCCGCGTTCCAGCGAATCACGGGACGATACGCTTCGGGAACCTTCGCCGGATCGCGGCCATCCAACTGTTCCAGCACCGCGATTTCGCCGTTGCCGTAAAGGAATCGCGCCGGAATCTTCAGGGCCATTAGACACTGAAGCGTCTCGGCGGGCATCGGGCCCGGGAGAACGTCTCCGCCCACGACGATCTGATCGGCGCCGGTCTCGCGAATCTCGCCGAGCACCGCTTCGAGCGCGGGCAGGTTACCGTGAATATCGTAGAGCGCCGCGATCCGCATTTTAAAGTCCGAATGCCCGAGCATATCTGACGCGGCCAACCACATCATCGATCGCGCCCCGTTCGAGTTCCAGTGCCATAAATGCTTCGGGCGCGAACGGGCTCGCAAGATTTTCCGCTTTTTCGGCGGAAAATCCGAAGCGCGGATAATAATGCTCGTGGCCGAGGACCAGCACGATTGGCTCCCGCAGATCGCGCAACCTGCCCAGGCCGGCGCGAATCAGTTGCCCGCCGATTCCGCGGCGCTGGTATTCCGGAACAACGCTCATTGGCGCAAGAGCAACGGCGGGAATCGCTCCGCCCTCGCAGTCGATCCACATCCGCGTAAATAAAATGTGACCCGCGACCGCGCCGTCGATCTCCCGGACCAGGGAACAGAGGCCCCTTCCTCGCGCAGCGCATCCACCCGGCGAGTCTCATCAGCGCCGGAGAAGGCGGCTTCATTGACGCGGCGAATCGAATCGCGATCGCGCGCCAGCTCCTCACGAATGATCACGATCCACCATGTTGGTCACCTCCGCCGATCGCACGCCGTAAATTTTCCGGATCTGCCGGCAAATCTCCGCGGCCAGGCGCTCGGGTTTCTCTTTTTCGTCCACATTCAGCTCGACCTTCAGATAAACGTCCGTGCGCGGCATGGTCCGATGATACGATAAGGATAAACCTTCAAGTGAACGTTCCATGCAAAATTTGTTCCAAGCGGCGCGCGAAGCGTTACTGCCCCGGCGTGAGCGGCGATATCTGCGCGGTCTGCTGCGGCACGGAACGCGAAAACAGCATCGATTGTCCGCTCGACTGCCAACATTTGATCGCCGCGCGCCAGCATGAGCAGCTCGCTCCACTTTCGCCCGCCGATGTTCCCAATCGCGATATTCGCGTCAACGAGGAATTCGTCCGCGAGCACGAGCATCTGGTGGTGTGGCTCAGCCGCGCGCTCGGGCTCGCAATGGAGGAAGCGCGCGCCGTCGATTTTGACGCGCGCGAGGCGCTGGCGGCGATCATCCGCACTTATCGCACCCGCGAATCGGGCTTGATTTACGAAACGCGCCCGGCGAATCCCTACGCCGCGGCCATCCAGGCGGCGTTGCAGGCTTCCATTGACGAGCTGGGCAAGCGTCTTGCGGAGGAGACCGGCATGACCACGCTGCGCGACGCCGAAATTCTGGGCGCGCTGGTATTTTTGGAGCGCCTGGAGCTGCAACACAACAACGGGCGCAAGCGGGGACGCGCATTTTTCGATTTTCTCCGCAGATCGTTTCCGGAGCCGCAAAAATCCCGCGTCGCATTATGACCGGCTACATCGTCTTCGCCCATGGATCGAGCGTCGAACCGGCCAACGAAGCCGTGCGCGTGACGGCGCAGCGGGCCGCGCGCCGCGCCGGATGGGAAAAATTCGCCGCCGCGTTTCTGGGCGGGGGAGCGCCCGATCTTTTCGCTGCCGTCGAGCAGCTTGCCGCAGATGGCGCGAGCCGCATCGTCGTCGTTCCTTATTTCCTGACGCTCGGGCTGCATCTGGAGCGCGATCTGCCGGCGCTGATCGATGAGGCGCGCCGCGCGCGGCCGGATGTGGAAATCGATCTGGCGCCTCCGCTCGACGGGCATCCCGCGCTGATTGAAGCGCTGGTGGATCGCTCCAAACAACGTTTATGCCGCGCGCGTTGACGCTCGCTTTGGCGGCGGCTTGTATCTTCGCGGTGGTCGCGGCGGCGATGCTGAGGCTCATGCCGCGTCCGCTCAAGGACTCTGATTACATGGTCATCGGCTCGGTGGCGACGCTAATTGCGCTGCTGGGGCTGTTTGTGGCGATGCTCGCGACATCCCGGCCATCCGATGTTTTTTTCAAAAAACGCAAAAAACCTTGACCGGAGCGTGCCCTTTCTTCACGCCTCGTGGCGGTTTCTTCACATCCGAATCCGCTATCATATTGAATTCATCCGAAGCCCTGCGAATCCAACCCGTCCCGCGCGGGACGCAATCTTTGGAACCGGCGAAAACGCTGGCGCCGTCTAGTTCGCTAGGGCCTTTTTTGGAAAGGTAAGGTATGAAGATTCGAGGGGTTCTTTTTTCGCTCGCGCTGTTTTGCGCGGGCGCCGAAGCGCAGGCCGTGATCGGCTCCGGAACAATTCGAGGGACGGTCAAGGATTACACCGGCAGCGGCATTCCGGATACGACCATCGTCATTACCAACGACAAACTCGGCATTCATCGCGAGCTGGACACCACCGACGACGGCGGCTTCAACGCCTCCGCTCTGCCGCCCGGCGATGGCTACGCCGTAAAGGCGACGCGCAAGGGCTTTCTCGATCTCGACCAGCCGAACCTGGAGCTTCTGGCGGGCCATACCATCAGTTTCGATATCGTGATGGCGCAGGAGCCCTCCTACCGGCGCAGCGGAGAAAAACAAAACGCCTCAATTACGTTTCAGGATCAGATCTTCGCCGCCGTCGAAAATACCTTTTCCGCGGTCGAGCTTGACGCGCTGCCGAGCGCCGGCCGCGATCCCAATTCGCTGGTCCCGCTGGCGCCCGCCGTCGTCAAGGATTACCAGAGCGGGGGCCTGGCGTTTCGCTCCGACTCCGGCACCAACGCGTATTACACCGACGGGATTCTGACCTCGAATCTCTTCTTCTATAACCGGCCGCCGATTGCGCCCGCGGTCCCGCAGGATTCGCTGGCCGAGATGCAGGTGATCTCCGCGCTCGCTCCCGCCGAATTTACGCACGCCAAGGGCGGATTCGTCAACGCCGTCACGCGCAGCGGCGGGAACGCGACGCACGGCGCGCTTTTCGGCTACTTCAGCCCCAATTCCTGGAGCGCGGCGGATAAGTTCGGGCCCGGCTTCCATCCCCCCGGATCGCGCGTCGAAAGCGGGATCAATGCCGGCGGCCCCGCCGGTTCGCAGAAACTGTTCTGGTTCGCCAGCGCCGAGGATCTCAACCGGCACACGCAGGAATTGAACCTCGCCGATAATCCGCTGATCACGAATCCAGCCGGCACGGCCGTGAATCCGTCCAACTGCGGAGCCCCGGCCACCGCGGCCCAATGCGCCTCCGCCGTCGATTTTCTTAACCGCCAGCTCAATCGCTTGGTGAGCAGCTCGCAGAGCTCGCTGTGGGGATTGGCGCGGCTCGATTGGCGTCCGAATTCTTTCAATAACATCGATATCGAGGCCGGCGCCATCCATCAAAAAGCACCCAACGGAACGGACATCGACACCGTTTCGACCAACAACGGATTGCTCGGCCAGAACGGCACGTGGTCCGCCGATACGCGGTACGGCAAGGCCGGATACACCGCCATCTGGAGCGGCAACGCCACCAATCAGGTCTACGGCGCGTTTTTCCACCAGCGTTTTTCCGATTATGAGGATTCCGCTTTGCTTCCTTCCACCGGCGCCCTCGGCATCGACATCGCCGGAACCCCGTTCGGAGGAAACCCGCGGCTGCCGCAGTCGCTCAGCGAAAACCGGTATCAGATCGCCGATAATCTCACCGCGTCGATCGGCGCGCACTCGCTCAAGTTCGGGCTCGATTTCGATCTCGATCGCGACGTGAACCGGCAGATCGTCAACAGCGCGGGCTATTATTATTTCCCCACGCTCACGGCCTTCGCCCAGGATTTCACCGGCAACACCGCGGGCCGCAAAGACTACTCGCTGCTCAACCAGGGCTTCGGTATTCCGCTGATCACGTTGCCCACCAAGGTCGCCAACGTTTACGCTCAGGACACCTGGACGCCGTTTCGCAAATTGACCGTTGTGCTCGGGCTCACCTGGGAAAAACCGTTCCTGCCGAAGCCGCCCTATCAAAACACGACCTTCTTTCAGACCGGTACGCTGGCCTCGCCGGATATCGATTTTTCGCCGCGCATCTCCGGCGCTTATCGTTTAAACGACCGCACGGTGATCCGCGCCGGCATCGGCACGTACTATCAGCCGTACTCCGGGCAGCTTCTGGAAGCGCTCTACAACGGCAACGCGATCAGCCAGCTTCAGGCGACCATCACGCCGCTGCTTTCCTCGCCTCCGGTGTTCCCGCACATCCTCGGCGCGCCGGGCAGTCTTCCCAAAGGCGCCACAGACGTGCTCTATGAGCGCAGCAAATTCCGCATCCCGCTTTCCGCGCAAGGGATGTTCGGGATCGAGCGGCGCGTGACCAACAACATCGCCGTCTCGATGAGTTATCTCTATGCGCGCGGCATCGACCTGTGGACTTACTACGACACCAACTTGAACTTCCCGTCGGCGTTTAAAACCTACGTCATCGATGACGCGGCCGGACAGCAGGTGAGCTCGTTCGTGCTGCCGATCTACAGCGCCAAAACCAACACCAATTTCGCGCAAGTGGATTCGATGGAAGATTCCGGCCGCTCTTCCTATCATGCCGGCGTCCTGCAATACCGGCAGCGTATGTCCCACGGCCTGAGCCTTCAAGCTTCCTTCACCTACTCCCACGCGATCGATGATGTCAGCGGGCCGCCGGCGGTGGCCGGATTTGTGCCGGCAAACTTCAGCCCCGGCTATTACAGCTACGATCGGTTTAATTCCGCGTTCAACCAGCCGCTGCGAGGCACGATCGTGTGGACCTGGCAGCCTCATCCGCTCCACAATGATAGCTTCGCGGCGCGGTATCTTATCAATGGCTGGACCCTTTCCGGCGCTGCGATTCTTGCCTCCGGCCTCGGAGAGATTCCGCTGGTGGTGGTCAACGGCCAGCAGTTCAGCGGGACGAACATGGTATATACGACGTCTCTCAACGGTTCGGGCGGCTGGTCGCGCGTGCCGTTCAACGCGGTTCAGCCGCTTCTGAACGTATCGGCGCCGAACCTGGTCGTCCCGCGCATTTTGCCGGAGGGTCCGGAGTACAATGTGGACGCCCGCTTATCGCGTGACGTTCCCGTTTCCGAGCGCGTGAAGGCCACGGTTATGTTTGAAGGCTTCAACGTGTTCAACACGCAGTTCAACACCAGCGTGAACACCATCGCCTATACCGCCACCAACGGCGTTCTTCATCCGGTGCCTTATCTGGGATTGGGCAACAGCGCCGCGGGGTACCCGTTCGGCGATAACGCCCGGCATCTGCAAGTCGCGCTGCGGATCGTGTTTTAGATAGTCGCTGCCGCCCGAATTGAAAGGCGGTGGCAAATCATCGCCACCCTTTAATCCACCGGAACCGGCGGCTTCAGGCTTTCTTTCGCCGCCGCCACAACAGCGCCGCCGCCAGCCGAGACCAGAAGTATGGTAGACGGCTCCGGGACACCCGACGCCGGATTTAAGTCCATCGTCAGGTTTTCTGGAATATCCACGGTAAACGCGCCGCTGCTGGAGGTGAACAGATCCATGCTGTAGCCGTTCAGCATCGCGCCGTTCGGTAGGGAAAGCAACCCGCTGCCGGAGGCGCTAAATGGAGTGGATCCGCTGCCGGATTGGGAAAATTCGGCTGTTTGAATTGATTGCGACCCGCTCATGTTGTAAAAAACCTCAAAATCCACGCTCCAGTCAACCGTTGGATCGAGTACGTTGTTGACGGAGAAATCCCACGAGACCGGCACATTCCCTGAGAGTGATCCCGACGCCCCGCCGCTGGCAAAAAATTCCGCCATCCAGCCTCCGGAAGACTGAGCCCACCCCGACCCGAACATTTGCAGCCAGTTGGCCTGGGAATTTCCGCCCGTCGAACTGGCTTGCGAAACCGTGCAGCTTCCGCTACCGGTCATCAGACCGCAACCGCCGGCGGAAAAAGATCCGGCATGGGCCGGAACCGCGATAGCCGCAAGCGGCAAGACGGCCAACGCCAGACGCGAAGCTTTTTTGGCAAGAAAAAGCTTTGCTCGTTCCAATGAATTCACTTTTTAGCGTTAACCTCCGACCGGGCCATCGTAACATAACGTTACGTTCGCGAAAATACCGTCCAGGCAGTATAAAGTTCAAGAACTTCAGCGGGCGGGCATCAGCGCCCGCACAAGCGATCCTCCAGCCGTCTCACCCCCGACTTACCGGATTTGGGACAAAACGCGGCTGCGGTTCGCCCGCGTGCCAGCGCCGCCGTGAATCCATGTGTGCGATTGACGCCGCGAGGCCCGTGTGACGAAGAAGAGATCCGCCTCTTTCCCGCGCCATCGCGCGCCGTCCAAGCGCCGCCAATCGACGCCAACAAAGAATTGTCTTCATTCTGCTCCTGGGAATGCCTTCGACGGCAGCGCCTACAGGTTACATTTCAGGAAACGCCGTGAATTGATGCGAGTCCAATCGTCAAGCGGAGGTAAAAGCGATGAAGCTGCCATTTCTTCTCGGTCGCGCGCTGTTCGGAGGATTCTTTCTCTACAACGGGATCAATCATTTCCTGAAATCGGACCAGCTCGCCCAGTATGCCGGTGCAAAGCACGTGCCCGCGCCCGACATTGCGGTAAAGGCCAGCGGGATCGCGCTGATGATCGGCGGCGCCAGCATTCTGCTCGGCCTGAAGCCGAAATACGGCGCCGCCGCGGTCATCGCGTTTCTCGCCGCCGTATCTCCCTCGATTCACAATTTCTGGGCGGCCGAAGATCCGGACGAGCGGCAGAACGAGATGATCAATTTCGCGAAAAATCTGGCGCTGGCCGGCGGTGCTTTGGCGCTGGCTGGAGTGGAAGAACCCTGGCCGGCAAGCGTCGCCAATATAAGTCCCGCCAAGCGCGCGCAAACCGCCTGGCGGGTCCTGGCCGCTTAGCTTCAGAAGCCGCGAAAGTCCGGCAATCGCGCCGCGCCTCTCCGGGGTTGTAGAATAATTGTGAACAACCGCTGGAGAAGAAACACCCAAGTGAACCCAACCCAAATTGGCGATCCCAGTTATTTTCACAAGGTCGTCGATTGCCAGTGGGCGTGTCCCGCCCATACCAATGTTCCTGAATATATTCGCCTGATCGCGCAAGGGCGTTTTACGGACGCTTACATGCTCAACCGGGAGTCGAACGTTTTTCCCGGGATTCTAGGCCGCACCTGCGACCGGCCGTGCGAGCCGGCTTGCCGCCGCGGGCGTATCGATGGGAAACCGGTCGCCATCTGCCGCCTGAAACGCGTCGCGGCGGACCATCGCGGCGAATTCAAGGATCGTCTGCCGAAAATCCCCGCCAGGAAAAACGGCAAGCGCATCGCCTGCATCGGCGCCGGACCGGCCTCGCTCACCGTCGCCAACGACCTGATGCCGCTGGGCTACCAAGTGACCATTTTTGAAAAAAACAACAAGCCCGGCGGTTTGATGCGGACCAATATTCCCTCCTTCCGCCTTCCGGCGAGCGTTCTCGATGAAGAGTGCCAGACGATTCTCGATTTCGGCGTCGATATTCGTTACAACTCGCCCGTCACCAGCATGCGCGCGCTGCTCCAGCAAGGCTATGACGCGATCTTTGTCGGCAGCGGCGCGCCGCGCGGCAAGGAACTGGATCTTCCCGGACGCCGCGAAACGGATCGCATCCACATCGGCATCGATTGGCTGGAATCGATCGCCTTCGGCCACATCGATTCGATCGGCGAAAAAGTTTTGATCATCGGCGTCGGCAACACCGCGATGGATTGCTGCCGCTCCTCCCGCAGGCTGGGCGCGAAAGACATCAAGGTGATGGCGCGCCGCCCCCGCGCGTATTTTAAGGCTTCGCCCTGGGAACTGGAAGACGCCGAGGAAGAAGGCGTTGAGATCGTCATCAATCATTCGCCCAGGCGATTCGTCGTCGAAAACGGAAAATTGATTGGCATGGAGTTCGAGCGCCTGGAATGGGACGCGAAAGCGAAAAATGCCAAGGTCATCGACACCGTGTTTCTGCCCGCCGACGACGTGATTCTGGCCATCGGCCAGGAAAACGCGTTCCCCTGGTTTGAGCGTGACCTCGGCGCGCAGTTCGATAAATGGGACGCCCCGGTGGTCGACGAAAAAACCTACATGTCCACGCGTGAAGGCGTATTTTTCGGCGGCGACGCAGCCTGGGGTCCGAAAAATATTATCTGGGCGGTGGAACATGGGCATCAGGCCGCGATTTCCATCGATAATTATTGCCATCAGATCCCGGTCACGGATCGGCCCCCTTACGGCATGAATTTGGTTTCACAGAAGATGGGTCTTTCCGAGTGGAGCTATCACAACGATTACAATCCGTCGCCGCGCCAGAAAATGACGCATGTCGATCTCACCGAGCGGTTCAAAAAACTGAGCATCGAGGTCGAGCTCGGCTTCAGTCCGGAGCAGACTGCGAGGGAGGTTCAGCGCTGCCTCAACTGCGATGTCCAAACGGTATTCACCGCGGAAAAATGCATCGAATGCGATGCCTGCGTCGATATTTGCCCGCTTTTGTGTCTAACGATTACGCGCGACGGCGCCGAAGAGGATCTGCGGCAGCGGCTTTCCGCGCCCGCCCTGAACCTCACCCAGGATTTGTACGTTTCCGCGCCGCTGCCGCAAACCAAACGACTCATGATCAAAGACGAGGACCTGTGCGTCCACTGCGGCCTTTGCGCCGAGCGCTGTCCCACCGCCGCCTGGGACATGCAGAAATTTGAACTGATCACGCCGTATGCCGGGAGGGCCGCATGCTGCGCGCAGGCGTAGAAAAGGCCGTCCGCGTCAACGATTTCGCGATCAAGCTGGCCAACGTGAACGGCACCGGATCGGCCAGCGCCAACGGTCTGCTGATGCAGGCGATCTTTCGCATGGGCATCCCGGTTTCCGGAAAAAATCTTTTTCCTTCGAACATCCAGGGCCTGCCGACCTGGTATGAAATTCGCGTCAATAAAGACGGATACACCGCGCGCGCTCTCGATTACGATCTGATGGTCGCCATGAATTCGCAGACCTATGAGCGCGATATCCGGGAGGTTCGCCAGGGCGGATACGTGCTGTACGATTCCACCTGGCCGCTCGATCCGCACCTGCATCGCGAGGATGTGACGTTTTTGGGCGTGCCTCTAGCCGCAATGTGCAACGCCAACTTCCGCGAATCGCGGGAGCGCATCCTGATGAAGAACATCGCTTACGCCGGCGCGCTGATCGCCGTGCTCGACGTCGACATGGGCGTGGTCGAGCAGCTTCTCGACGAAAAATTCGCCAGGAAAAAAGCTTTGCGCGAGTCCAATCACAAGGCCCTGCATCTGGGTTTTGACTACGCCAGGCAACATTTCGATCCGCTGCCGTTCCGTCTTGAAAAAATGGACGCCAACCGCGACAAAATCCTGATTGACGGCAACACCGCAACCGCGCTGGGCTGTCTTTACGCCGGCGCGACGGTCGCCGCCTGGTATCCCATCACGCCCTCGACTTCGGTGATGGACGCCTTCACCGATTTCTGCAAGAAATACCGCAAGGATCCGGAAACCGGCGCGATGAACTGCTGCATCATTCAAGCCGAAGACGAGCTGGCGGCGATCGGCATGGTGATTGGCGCGGGCTGGAACGGCGCGCGCGCCTTCACCTCCACCTCGGGTCCCGGCATTTCCCTGATGAACGAGCTGCTCGGGCTGGCTTACTACGCCGAGATTCCCGCGGTGGTGATGGATATCCAGCGCGTCGGCCCGTCCACCGGCATGCCCACGCGCACCCAGCAAGGCGATCTGCTCGAATGCGCCTACGCTTCGCACGGCGACACCAAGCACATCTGTCTGTATCCGGCCAATCCCGCGGAATGCTTCGAGTTCGCCGTCAAATCCTTCGATCTGGCCGAGCGCTTTCAGACGCCGGTGTTCCTGCTGTCCGATCTCGATATCGGCATGAACGACTGGGTGGTGCCGCGCCTCAAATGGGACGATTCCTATCGCCCGGATCGCGGCCGCGTGCTCGACGCCGCGCAGCTCGAGCAGATCCAGAAATTTTTCCGCTATTCGCCCGAAGATGAAAATTTCGTCGCCGCGCGCACCCTGCCCGGCGTGAGCTCCAAAGGCGCGTACTTCACGCGCGGATCGGGCCACAGCCGCACCGGCGCTTACACCGAAATGCCCGACGAATACCAGGAGGTGGTCGATCGCCTGCTGCGCAAGCACCGGGCGGCGGCGAAATTCGTTCCCGCGCCGGTCATCGAGCGGCGCAGCCGCGCGCAGTTCGGCGTGGTGACGCTGGGCGGCTGCGACGCGGCGGTGCGCGAGGCGCTCGATGTTCTGCAATCGCGCGGCATCGCCGCCGATTTTATGCGAATCCGCGCGTTTCCCTTCCCGGAAAGCGTGGAGCAGTTCCTCAACGATCACGAATTCAACTTCATCGTCGAGCAGAACCGCGACGCGCAGATGAAATCGCTGCTGCTTCTGGAAACCGGGGTCGCCAAAGACAAGCTGCGCAGCATCTGCGTTTACGGCGGGTTCCCGCTCAGCGCCAGGCGCGTCACCGATCGAATTACCAGTCAATTGGGAGAGCTCACCGAACGTGCCGTCCATAGCTAAGCCGACCGCTATCCACCCCAGCCTGCATCGCAATGAGCTGGGGCTGACCATTCGCGATTACGAAGGCTCCATGTCGACGCTCTGCGCCGGCTGCGGTCATGATTCGATCACCGCCGCGATCATTCGCGCCTGCTGGGAAATTTCTCTCGCCCCGCATATGCTGGCCAAGATGAGCGGCATCGGCTGTTCTTCGAAAACGCCCACTTATTTTGTGAGCGGCGCGCACGGCTTCAATTCCGCGCACGGCCGCATGGCCGCCATCGCCACCGGAGCCAGCGCCGCCAACCGCGAGCTGACCTACATCGGCGTTTCCGGCGACGGCGATTCTCTTTCGATCGGCCTGGGCCACATGTGCCACGCCATCCGCCGCAATCTCAAGATGCTGTACATCATCGAAAATAACGGCGTCTACGGATTAACCAAGGGCCAATTTTCCGCCTCGGCCGACGTGGGCTCCAAGAGCAAGAAAGGCGAGCCCAACCGCATGGCGCCCATTGATTCGGTCGCGCTCGCGCTGAGCCTGGGCGCGACCTTCGTGGCACGAAGCTTTTCGGGCGATAAAGAGCAACTCGTGCCGATCCTTAAAGCGGCGCTGTCGCATCGCGGCTTCGCGCTGGTGGACGTGGTTTCGCCCTGCGTGACCTTTAACGATCACGCCGGATCGACCAAAAGTTATCTCTACACCCGCAACAACATGCTCAAGGCGACGGAGACCGATTTCGTGCCGCCCGCTTCGGAAATTCTCGCGACCATCGGACGCAACGGCGCCGTCAGCGTCGCCATGCACGACGGCAGCGTCGTCCGTTTCAAAGGCGTTCCGCCCGATTATGACCCCACCGATCGCGAAAAGGTGCTCGATTATCTCTCCGAGCATCACGGCAAAGGCGAGGTTGTCACGGGATTGCTGTACATCGACGAATCCGTGCCGGATATGCACGAGCTGAACAATACTCCGGCGCAAGCGCTGGCCAAAATTTCATTCGAAAAACTGTGCCCCGGCTCGGCGGCGCTGGACGCGCTTCAGGAAGATTTCCGCTGATGCCGCTGCGCGCCGTTTTCGGGACCGCTGCCCTCTTGATCCCCTCCGTTTCGGGCGACTCTTACGCGAACCGGCGGGCGTGGACGGCCGCCGTCGCGGCCCTGGCGGCGCTCGCGTTAATCACGCTCGCCTATCCGGTCGCGCGCGCCTTCGCCGATTACGAAATTATATTCAACGAAGGCTGGAACGCGTATCGCCAGACAATGGCGGCTCAGGGTGTTCCGCTTTACGGCTCCGTTCCGCGCTACACGGTGGTGAATTATCCGCCCGTTTCCTTTCATGTCATCGGATTTCTCGGGCGTTTCCTGGGCGGCGTCAACGCCGCCGGACGCTACGTTTCTCTCGTCTCGCTGGCGCTGATTGCAATTCTGCTGGCGGCCATCGTCCGGCGCTTCACGCGCGGCCTCGCGCCGGGATTGTACGCTGCCCTTAGCTTCATCGTCTGGCTCGCGGTCTTTTCTCCGGACCGCATCGGCATGAACGACCCGCAGTTGTTCGCCACCGTATTCGGGCTCGCCGGATTTTGCGCCTTTTTGAAAAATCCCGAATCGCCGCGAATCCTCAGCCTATCCGCCGTTCTTTTTGCATTGTGTCTGTTCACGAAACACAATCTTTTCGCGATTCCGCTGGCGATTGGCGCGTACCTGCTGCTCGGTCGCGCATGGAGACCTTTTCTGATCTGGGCGGGCGCGTGTCTTGCCGCCTCGCTCGTGTTGTTTCTCGCCGCCCGAGCCGTGGACGGACCGTATTTATTGGCCCACATGACCAGCGCGAGGACATATTCGATTCGCGCCGCGGTGCTGCGCTCGGCGAATTATGCCGCGATGTTTCAGATTCCCGTCGCGGTATTCCTCCTGTGGTCCTGGCCAAACGCCGCTTCCGCGCCGCGCCGCTTGCTGGTGCTGGCGGCCGCCGCCGCGCACGCCATCGCCTTCTTCTTTTCCGGCGGTTATGGCGTCGATCGCAATATTTTTTTTGATGCGATGCTCCTGGACGCCGTGATTCTGGCCGTCGCGCTGGCGGATTTTGAAAAATTGCCGTCCGGCATTTTTGCCGTGCTGCTGCTGGCGCCGTTGCTTGCGCCCGCCGCGCTCGCCCCGCCGGTGCTCGCCGAAGAGGCCGCCGAATTTGCCGCCGCGCCGCGGCTCGAGCAGGAATTTCACCAGACCATCGAATTTATCGCGGATCACTCCGGCCGCGCCTTCTGCGCCAATCCGCTGGTTTGTTTCGCCGCCGGAAAAGCCGAGGAGATCGACATGTTCTATGTTCCCGCGCAGATCGCCTTAGGCAAGCTCCCCGAATCCGAACTGGTGAACATGATCGAGACCTACCGCTTCTCGACGATCGAGATCGGCCTGCCCGGCGGCGAGCTGGTCCGCCCCGACAATTTTTCGATCCATCTGATGCATGCGATCGAGCGCCGTTACCGCATCGCGCTGCGCAACACGCGATATGCGATTCTGGTTCCCAAGCTGGATTGAATCGTGCGCATCCGCGTGCTGCTGCCGACCTTTAACGAGAACGCCAACATCGAAGCGATGGTGCGCGAGATCTTCAAGGCCGCGCCCGGCGTCGAAGTGCTGGTGATCGACGACAGTTCTCCCGATGGCACGGCGGCAACGGTGAAGCGCCTGCGCGCGCAATTTCCGAAACTCGATTTGCTGGTTCGGGCGCGCCGCGAAGGATTGGGCAAGGCGTACCTGGCGGGATTCGCGGCATCGCTCGATCGGGTGGACGCGGTGATCACCATGGACGCCGATTTCTCGCACGATCCGGCGCACCTGGATGCGCTCGTCGCCGCCGGCCAATCGCACGCCGTCGTCATCGGGTCGCGGTACACGCGCGACGGCGGCGTCGACGGTTGGGAATTCTGGCGCCGCGCGCTGAGCGTAGGCGGCAATCTCTACGCCCGCGCGATTACGAAACTGCCGGTTCAGGACTGCACCTCCGGTTTCATGCTGCTGCGCACCGAGGCTCTGCGCCGGATCGATCCTTCGCGCGCCGCCGCCTCGGGCTACGCCTTCCTGATCGAGCTGAAGTACCGGCTGTGGCGGTCCGGCGCGAGCCTCGCCGAAGTTCCCATCATTTTTCGCGCGCGCGGCGGCGGAGAGTCGAAGCTCACCAGCCACATCGTGGCCGAAGGCATGGTGACGCCGTGGCGGCTGCGCTTCGGAAAGGCCGGATAGAGCGCGCTGCCGGGACGCGCGCCGCCGCAAGAGCCTCCGAAGACGCTATGATAGTTTGTGGTTCGCACCGGCCGGCCACAAGCGTAAAAGCGCCGCGGCGGCGTTCTTCGAAAGGTCCCATCGAGTTTTGGCACTCACGGTTGGCGTTCTCAAAGAAAATTTCCCATCGGAGCGGCGCGTCGCGGCGACGCCGCGCGTGCTCGATCTGCTGAAGAAATCGGGGGTGGAAACCTGGATCGAATCCGGCGCGGGACTGGAATCCGGTTTCACCGACGACGAATATATCGCCAAGGGCGGGCGCGTGGGTCCGGCCGCCGATGTGCGGGAAAACGCGCGGATCCTGCTGCACGTCCGGGTGCCGGCGGAGCCGCCCGGCCGCGACATCATCGCCATCGGCTTCTGCGATCCGTTGAGCGACCCGGCGATTGCGGCGCGCTACGCGCAGGCCGGCGCCACGCTGTTTTCGATGGATCTGGTGCCGCGCATCACGCGCGCCCAGTCGATGGACGCGCTTTCCTCGATGGCCTCCATTGCCGGCTACAAGGCCGTGCTGCTGGCCGCGGTGAATCTGCCGCGCCTGTTCCCCATGATGACCACCGCCGCCGGAACCATGCCTCCGGCGCGCGTGCTGGTGATCGGCGCCGGCGTCGCCGGCTTGCAGGCGATCGCCACCGCCCGGCGGTTGGGCGCCGTGGTCAGCGGCTATGACGTGCGCGCGGCCGTCAAGGAGCAGATCGAAAGCCTCGGCGCAAAATTCGTCAGCATCAAAATGGAAGAAAGCGGCGAAGGTGAGGGCGGCTACGCCAAGGCGCTCAGCGAGTCCGCGATCCGCAGCCAGCGCGAGCAAATGGCGCAGGTGATGAAGGAACAGGACGTGGTGATCACCACGGCCGCGGTTCCCGGAAAGAAAGCGCCGCTGCTGGTCACGCGCGAGATGCTGCGCGCCATGGCTCCCGGATCGATCCTGGTGGATCTCGCGGCGGAGCGCGGCGGCAACTGCGAAGTCACCCGCGCCGGCGAAACGGTCGTCGAGCGGGGCGTCATGGTGCTCGGTCCGGTGAATGTGCCGGCCACGGTGCCGCGCCACGCCAGCGAAATGTACGCGCGCAATATCGTGACCTTCCTGAAGAACATGATTACCAAGGACGGCCAGCTGAACCTCGATCTGAACGACGAGATCACGCGCGAAACGCTGGTCGCGCGCGGCGGGGAAGTGGTGAATCCGAAAGTGCAGGCGCTGCTTGGAGTCAATGCCTAGGACGCCGCGCCGCCCGCTCCTATGAGATCAATCGGAATTTATGTCGAATGAATTAGAAGTCAGCTTGTACGTCCTGGTGCTGGCTGTTCCGCTCGGGCTGGAGTTGGTGCGCCGCGTCTCGCCGTTGCTGCACACGCCGCTGATGTCGCTGACCAACGCGATTTCGGCGATCTCGGTGGTCGGCGCGATTCTGATTTCGGGAGCGGGCGATTCGCCCACGCTCAGCCGCGTGCTCGGCTGCATCGCGGTGACCTCCTCGACGATCAACATCGTGGCCGGATTCCTGATTACGGACCGCATGCTTAAGATGTTCAAGAAAAAGGAGAACAAGTGACGCCGGGAGCAGAAGCGGCGCCGGGAATCTGGCAGGCCGCCTATATCGTCGCCGCCCTGACGATCGTCCTTTCCATCAAA
>JAJPHS010000109.1 GCA_021325175.1 Terriglobia bacterium
AGCCAATTGAACCGGGTTCGTTCGGAAATCGGAAAAATCATCGTCGGCCAGCAGGATGTGGTCGATGGCGTTCTCATTTGCCTGCTGGCCGGCGGGCACGTCCTGCTTGAAGGCGTCCCGGGGCTGGGAAAAACGACCCTGTTGCGCACGCTTTCGCGCGTGCTGCACCTCAAATATTCGCGAATCCAGTTCACTCCGGACCTCATGCCGGCCGATATCGTCGGCAGCATGATTATCGATACCGATAGCGGCTCGAAATCGCTGCGCTTCCAGCCCGGCCCGATTTTCGCGCATCTCGTGCTGGCCGACGAAATTAATCGCGCGACGCCCAAAACGCAATCCGCGCTGCTCGAAGCGATGCAGGAACACACCGTCACCAGCGGCACCGCCACGCACGAGCTGGAAGCGCCTTTTCTGGTCATGGCGACCCAGAATCCGATCGAAATGGAAGGCACGTATCCCTTGCCGGAAGCGCAGCTTGACCGGTTTTTGATGAAGATCCTGGTGCGATACCCCTCGCGCAGCGACCTGAACACCATCGTCGAGCGCACGATCCAGCGCGACGACATCAGCGTCGAGCCGGTGCTTGACCGGGACGAGATTCTCGGCCTGCGCGACGTATGCCATCACGTTCTGGTCGCGCCGCACGTGCAGGAACACGCCATCGATCTGGTGATGGCGACGCAGCCGGGCGCGCCGCAGGCCCATGAGATGGCCAACAAGTTCGTGCGCTATGGAAGCTCGCCGCGCGGGGCGCAGGCGCTGGTTGAATGCGGCCGGGTGCTGGCGCTGATGAAGGGACGCCTGCATCTTTCAACGGAAGATATCGATGCGGTGGCGCCCGCCGTCCTGCGCCATCGCATCATCTTGAATTTCGACGCTCACGCCGAGGGGCAGACTCCGGAAACCATCCTTGCCAGGATCATTCCCAGCGCCGGCGTAGCAGCGGTGCGGTAACGTGGCCGGCCAGCTTCTTGAAACCGCCCTGCTTGAAAAGCTCGAGCGGCTGACGATTCATTGGCAGAAATCGCTGCCCGGACTGGTCGGCGGCCATAACACGTCGCGATTCGCCGGACCGGGCCAGGAGTTTCTCGACCATCGCCATTTCCATCACGGCGACGATCTCCGCGCCGTCAACTGGCGGGTTTTTCTGCGCCTGGAAAAGTTGTTTTTGAAGATGTTCCAGCTTGAGCCGCGCATCCCGGTCCGGCTGCTGTTCGACACCAGCGATTCGATGAAAACCGGAAATCCGCCCAAGTTCGACTACGCGCGCCAGCTTGCCGGGGCGCTGTGCTATGTCGGCCTGGTGCGCCTGGATTCGATCTGCCTTCAGCCGTTTGCGAACAAGCTCGGAGACGCGTTCGTGGCCAGCGGCGGCCGGCACCGGTTTCAGCCCGCGGTGAATTTCCTGAGCGCGGTGAAGACCGGCGGCCGGACCAGCTTCTTCGATGTCGCGCGCGATTTCGTCTCCAATTATCCGCAGCGCGGCCTGGTCATCGTCATCTCCGATTTTTTAGACGACGGCGACTGCGAAAAACCGCTGCAATATCTCTCCGATTTCGGCCATGAGCTGATCCTGGTTCACGTCTGGTCGCCGGAAGATCGCGAGCCGCCGTGGGAGGGCGAGCTTGAACTGGAAGACGCCGAAACCGGCCAGCACGTGGAATTGTCGTTCGACGCGGAAGCGCGCCGTATATATACCCAGGCGTTCGACGATTACGCGCAATCCCTGCGGCGGGTCGCCTTGCGCAACAATGGCCGTTACGTAGGCGTGCCGAGCAACGTCCCAGTGGATGAGGCGATTTTCGGTCCCCTGGTCCGCGCCGGAGCGTTAGAATGAACCGGTAACCTCGGCCCGGGGCTTGCGTTGCCGGAATCATCGATGTCGTTGCTCAATCTCAGTTTCGGCGAACTGCTCGGCCTTGCCGGCGCGATCTCGGCGGGCATCATCGCGCTTTATCTGCTGGACCGCTCCAAGCGCCGCCAACTGGTCGCGACCCTGCGCTTTTGGACACAGGCCGATGTCCGCACCGAGCTGAAGCATCGCCGCCGGATCCAGCAGCCCTGGAGTCTGCTGCTGCAAATCCTCAGCATCCTTCTTCTGCTTCTGGCGATCGCCGGACCGCATTTCGGCGGCGACGAATCTGCGTTCCGGGATCACGTGGTGCTGCTGGATACCTCGGCGTGGATGGGGGCGCGGACCCGCACCGGCACGCTCATGGACGAGGCGCGCGCCGCGGCCCGCGCGTACATAAAGTCGCTGCCCCTCCGGGATCGCGTGATGATCGTTCGCGCCGACGCCCTTGCGACGCCGGTCACGCCGTTTGAAGCCAACCGGGTTGCGCTCGAACAGGCGATCCGCGAATCTCAGCCGGGCGCTTCGGCTCTGAATCTGGAACAGGCGATCGAGTTCGCCCAGCGCGCCCAGCGTCTGCAATCGCAGCGCGCCGGCGAGATCGTCTACGCGGGCGCTGCGCGCGTGCCCGAGCAAGAATCCGCACCGGTGCAGGCGCCGTCGAATCTGCGCGTGCTCGCGGTAAATGCGCCGCAGGAAAACGCCGGGTTGCGAAAAATCGGCCTGCGCCGCTCGCCGGCCGACCCGGATACCTGGAACATTTTCGTCTCGGTGAAAAATTACGGATTACGGCCGCATGACGTCCAGCTTGCGTTGCAATTCGGCGGCGCGCCGGCCGGTTCGAAAGCGATGACGCTCCAGCCCGGCGCCGAAGAGCAGGCGACGTTCGAGTATAAAACCAAGGTCGCCGGTTATCTGGAAGCGCGCCTGCTGCCCGAAGACTCCTTTCCCCAGGACAACCGCGCGGTGATCGAGCTGCCCGCGCGCCAGGCGCTGCGCGTCGTTGTGTATTCGGCGGAGCCGCGGATGCTTCGCGCGCTGATCGCCTCCAATCCGCAGGTCAGCGCGACATTTGAGCCGCCGGAGCGGTTCGACCCTCAGACCAAAGCCGATATCGTCGTGCTGGACCGCTTTATTCCTCCCGCGCGCCCGCGCGCCGATTCCATCTGGATCCAGCCTCCGGCCAGCGGCTCGCCCATTCCGGTTCGCGAGACCAAAACCGGGATCACGCTGGAGCATTGGCGGCCGGAAACGCAGCTCGGCGCCGGTCTGCACACCAAAAACGCGCGGATCGATTCGGGCGAAATCCTGAGCGCCGCGCCCGGCGATATCGTCGTCGCCGACGCCGCGGGCGGGCCGCTGATCGTCGCCCGGCCCTCGACGCCCAAGATCGCCGTCATCGGATTCGAGCCGCTGCGCTCCTCGATGAAGTACGAGCTGGCGACGCCGCTGCTGATGGGCAACCTGATGCGCTGGATGGCGCCGGAAACATTCCGGCGCTGGGATGTTCAGGCGGGCACGGTGGGCGCCGTCAACGTCACGCTCGATCAGGCCCCCGATCCATCCAGCGTCCGCGTGGTGACCGAGAACCAGCGCGCGCTGCCCTTTACCATCGAAGGCAACAGCCTTCGCTTCTTCGCGGGCTCGCCGGGAACGGTTCGCGTCCTGACCGGCGATCGTGAAACGGTCTACTCGCTCACGCTGCCCGACGTCGGCGACACGGCCTGGAAGCCGCCGGCCAACGTACGCCGTGGAATCCCGCGCGCGGCCGAGGCGAGCGACACCGGAATTGACGCATGGCCCTGGCTGGCTCTTTTCGGCGGAATCGGTCTGTTCATCGACTGGCTGCTGTTCGGGCGAAGCCGGGCGCTGCGGCTTCGCGCCGCGCGCATCGCCGCCGGCGCGGCGCGCTTGAACGCCTGGAGAAAAGCCTCATGACCTTCGAACGGACCTGGGTTCTCGCTGTTGCCTGGCTGCCGCTGGTCTGGATGCTGCTCGAATGGCGGCGCACCACGCGGCGATTCGGCCTTGCGCTCAAAGCTCTCTCTTTTGTCGCGATTCTGCTCGCGCTCGCCGAGCCGCGCCTCAACGTCTTTGAAACAAAAGTCGCCGTGGCTGTTTTAGTGGATACTTCGGCCAGCGTCACGCCCGCCGATCTCGAACACGCCTCGCGCATCGCCTCCAATCTCGCAAGCGAGCGCGGCCGCCACTGGATGCGCGTCATCCCCTTCGCCCGCTCCACGCGCCCCCTCGGCCGCAACGAGGATCAGAAGCCGTGGAAGTTTCTTCCCACCGCCGGAGAAAACGGCCGCGCCACCGACCTCGAAGCCGCTATCCGCGAAGCCGCCGCCGCTCTTCCCGACGGCATGGTCCCGCGGATCGTGTTGATCTCCGACGGCAAGCAGAACAAGGGCAGTGCCGCGCGGGCGGCCTGGCAGGCTCAGCAGCTTGGGATCCCGATCGATACCTACGCGCTCGCCGGGCGTCCGCAGCCGGCCATGCGCCTGGAATCCATCAGCCTGCCTTCGATCGCCTTCACCGGCGAACAATTTCCCATCGACGCCGTGATCTCCACGCCGAAAGCGGGACCCGGCGAAGTGGAGCTCGCCGCCGAAGGCCGCACGCTTGGGAAAAGCCAGGTGCAGCTCGCCGCCGGCGAAAATTCGCTGCGCCTGCACGCCAGCTTGAACACGCCGGGCGCACTCGATCTGGCGATCTCGGTGCGCGGAGAAAGCGCCGATCAAGGCGAAGTGCATTTCGATCAGGCTGTGATGCTTCGCAAACCCAAAGTTCTCTACGTCAGCGGCGACGCGCCGGGCGCGAACTCGCATCTCAGCTCGACGCTGGAGGCCGCGCAATTCAGCGTCGATCGCGCCGAAGCGTTCAGCGCGGGCAATCTCGCCGATTATCAGCTCATCATTTTCGACAATTGGGATCTGGAGAGCATCCCCGCCGCGCGCAAGGCGGAGCTCGAAACGTACGTGAAGCAAGGCGGCGGCCTTCTGGTGATCGGCGGCGAGCGCAACGTTTACGTCGAGGATAAAGCCAAAATCGAGGACCCGCTCGATCGCACTCTGCCCGCCAAGCTCGCTCCGCCGCGCTCGCCCGAGGGGACCGCGGTGGTGCTCATCATCGATAAGTCCTCGTCGATGGAGGGCCGTAAAATCGAGCTGGCGCGCCTGGCCGCGATCGGCGTGGTCGATAATCTTCGGCCCATCGATCTGGTCGGCGTTCTCATCTTTGATAATTCGTTCCAATGGGCCGTGCCGCTGCGCCGCGCCGAGGATCGGACTTTGATCAAGCGCCTGATTTCCGGCATCACGCCCGATGGCGGCACACAGATCGCGCCCGCGCTCAATGAGGCGTTTCGCAGAATCCAGCCGGCCAATGCTACCTACAAACACATCGTTCTTTTGACCGACGGAATTTCCGAGGAGGGCGACAGCCTGGACCTTTCACGGGAGGCGCAAGCCAAGCGCGTCACCATTTCGACCGTCGGCCTTGGCCAGGACGTGAACCGGTCGTATCTGGAAAAAATCGCGCAGCTCGCCGGCGGCAAATCGTATTTCCTGAACGAGCCGGCCGGTCTCGAACAAATCCTGCTGCGCGACGTAATGGAGCACACCGGCAGCACCGCCATCGAAAAATCGGCGCTCACCGTGAAAGTCGCCAAGCCCGCCGAAATTCTGGACGGCGTCGACATGAGCGGTGTGCCGCCCCTCAAAGGCTACGTCAAATTTACGCCCAAGCCGAGCGCCGACACGATTCTGGAGATCGATCGCGATCCGCTGCTGAGCGTGTGGCAATACGGATTGGGCCGCTCCGCCGTTTTCACCTCCGACGCGAAAGCCCGCTGGGCCGCCGATTGGATCACCTGGAGAGGCTACGACAAATTCTGGGCCAATCTCACGCGCGATCTTCTCCCGCACGCGCAAGCCGGCGAGGCCACGGTGGAATATGACAGCGCCAATGGCGAGTTGGTGGTCGATTATCGCCTGGGCCGCAACGTCGAAGAGCCCGCCACAATTCCCGAGATTTTCGTTTTCGGCCCCGATAACTTCCAGCGCCCGATTCCGGTGAAGAAAATCGCCGACGGCACCTTCCGTGGCCGCCTTCCTATCGGCCAGCGGGAGGGCCTGTTCCGCGTCCGCCCGCTCGCCGAATCGCGGGCCTTCCCGGAAGCCGGCCTCTATCGTCCCGAAGCCGAGCTTGCCGACTACGGCTCCGATCCCGCGCTGTTGAAACAGGTCTCCGAATTCACCGGCGGCCGCTTCCAGCCGAGTCCCAAAGCCGTCTTCGACGCCGGCAATCGCAGCATCCCCTCCACCATGCAGCTCTGGCCCGGATTCCTCGCGCTGGCAATCCTCTTAAATCTCGCCGAACTGATCATGCGCAAATGGAAAGGCGTCCTTGGCCGGTCTTAGCGCCTGCATCTTTGGATATCTACGCGTGCGCCGCGCGGGCGGCGAAGGCGGGAATCGTAATGATGAACCTGGCGCCGCCTTCGGGCCGGTTCAATGCCCGAACGAATCCGTCTTCCTGCCGGACGATGCTATCGACGATGTGCAGTCCCAATCCGGACCCGCGCGTGGAAACGTGAGGCTTGAAAATATAGGGCATAATCTCCGGCGCGATCCCCGGGCCGTCGTCTTCAACAACAATCTCAATCTCCGTCTCGCGCCGCCGCGCGCCAACGCGAATGGTTCCTCCCTCCGGCATCGCGCGCACGGCGTTGGAGAAAAGATTGATCAGCACGCGCTCCCAGCCCCAGATCCGGCGCAGTTCAATGCCCGCGTCAATCTCGGTGGCGAAGGAAATTTTCGGACCGCGCCCGCCGATGAGCGAATCCTGAACAAAAGATATGGCGTTGGCGAGCACGGTTTCGAGCGGCGCCGAAACGGGATCGGTGCGCTGGAGGCTCGCCGTGAGATTCTTTCCGCGCTCGACGCTGCGAACGATGGCCGCCGATAGCGCCGCCCAGCGGGGGTCTGTCGAAAGCAGATCCGCCGCCTCCACCAACGTCTGGAACACGTTATTCAGATCGTGAATCAGACAAGGCAGAGTCAGGTCCGAATGTGGCGTATCCTCCGTCACGGGGTGATGTGTCGCAGTGTACTAAAAAATTCAGGAAAAGAAACGGCGGCGGCTTCCGAGCCTTGAATGATCGATGGCGCATCGGCGGCGAGCGCGGCGATCGAGAAGGCCATGGCGATGCGATGATCGCCTTCCGGATCGATCTCGGCGGCGTGGAAGCGCTGTTTGCCCGGAACGGTGAAGCCGTCGGGCGCCGTTTCGACGCGAACCCCCATGCGCCGCAGATTTTTTTCGATGGCCGCGATGCGATCAGTCTCCTTCACGCGCAACTCGCCCGCGTCGCGGACGATTAAACCGTTGTCGCTCGCCGCTCCCAGGATCGCCAGCGCGGGAATTTCATCGATCAAAGCCGCGGTCATCGCGCCCTCGATGACGCCTCCGGAGATTTTCGAGGAGCGCACGCGCAGATCGCCGATCAGCTCGCCGCCGGTCTGCCGCACATCCACAATTTTGATCGACGCGCCCATCGACGCCAGAAAATCGAGCAGCGCCGATCGCGTCGGATTCATGCCCACCGCGTGAATCAGCAGATTCGATTCCGGAAGCAGCAGCGCCGCGACCAGGAAGAACGCGGCGGAGCTGAGATCGCCGGGAATAATCTCATCGCGCCCCTGGAGCCGCGCGCCCTGGCGAAGCGTGATCACGCCGCGCACGCTTTCGATATCGGCGCCGAACTCGCGCAACGCAATTTCGGTGTGATCCCGCGTGCGCACCGGCTCGCGCACGATGGTGTCGCCTTTGGCGAACAATCCGGCAAGCAGCACGCAGCTCTTCACCTGCGCGCTGGCGACCGGTAGCGTGTAGTCGATCCCGTGCAGCGTGCGCCCGTGGATCGTCAGCGGCGGAAATTTTCCGTCTCGCGCTTCAATCGAAGCCCCCATCTGCGAAAGAGGCGCGATGATGCGCTGCATCGGCCGGCGGGAAAGCGATTCGTCGCCGCCGATACGGGAAGTAAACGGCTGCGCGGCCAGAATGCCGCTCAACATGCGAATCGTCGAGCCGGAATTTCCGGCATCGAGCGGCGCCGGCTCGCGCAAGGCGCCGCCCTCGATCACCACCTTGCCGTCGCGCCGCTCGATTTTCGCGCCCAGCGCTGCCATGCAGCCGAGCGTGGACTGGCAATCGGCCCCGGTCGAGTAATTTTCAAGTGTAGTGACGCCCTCGGCAATCGCGCCAATCATGGCGTAGCGGTGCGAAATTGACTTATCGCCCGGCGGAGTGACGACGCCCTCGACGCCGCGCGCCGGGGAAATTTTTTCTGGCATGAAGTATCAGTGTAGAGCAGATCCGCCGTTCCGATTCGGGAATTTTCTTTGGCACTCGAAGTGCTCACGTTAATAGTGATGACTATTTCGGCACACGTGAATGAGGAAATCCTGGGACTTTACCTGCTCGGCGATCTTTCGGTAAACGGAGCCGTGGCAGTGGACGAGCACCTGGCGTGGTGCGCCCGCTGCAATCGTAAGCTGCCGCGGGTGAAAGAAGTCCTGGAAGCGCTGCGGCAGTGCAGTTAGCCGCGGATGACCGCCTTGCGCATTAGCTTTCCAAGACTTGCGCCGAACGGCGTCGCCAAAATCAGCGATGGCCAGAAATAAGGCAATCGGAAATCGCGATGCGAGCGGAAGCGGCGGCGGATCTCCCACGCTTCTCGCCAGCGGCCCCATACGCTCCATACACAGGCCGTCTTGAAGGCGCGAATACTTAAAAACGCCGCCAGCAGCGGGCGCAGTTCCTCGGGGCAGTCCGCCACGATCGCCGATGGATCTTTTAAAAATGGCTCCAGCGGATGCGGACCCAGGCGCCGATGGCTCAGCTCGGAGCCTTCCGTGTGCAGGATCATTCCCGGCCGGAGATCGATCCCGACCGGATAGCGCAGCAACAGCTTGAGCCAGAGCGCCGCGTCTTCGGCGTAGGTGCAACGATCCTCGATGAACCCGCCGCAGCGGCGCACAGCCTCGGTGCGGCTCAGCGTGCTGCACGAGCTCATGAACGCGACGGCGTGCAGAAAAACTTCGGGCGGCGTAGCCGGGCTGAGGCGAAATGTTCCCTCCACCAGCTTGCGCCGCCGCCACATTTTTTCCGTCGATTCGCGGCCAGGATCGCGCAGATAGCCGCAAACGAAGGCGGCTTCTCCGCTATGCCGCAGCCGTTCGACGCCGCGCTCAAGATAATCCGGCAGCCATTCGTCATCGGCATCGAGGAATGCGATCAGACCGGCGCGCGCGTTTTCGATTCCCCGATTTCGGGCAGCGCCGGGACCGCTGTTGGCCTGCCGGATCAGGCGGAACCGCGGGTCGGGATAGCGCTCCGCGGTGCAGGGGCCGTCATCGGTCGAGCCATCGTCGATCACTAAAACTTCAAAATCGCGAAAACTCTGGTTGGCGATCGAATCCAGAGCTCTTTTTACGTACGGCCCCTTGTTGAAAAGCGGGACGACGACGCTGACGGCGGGTTCCATTCGAGAAACAGACAGATTATAGCAATCGACCGAAAGGCTATAATACCGTTCCATGGCCGAAATCCGCGTCGCCGCCGTCATGGAGGCCACCAGCGTAACCGGGCCGGCGAAAAACCTGCTTCGATTCTGCTCGCTCGCGCGCGAGCATTTCCCGCGCCCTGAAATTTCCGTGGTCACGTTCGTGCGAGGGGCGGAATCGAACGCATTTACGAAAGCGGCCGGCGCGGCTGGCATCAAAGTTTTCACCATCCCCGAGCGATCGCCGGTGGACGCCCTAATCTCGGGGCGCTTTGCCCGGCTGCTCCGCGAATTGTCTCCCGATATCATTCAAACCCACGGATCGAAGGCCCACGTTTTCACCCGGCTGGCGCGGCCCGCTCGCGTCAAATGGCTTGCCTATCATCATGGCTACACCGCCGAGGACCGGAAGATGAAGATGTATAACCGGCTCGGATTGTGGTCCATGAAAGCGGCCGACCGGATCGTCACCGTGTGCCGCCCGTTTGCAAAACATCTTGAAGCCAGCGGGATCGGGCCGGCGCGAATCCGCATTTTGCCGAACGCCATCGATCCGGCAGCCGAGCGCGCAGCCGCCGCGAGCGCGCCGGCCGGAATCGAGGCGAGCATTCCACCGGGCGCAAAGTGCCTTCTTGCGGTGGGGCGGCTGTCGCCGGAAAAGGGCCATCGCGATTTCATCGAAGCGCTCGCGCTTCTGCGGCGCCGGGGCATCGGCGATTTTCGAGCCTTGATCCTGGGCGATGGGCCGGAAAGACAACGGCTTATCCGGCAAATTGAAAACTGCGGCTTGTCCGGGAACGTTCTTATGCCCGGCCATCAATCGAACCCGCTGCCTTACTACTGTCTGGCGGACGTGTTCGTGCTTCCGTCTCACAGCGAAGGCTCGCCCAACGTGCTTCTGGAGGCGATGGCCGCCGGGGTTCCGATCGTCGCCTGCGCGGTGGGTGGAGTTCCCGAATCCGTCGAGCATGAGCAAAGCGCGCTGCTGGTCCAGCCCGGATCGCCGGAGGAGCTGGCCGCGGCAATCGAGCGGGTTCTCAGGGATGCTCCGCTTGCCGCGCGCCTGGGGCAAGCCGCGCTCGACCGCGTCCAAAGCTTGCATTGTCCCGCTGTATATTGCTCTTCGTTACTGGAGATCTATTCCGAATTGTTACGGTGAGTTGGTATAATCGGTAACGTTCAAAACGCGGGATGATGACTTTAACCGAAGCCCTGCGGCAGATCAAACGGGCGCCCGTGGATTCCCAGCCTTTTCGAGCGGTTCTCGCTTGCGGCTTCACTCCCCTGCATTTGAGCACTTTCCTGGCGGCGCATCTGCAACGCCGGCTTCCATCGAGAGCGGTGGATGTCATCTGCGGTTTATATGGCGATCTGGCGGGTACGTTGCGCAAAAGCGCCGGAAAGAATCCGAGCGCGGTGGCGGTCGCGCTGGAGTGGGCCGATCTGGACCCGCGATTGGGGTATCGCAATCTGGGCGGGTGGGGCCCGGCGGAGCAGGATGATATTGTCCGGCAAGTGAAAGCCAGGCTAGGATCGCTGCGCCGCGCGATCGAAGAGGTTGCCGCTGCTGTTCCGGTGGTGATCGCGTTTCCGACCTTGCCTCTGCCGCCGGTTTTTCACACCGGATCGTGGCAGGCCGGCAGCGCTCAAGCGAGATTAAACGCGCTGGTGCAAGAGCTTGCCGCCGAGTTTTCCGCCCACGCCTCCATTTCGATCGTCAGCGCGCAGCGTCTCGATTTGGTTTCCCCGGCCGGCGAACGTTACGATCTTCAATCCGACCTGTTTACCGGGTTTCCTTATAAACGCGCGCACGCATCGGCGCTGGGCGAGGCGTTGGCGAACCTGATCGCGCCGCCGCCGCCTAAAAAAGGGCTGGTCACCGATCTGGACGATACGCTGTGGAGCGGGATCGTCGGCGAAGTGGGGCCGCAAGGGGTGCACTGGGATCTGGAAAATCACGCCCAAATTCACGGCTTGTATCAACAGACGTTGCGCGCGCTCGCCGACGAAGGAGTTTTGATCGCGATCGCCAGCAAAAACGATGCCGCGACGGTGGAGCGAGCGCTGGCGCGCCCGGACATGATCCTTTCTCCGGAAAAAATTTTCCCGGTCGAAGTCCATTGGCACGCGAAATCGGGATCGGTGGCGCGAATTCTTAAAGCCTGGAACATCGGCGCGGGCGATGTGGTGTTTGTCGACGACAGCCCGCTCGAGCTCGCTGAGGTGGAGCAGGCCTTTCCTGGAATCCATTGCCTGCGCTTCCGGCCGGGCGATTATGCGTCGGCCGAAGCCTTTCTCACCGGCCTGCGCGACCTGTTCGCGCGAAAGCGCATTTCCGGCGAAGACACGCTGCGCCGCGAAAGCTTGCGGTCCGCCTCCGAATTTCAATCGCAGATCGCGCAAAACGACGCTTCGCAAGAATTTCTGCGGGAGCTGAACGGCTCGATCGCGGTAAACACGGACGCCGCCGAAGACCCGCGGTCGCTGGAGCTGGTCAATAAAACGAATCAGTTCAATTTGAACGGCCAGCGATTCGATCCGGTCGAATGGCGGTCGCTGGCGGCGTCGCCGGACGCGTTTGTCTGGTCCGTTGCGTATCAGGACAAGTTTGGTTCGCTTGGCAAGATCGCCGTTCTGGCCGGTAAGGTCCGCGAACGCAAAGTGTTCCTCGAAAGCTGGGTGATGAGCTGCCGGGCCTTCGCCCGCGGCATCGAGAATCATTGCCTGGCGCTGTTGTACGAACGGACCGGTGCCGGGGAGATCGTTTTCTGTTTCCGCGCCACGGACCGCAACGGGCCGCTTCAGGATTTTCTTTCGCGTCTGCTGGGGCGCGCGCCGGAGCCGGCCGCGCGGCTGGAGCGGCGCGAATTCGAACAGCGCGATCTACCTCTTTACCATAAAATCCAGTGGAGCCAATCATGAACGACATCCGCGCTCGATTGACGACCTGTTTCGCCACGGTTTTCCCGGCGCTGGAGCCAGCGAAAATTCCCTCGGCGACACAAAAAACAGTCGCGGCATGGGACTCCGTTGCCGCCATCACGCTGCTGAACGTGATCGAAGAGGAGTTCAACACGCAGGTCGATTTCGAAGCGCTGGCCGATCTCGATTCCTTCGATGCGATCGCCGCGTATTTAAACGATCGAGTCGCAGCGGAAAACCAGGGCGCTTAATGGAAGCTACGCTGCTCGGCAAGCTCCATCATGTCGGCTTTGTGGTGCGCTCGATTGAGGAATCGTTGGGAGGGTTTTTACATTCGCTCGATTCTCACGCCGCCACCGGCGTGATCCACGATCCGCTCCAGCAGGTCAACGTGCTGTTTCTCCGGACCGGTTCCGCGGAATCGATGATTGAGCTGGTCGAGCCTGCTGGAGAAAAATCGCCGGTCCGCCGCTTTCTCGAAAAGGGCGGAGGCTTGAATCATCTGTGCTACGAGGTCGCCGACATTGAAGGCGCACTCGAGCGGATGAAGCTCCGGGCCGCCACCATCGTCAGCAGACCCAAACCTGCCGCCGCTTTCAACGGCCGTCCGGTCGCCTGGGCCGTGACCAAAGAGTGGCTGCTGATCGAGCTGCTCCAGGCGGAGAGGTAAGCGAGGTGGCGCGGTCTTTTCTGCTTAAATTGCACCGCGGCGAAGGGCCGTTTTTCGGTTTCCTTAAACGCCTGATTCTGGCGAGCATGCGTTCCAGCTTCACGCCGCCGCGCGCGATCAAGCCGCTCTTCTGCTTTTTTTATCACGCGCATTACGCCGTTTCCTTCGGATTTCGCCAGTTTTTGAATATTATTTATCGCGGGCCGCTGTTTAAGGCGCGGTGTGAAACGGTCGGCCGGAATCTGAGTATCTGGTCAATGCCCGCCATTGTGGGACCGGTCCGGATTTTTATCGGCGACGATGTGGAGATTTTCGGGCACCTGGGAGTGACCAGCGGGCGGATTTTCGACGAGCCGCGGCTGGTGATCGGGGACCGGGTTGATATCGGCCACAACATCCAGATCACGGTCAACCGCGAGGTGGTCATCGAGGAGGAAGTGAACATCGCCTCCGGCGTGCGAATTCTCGATACCGACGCGCATCCCCGCGATACCGATGCCCGCGCGAAAGGTCTGCCTCCGCCCGAAGCGGAGATCAAGGCCGTGCGCATCGGCCGCCGCGCCTGGCTGGGGCAGAGTTGCTTCATCATGAAGGGCGTGACGGTCGGCGAAGGAGCGGTGATCGGGGCCAATAGCGTCGTGGTCACCGATATTCCGCCGTATGCGGTGGCGATCGGCAATCCGGCGCGGGTGGTGGTTAAAGATGTTCGCCAGGCGGCGGCTCCGGGCAAGTCCGCGGAGCCTGCGCCGCCGCGCGCGTGATCGGCTTTGCCGGATTGCCCGCGACCACGATTTTGTCCGGCACGGGCCTGATCACCACCGAACCGGCGCCCACCGTTGAGCTGTTCCCGACGTCTGCCATCACGATAGCGCTTGCGCCGATCCAGCAGTCGGCGCCGATCTCGATGCGCTGAAACTCCCCCTTCTCCGCTCCCTGAAGACCCCCGGCGGCGTCGCGGGGATGCTGCCGCCGGCCGCTGAGGATCTGCACCCCGGAGGCGATTTGCGTCCGCTCTCCGATGCTGACTTTTCCAAGCACGCAGAATGATCCTATATAAACCCCCGGCGCAACGCGCGCGTCGCGATGAGCGAAGAAGGTCCCGAATGAGATCCGGGCCGCGAGCGAACATTCGGCCAGCGTCAGCCGATAATACGCCGCGCGAAAATAATCGCCCAGAATCCCCGGACCGAGCGCCGCCAGGTGCGCTCCCATCGTAAACAGCGGCCTTACGCGGCCGAATCCGGCGAGCAGGGCGAAGGGCAACGCCAGCAGCAGAAAGAAAAAGTTCGCGATCCGCTTCGCCGCCGGTTTCAAGACTGCCTCCCGCCCATCACATCAGGATAGCTGTGTCACGCTTCATCTGCGACAATAGCGAAATGTGCGGAATTGCCGGTTTCATCAGCACCGGCGAGCCGGGTGGCGAAATCCCGGCGGTACGAGCCATGATGGCGGCGCTGGCCCGCCGCGGACCCGACGGCGAGGGCCTGAATCATTGGCCGGGCGTAACTTTAGGTCACCGGCGTCTGGCCATTATCGATCTGAGCGCCGCCGGCCACCAGCCGATGCTCTCCGAGGATGGGCGGATCGGGCTGGTCTTCAACGGCTGCATCTATAATTTCGAGGAACTAAGGCGGGAACTGCAAGCCGCCGGATGGTCGTTCCGGTCGCGCTGCGACACCGAGGTTCTGCTCATCGGATACCAGGAGTGGGGCGCGCGCGAGATGGCAAGGCGGCTGCACGGCATGTTCGCTTTCGCCATCTGGGATCAGGGTTCGCGCAAATTGACGCTGGTCCGCGACCGGCTCGGGGTAAAACCGCTGATCTATGCCATCAAAGGTCAGGAGCTTGTTTTCGCCTCGACGATCTCGGCGCTGGCGGCGGCCGGAGCGGCGGGCGAAATCGATCCGGCCGCCGTGCTCGAATATCTCGAATTTGGTTTCGTGACCGACGAGCGCTCGATTTTTCAGGGCGTCCGTAAACTGCCGCCGGCAACGATTCTCGAATGGCAGGATGGCCGCGTGTCGGAATTCCGCTACTGGTCGTTGCCCGCCACGGATAATTTCGCGCCGGTCCGCTTCGAGGATGCGGTCGAGGAAACTGAGAGCAGAATTATCGAGGCGGTGCGCATCCGCCTTTGCGCCGACGTGCCGATTGCAGCGCTGCTCAGCGGCGGCATCGATTCCGCGCTGGTCTGCTGGGCTCTGGCGCGCCTTCAGGCGAACGTGACTGCTTTCACGATCGGAGCGGCGCGCGACGCCTCCGATGAAGCGGATGCCGCGCGCCAGACCGCCATAAAGCTCGGAATTCCGCATGAGGTGATCCCGTGGGAAGAAGCCGGCGCGCCGGTGCTTGAGGAACTGCTCGATGCATTCAGCGAGCCGTTCGCCTGCCAATCCGCGCTCGGCGTTCTGCATCTGGCGCAAGCCATCCGGCCGAAAGCGACGGTTCTGCTGACCGGAGACGGCGGCGACGATGTTTTCCTCGGCTATCCGTTTTTTTACAACGTCTGGCGAGCCCAGCGAATTGCGCTGCGGCTTCCTGAATGGGCGCCCGCCGCCTGGAAGCGGATTCGCCCCCTGGCTGTGTTCGCCGCCGGCCGCCGCGCCGGCAACTTTGGCGATTACGTCGTGGGCGGGCTGGGCGCCTATAATCGCGTCCGCGCCGGTTTGCCGTATTTCGAGGAACGGGGGATGCTCGGCGAGCGCCTGCGCGATCTGCGGCTGGAACAGCGCCAGATTCCGGCATCTTTTTCCTCCGCGCGCCGGCTTCTGAGCGATGTCTTCAAATATCATCAAAAAACGCATTTTTTGAGCGAATTTATGCCAAAAGTGGACGGTGGAACAATGTATTGGGGTCTGGAGGCGCGCGCGCCGTTTCTCGATCATTCGCTGTGGGAATACGCCGCGTCGCTGCCGCCGGAGATCCGGTTTCATGATGGAAAGCTCAAAGCCGTGCTGCGGGAAATCGTGGCGCGCCGCATCGGCAGGACGGTTGCCGTCCGCCGCAAACAGGGCTTCACGATTCCAGTGGAAAAATGGCTCGAAACCGGCGGACGCGACCGGCTCGAGCTGCTGCGATCCGGAACGCGCCTGGAAAGCGACGGCTGGATCCGTCGCGGCCGCCTGGCTACGGAGATCGATCGTTTTGGCAAGTCCGGCGCCGCTCCGCTGCCGCTCTGGTATCTTCTGGTATTGGAAAAGTGGCTGCAAAGGCAGGCCGGGATTCGGGTGCGCCCGGCGCCGATCATTGCGGGAGTGGCGTGAGCGCGGAAGAGGAACTCAGCCCGAGCCGGCGCGCCCTCTACTGCTTCTACGGCCGCCTCCAGAAGGCGATCGCGCCGGGGATCCGCTATTCGCAGCTCGATTATCTGGATGTGCTGAAGGCCCGCGCCGTTCCGGGCTGCCGCTGGCTCGATCTCGGCTGCGGGCATCGAATGTTTCCCGATTTCATGTCCGCCGAGGAGCGGGCGCTAGCTGCGCGAGCCGCCTATCTGGTCGGAATCGATATGGTCGCCTCCGACGTCAAGCGGCATCGGACGCTGGCGGGCAGAGTTGCAGGAAACATCGAGAGCTTGCCGTTCGCGCCGGAATCCTTCGACCTGGTCACGGCGAACATGGTGATCGAACACGTGGTCCATCCGCGGGCGCTTCTCGAACAGGTTTTTGGCGTGCTCCGCTCCAAGGGTTTGTTTATATTTCACACGCCGAATCGCAATTGCGCTCTGATCCGCATGGCGCGGCTGGTTCCGCAGGCGGTCAAGAATAAAATCATTTTGCTGCTTGAAAGACGACAGGAAGAAGATGTTTTTCCGACCGAGTACCGGATGAACACGGAGCGGGATATTCTTTCGGCTGCGGCCGGGGCCGGTTTCGAAGTTGTCGAACTGAAGCAGTTGAACTCCGCCGCGATCACCGCGTTGCTCGGCCCGCTGGCGATTTTCGAGCTGTTATATCTCCGGATGTTGGAAAATCCGCGGCTGGCCTGGCTGCGCAGCAATCTGGTGGTGACATTGCGAAAGCCCTGATTTGCGCCGGGGGCGTCAGCGGAAGATTGCGCGGGCGGCGTGCAACGCCTTGGACGCGAAGTCCCGTTCCTCGCTTTGAAAAAATCCACTGAGGATCAGCGCGGTCCCGTAAACCGCCAGTCCGGCAAGGCTGATCAAGGTTTGTGAGAATACGTCTCCGGAGCCGAACATCATCGTGGCGAGACTTGCGGCGCCGGCGATCCCGATCCGCACCAGGCGTCCGGTCTCAAAGGAAAAGCTCCTGACGCGCTGCGCCTGAACGAAACTGAGGATCGCCATGGCGACGAAAGACAACCCGGTCGCCGCCACGGCGCCCCAGGCTTTGAATGGGGGGATCAGGGTTGCGTACAGCACCAGGCAGATTCCCGCGGTCCAGAGAATCACGCGTGCGGTCAGGCCGGGCCGGTTCTCCACCAGAAGCGGTGAGCGGACATAATCCGCCAGGCCGCGCACCACGTAAGCGCCAGCCAGCAGCGGAATGTATACGATTGCGGGATGAAAGGCAGGCGGGGTCAGCAGCAACACGCCCGGCCGCGCCAGCGCCGTAAGAACCACCGCTGCCGTCATCAGCGCCAGCGCGTAATACGTACACAGCCGCACATACATGGAGCTGCCCTTGCCTTCTTTTAAGATCGCGAACATCTGCGCGTTCCAATAGGTGACAAAGGCGAGTTGCGCGTAGCCGACGACCATGGCCCCTTTATACGCCAGCGAATACAAGCCCAGAGCGGACAAAGACGCGGATCTTTGCAGGAACCAGCGGTCGCCGAAGTGGACAAACAGCATCGCGACTCCGCTGACTCCGAGCGGGGCCGCGTAGCGGAACAAGGAGCGCAGCAGAGCCAGATCGACAGCGGCGCGGTGGCTTACAAGCGCGTACGGCACAAACACGAGACACGCGGATAGGGACGCGATCACGGCGCCCTTCTGAACGCCGAGGTATCCATCGCCATGCGCCAGGAACAGAACGCTCGTCCCGGCTTGAACCGCAAGTCTCCCCACCTGAATTGCCAGAAAGGCCTGCGACTTGTTCAGCACGCGCAAATGCGCGAAGCCGATCTCCTGCACGAAAGCAAGAGCGGTTCCGAGCGAGACGAGCTGAAACCCCGGCGTGTATTCTTCGGTGCCAAATACCAGCCGCGACAGGAACGCCGAGCAGAACCAGCCTCCCAAGCCAACGGCGATTCCGGCAAGGCCGCCGCCGAGATAGGCGGTCATGAGCACCGTGCGTCTGCGGTTCTCGCCGCTTTGCGAATCGAAGTAAAAAAAGGCATCGCTCAGCCGTAAAGCCACCAGCGTCGCGATTACGCTTGAAGAAATCTCCAGCAGTTCCAGAACACCGTAATCGGCGGGAGCAAGATAGTGGGTGTAAATCGGCAGCAGCAGAACGGAGGCGAGCTTACCGGCGACGATACCGATCGAGTAGGTCGTGAGATGCCGCAGCATGCTCCCGTACTTCGACATGCGGCTATGTCCAGATCCCGGCAGGAAGAAGCGACCCCGGCGCGGGAAATCCGCGGCGCTCCAAAATCGAGGTGATCTTGTACCAGATGCCTCGCGTGGATGGTCCCGCAATCAGAATGCTCTCGGCCAGGAAATGGTAGAAAGCAGTTCGCAGTTCGGCTTGGTCATCCGAAACCGGGCGGATCTTTTCGCGAAAATACCGGGCGAGCGGCGTAGCGGAAAACCAGATGGAGCCAAAGGCGGCGACATCGGGCGGAGTCTTCACCGCGCCACCGTACTCAAAGCAGCAGCTCGTCAATAACTTAAAGATGTCATGCAGCGGACTTCGCGCCGCCAGGCCGCTCCAGTCGAAAACTCCGGCGCGCTTTCCGTCAAACCGCAGGTTGCCATACCAGAAATCCCCGTGCGAGGGCGCGGCGGCGAACTCCGCGGCGGATTCAAGAAGACTGCGCAATCCGGCGACCGCGCCGCATTCTTCTTTGAGCGGAGCAAGGGCGGCGATCGCGGCTTCGCGCGCTGGCCCGCCGCCCCCGGCGGGAATCGTTCGACGAAACCGCTCCAGCCAGGAAAGCGCCGCGTTCAAGTGCTCTGATCCGCTGCCCGGCTCGCCCGCCAGGCGAAAAATGATCCTCACCAGCCGTCCGGCGACGGCGGAGGTCAGCAGGCAGGCGTTTGTTGAATCGCACTGCCAGTCGAGCACGCGCGGAACCCCCAACTCCTCCGCCCAGGGTGCGAGGGCGAGGAGCGCCTGATGCTCCTTTGCTAATTTCAGGACCGCTTCGGAGGTGTGCGCGACTTTGGCGACCCATGCGGGCCACTTCGCCGAATCCAGATAGCCGAGCGTGATCGCAACACCCTTCCGGCCCCCAAGCGTGGCGAGCGAGATCCGGTCCGGCGAGCGCGCCAGAGCGGCCGCGACCAATTTATGCACCGGCGGCCTCAAGCACAAAAACAAAATCGGCGCCGAATGTTCTCCAGAACCAGGGCTTCGCCGCGGCCAGACGTGCTCTGTTCAGCAGGCGAGTTTTCAAGCCGCCGGGCCGGTTCAGGTGCTCCAGAGTGTAGGTGACGATCGCTTCCTCCACCAGCGGAACCAGCTCGGTCGGATAATCGTAGCCGCGAACACTGATGTGGGTGGAGCGCGCGCGCAATCCCGCTTGGGCGAATATTTTTAAAAAGCCGCCGTGCGTATAGGTATATGTCCGGTAGGTGACGTTTTGCGAGGAGCGGTAATTGCGGTTCCGGCGGCAAACCCAGGTGGCCAGAAAACGGGGCAGCAGACTGGTGTAGGGAATTCCGCTGTGATCCGGCACCCCGCGAAGCTGCGCCCAGCCGATACGATTCTCGATTCCCACATAAATCAGCCCGCCGGGCTTTAAAAAACCGCGCAGGCGCCGGAGAAAATCGACTTGAACCTCCTTCACGCCTTTGGAGGTGTCGAAAAGCCCGACCCATTCGAGCACGCCGCTGACGATCGCGGCGTCGAACTGTCCCGGCGCGAATTCAACCGAGTTTACGTCGCCATTGATGACCGCAAGATTCTCGCTCAGACCGTCCTGAGCGGCCCGCAGCGCGATAAAATCCGCGCGCTCGGCTACGCCTTCCTGCGCAACCACTCGATAATTCCGGGCGAGCTCGGCGGCGATGCCGCCCATCCCCGCGCCGACGTCGAGCACCAGAGCGCCGGAGGAAAGCGGCAAAATTTCCTGAAAAGCGGCGCGGTCCGGAGTGGTCACGTACTCGCTCAGCACCGGTTCCAGGTTGGCCTGGACGGCGGCTCGCCAGCCGTTGCGCTCGCTTTCATCGAGCAGGCGGCGCATCTGATCCTGCGGGATCTCGCCCCAATACGGAATCGGCGAACCGATCACAGCCTTCGCGCCGTCCCAAGCTCCCGCTTTCCGGCCGCAGCCGCAGATGTAGCCGTCGCTGGAAAGCTGAATGTCGTTGCCGCACCGGCAGCGGAGAGCGAGCGTCTCCAGCCAGCGAGGATGGTGTGCCACGTTTCCTCTCTTTACTTCGTACTCACCTTGCCATACGCCACCCCTTTTGTCAAAAAGCGGCGACTCTTAAGATATCGGCAAGAAAAGTTCACGCTCCAGACCCCGCCGAGGGTCCTCCGCCGATTTGACCGAAACCACGCGGCTGTGCTAATTTGGGCCTTCAGAGACTCCGCGGTAACGGTTCCCTTAAACATTCCTTAGATGGAACAGACTCTTCAAGCCCTAGGTGGGTTGATGCTTCAGGCTGTGCCCACCATTGTCCTGCTGATTATCGTTTATTTTTTCCTGAAAACGATGCTGTTCACGCCGCTCGACCGCGTGTTGCGCGAGCGTGATTCGCTTACTGCCGGGGCTCGCAAGAGAGCGGAAGAAAGCCTGGAAGCGGCGGAGAACAAGCAAAAAGAGTACGAACGGCGCTTTGCCGAAGCGCGCGCCGAGGTTTACAAGGCCCAGGAGGAGTTGCGGCGGCAATGGTTGGACGACCAGGCCTCGCGCATCGGAGCCGAGCGCGCCCGGATGCAGGCCCGGGTTGAAGGCGAAAAACAGCGGCTGGCGGCGGAAAGCGCGGCGGCTCGGGAAACTCTTATCTTATCCAGCGCGGAACTGGCGGAGCGAATCGCCGATTCGATTCTGAATCGCAAGGCGGGTACGGCGGCATGAGACGGCTGGTTTTGCTGGCGTTCTGCTGCGCCATCGCGCTGCGCGCCGATCAGGCGCCGAGCGAGCGGGATCTTACGCTGGAATCGATCAATTTCGCGATTCTGGTCGTGGTGGGCGGGTATTTTCTGGCGAAAACGATGCCGCCGTTTTTCCGTTCGCGTTCGAGCGAAATTCAACGAGGGATCGTCGAAGCGCAGAAGATCAAAGCCGAAGCGGAGCAGCGGGCGCGCGAGATGGAGGCGAAGCTCGCTTCGCTTGGTGCGGAAATCGAAAAGTTCCGCGAGCAGGCGCGCGAGGAGATGGAGCAGGAAGGCGCGCGCATCCGGCAGGAAACCGAGCGGCGCCTTCAGAAGCTCGGCCAGCAGGCGGAGTTGGAAATTGAAACGGCAGGGAAGCTCGCGCGGCGCGAATTGCAGGCGTACGCGGCGAAGCTCTCGCTTGAAATGGCCGAACAGCGATTGAAAGAAAAGCTGACGCCGCCGGTGGAGAACGGATTTATCGAGGACTTCGTCTCGGATCTGGAGGCGTCGCGGAACTAGCATGCACACGGTGGTCGGGATGCGGTACGCGCGGGCGCTGATGGAGGTGGTCACATCGGCTTCGATGAAAATGGATCCGGCCCAGGGGCTCGAAGAGCTGCGCTCGATCAGCGAAATGGTGGCGGAGTCCAGCGATCTGCGCAACGCGCTGCTTTCGCCGGCGGTTTCGGTTCCGCGCAAGCGAGCCGTGGTGGCGCGTCTGCTCCAGCCGTTCGGGGCGTCGCGGGCGGTGCGGAATTTTCTTTTCGTCGTGCTCGATCACCGGCGCATCGGGGAACTGCCGTCCATTGTCGAGGCGTTCGGCGCGCTGCTTGATGAGCGGCTGGGATATGTGCGCGCGGCGGTCGCCAGTGCGCATCTGCTGACGGATGCGCAAAAAGGGAAATTGGAAGCGGAGCTGTCGCGGCTGTCCGGCAAACGGGCGAAGCTGGCGTTCGTCATTGATCCGGCGCTGATCGGCGGCGTGGTGGCGCGCCTGGGATCGCGCGTTTACGACGGCAGCGTCCGGGGGCAGTTGGAAAAGTTGAGGATTAAACTCGTCAGTGGCCAGTGACCGGCGGCCTGGGGATGATCGGGCTGACCGCCGGGCGCCGGCCGCGGGCCGCTAAAGAAGGAATTTATGGCTTCGATTCGTGCCGATGAAATTTCGCGCGTGCTGCGCGAGGAGATTGAAAATTACGAGCGCGCCGTCGATGTCGCCGAAACCGGGTCGGTGATCTCGGTGGGCGACGGCATCGCGCGCGTATACGGCCTGGAAAACGTGATGGCCGGCGAGCTGATCGAGTTCAAGGGCGGTGTTTCGGGCATCGCGCTGAACCTTGAAGAAGAAGACGTGGGAGCGGTGCTGCTCGGCGACTATTCCGAAATCAAGGAAGGCGACGAGGTGCGGCGCACGGGCCGCATCATGTCGATCGGCGTGGGCGAAGCGATGGTCGGCCGCGTGGTGGACGCGCTCGGCCGGCCGATTGACGGCAAGGGGCCGATCGAAGTCAAGACTTATAACTACATCGAGCGCCTGGCGCCGGGCGTGGTGGACCGCCAGCCGGTGAAGGAGCCGCTGCAAACCGGCATTAAGGCGATCGACGCGATGATTCCGATCGGGCGCGGCCAGCGCGAGCTGATCATCGGCGACCGCCAGACCGGCAAGACCACGCTCGCCATCGATACGATTATTAATCAAAAGGGCGGGGACGTAGTTTGCATCTACGTCGCCATCGGCCAGAAGCGATCGACGGTGGCGCAGGTGGTGAAGACGCTCGAAGACTACGGCGCCATGGATTACACGATCGTGGTGGCGGCGACGGCGTCCGATCCCGCGCCGATGCAGTATCTGGCGCCGTATTCGGGCTGCGCGATCGGCGAATATTTCCGCGATTCTTCGCGCCACGCGCTGTGCGTGTACGACGATTTATCCAAGCATGCCGCGGCTTATCGCGAGATTTCGCTGCTGCTGCGCCGTCCCCCGGGGCGCGAAGCCTATCCGGGAGACGTGTTTTATCTGCACAGCCGGCTGCTGGAGCGCGCGGCGAAACTGTCCAGCGATCTGGGCGGCGGATCGCTCACCGCGCTGCCGTTCATCGAAACGCAGGCCGGCGATGTTTCGGCCTACATCCCGACCAACGTGATTTCCATCACCGACGGCCAGATTTACCTGCAAACCGACCTGTTCAACGCCAACGTGCGCCCGGCGATCGACGTCGGGATTTCGGTCAGCCGCGTGGGCGGGAACGCGCAGATCAAGGCCATGCGGCAGGTGGCCGGATCGCTGCGATTGGATCTGGCGCAGTATCGCGCGCTGGCGGCGTTCGCGCAGATGGGCTCGGATCTGGATAAAGCGTCCATGCAGCAGTTGACGCGCGGCAGCCGCATGGTGGAAATCCTCAAGCAGGGCCAGTATTCTCCGCTGCCGGTCGAAAAACAGGTTCTGGTTATTTACGCCGGCACGAACGGCTGGCTGGACGATCTGCCGGTGGAAGAGTGCCGTCCGTTCGAGCAGGAGCTTTATCGCTTCTTTGAAAACGCGCATCCGGGATTGCTGGCGGAAATCCGCGAGAAGAAAAATCTCGACGACGCGCTCAAAGGCAAGCTGAACGACGCGCTGAAGGAGTTTAAGACGCGTTTCGTGCAGGAGCACAAGCTGAAATAGATGCCGAGCCTGATCGATATCCGGCGGCGCATCCGCTCGGTGAAGAATACGCAGCAGATTACCAAGGCCATGAAGATGGTCTCGGCCGCGAAGCTGCGCCGGGCGCAGGATCGCGCGCTGGCGGCGCGGCCGTACGCGGCGATGCTCCAGCGGATTTTGGCTAACGTCGCCGAGGCGGCGGCGCAGGGCGGCGGAGCGGATCATCCGCTGCTGGCGGTGCGGCCGGAGAATCGAATCCTGGCGGTGGTTATCACCGCGGATCGCGGGCTGGCCGGCGGATTCAATTCGAATCTGTTGCGGCTGGCGCAGAGGTTTGTCGACGAGCACCGGGCGACGGAGCTGACGTTTGAAGTGATCGGGAAAAAAGCTCGCGATTATTTCCGCAAGCGCGGCGGGCGCATTCGCGGCGAGCACATTGATATTTTTCGCAAGCTGCGTTTCGAGAACGCCGAAGCCATCGCGGATACGGTGATCGATCTGTTCGCCAAGTCGGAGATCGACGCGGTTTATCTGTTTGTGAACGAGTTTAAGAGCGTGCTGGCCTCGAAGCTGACGGCCACGCGGCTGCTGCCGATCGAAGTGCCGAAGTCCGGCCAACCGGTCGATTATATTTACGAGCAGACGCCGGAGGAACTGCTCGGCAGCCTTTTGCCGCGATACGTGAAGATGCAGATTTATCGCGCGCTGCTCGAATCGGAAGCGGCCGAGCACGCCGCGCGGATGACGGCGATGGAGTCGGCGACCAAGAATGCGAGCGAGGCGATCGACCGGCTGACGCTGTATATGAATCGCGTCCGGCAGGCGAGTATTACGCGGGAGATTATCGAGATTGTGAGCGGCGCCGCGGCGCTGGAGTAGTCAGTGGCCATCGGCCATTGACCACTAAAAGAGGGACTCTATGATCGTAGGCAAAGTGATCCAAGTAGCGGGACCGGCCGTGGACATCGAATTTCCGGAGGGGCAGATCCCGGTGATTCGCACGGCGATCCGTATCACCAGCGAGGGCTTCAACGTCCCCCAGCCGGTGGATATCATCTGCGAGGTAGCGCAGCACATCGGAGAAAGCCGCGTGCGCACCATCGCGCTTCAGCCCACCGACGGCCTGATTCGCGGCATGCACGCGGAAAGCCTGGGCGAGCCGGTAACCGTGCCGGTCGGCAAGCAGACGCTGGGCCGGGTGCTGAACGTCATCGGCCAGCCCGTCGATAAGATGGGTCCGGTGGAGACCGAACATCGGCTCCCGATTCATCGCTCCGCGCCGGCGTTCGACGAACAGTCGACCGAATTGCAGATGTTCGAGACCGGCATCAAAGTCATCGACCTGCTCGAGCCGTATCTGCGCGGCGGCAAGATCGGCCTGTTCGGCGGAGCGGGCGTCGGCAAGACGGTCATCATTCAGGAACTCATCTCAAACCTGGCGACCAAGCATGGCGGCGTTTCCGTCTTCGCCGGCGTGGGCGAGCGGACGCGCGAAGGAAACGATTTGTGGCTCGAATTCCAGGAATCGCACGTGATCGATCCGCACGACTGGCGGAAGTCGAAATGCGCGCTGATCTACGGCCAGATGACGGAGCCGCCCGGGGCGCGCCTGCGCGTGGCGCTGACCGCGCTGACCGTCGCCGAATATTTCCGCGATGAAGAGCATCAGGACGTGCTGCTGTTCATCGACAATATTTTCCGCTTCACACAGGCCGGCTCGGAAGTATCGGCGCTGCTCGGACGCATGCCGAGCGCGGTCGGCTACCAGCCCAATCTCGCCAGCGAGATGGGTGATCTACAGGAGCGCATTACGTCTACCAAGTCGGGCTCGATCACTTCCGTGCAGGCCATTTACGTGCCCGCCGACGATTACACCGATCCGGCGCCGGCCACGACCTTCGCGCACCTGGACGCGACGACCAACCTTTCGCGCTCGATTTCGGAGTTGGGGATTTATCCCGCGGTCGATCCGCTGGCTTCAACCTCGCGCATTCTCGATCCGCGCGTCATCGGAGCCGAGCACTACAACGTCGCGCAGCAGGTGAAGCAAATCTTGCAGCGCTATAAAGATCTCCAGGACATCATCGCGATTTTGGGCGTCGATGAATTGTCGGACGAGGACAAGCAGACCGTCTCGCGCGCCCGCAAAATCCAGCGGTTCCTTTCCCAGCCCTTCAACGTAGCCGAGGCGTTTACCGGCCGCAAAGGAAAATATGTCAAGGTGGCCGATACGGTTCGCAGCTTCAAGGAAGTGGTGGAAGGCAAGCACGACGAAATTCCCGAGCAGGCGTTTTACATGCAAGGCTCCATCGACGACGTGCTCGAAACCTGGGACAAGATGAAGAAGGCGCAGTAGCCATGGCCGACGTCCTCGAGGTGGAGATCGCGACTCCGGAAAAGCTAGTGGCGCGGCAGCAGGCCGATTCGGTGACCATCCCCGGCAAGGATGGTTATATGGGAATCCTTCCGGGCCACGCGGCGCTGTTGAGCGAACTGGGCGACGGAACGCTCGAAATCGTCTCCGGCGGGCGCAAGGAACAACACCACATCATCGGCGGATACGTGGAGGTCCGCGATAATCATGTCCGCGTTTTGGCGGATCGCGCTGAGTAGTTTCCTGCTGGCCTCCGCCGCTACGGCCGCCGATGACGGATTTTCGGAATGGTGGCCGCAATTTCAGGCCGCGGTAAAATCCGGCGACGCCAGGGCCATTTCGGCGAATTCCAAATTTCCCATGCAGTGGGAGCTCGGATCCATTCGCGAGGTCAAGAGCCGCGGCGAATTCATCGCGCGATTCAAAACCCTGTTCACCGCCGACATGACGCGCGCCGTCGCCGCCGAAAAGCCGGTTCAGATCCCGGAAGGCTACATGATCACCTGGCAGGCGCGCGGAAACGAGTATTCCTTCTACTTTCATCCGGCCGCGGGCGGCGGTTTTGCGCTCGCCGGATTGTCCGAGGGTCCTCCTTAGAGAGCTGGACGGGCACCGGGGATTTCGCGAATCTGCCCGTGCCCGGAACCTTGACGCTGATCGGCATAAGCCTCAGTCTGGTGGGCCTGCTTCAAAGCGCGCGAGCTAGTCCGGAGCCGGTTGGCGCGCGAGGATCGCGATTTGCGCTTCGTTGGCGCGCGCGATCATCTCATCGCCATCGATCAATAACGTGCGGCCGGCGTCGATCGCCAGCGCGGTGGTTCCCGTCTCGCGCATGACGTCGATGGTTTGCGGGCCGATCACCGGAACGTCGAACAGCAAATGCTTTCGCCGCTGCGAAGCCTTCACCAGCCGCAGCGGTTTTCCGGCGGCAAGCGACCGGGCGCGGCGCAGCATGGCGTCGGTTCCCTCCATCGCCTCGACCGCGACACAGGCCCGTTCGGCGATCGCGACGCTTTGCCCGATATCGAGCGATGCCAGTGCTGCTGCGATTTTCCGGCCGTAGTCGAGGTCCCGCATCTCGTCCCCGGAGGGTTTCCGCCGGCTTAAAATTCCTTCGCGCGCCAGCAGATTTTTGAGCAGCAGCGTGGAATCGGCGAGCTCTATTCCTTCCTCGGCCAGCACCCGCGCGACCCCGCCGATCAAGCCCTCGGTGTTTTTCGTTTCAAGCGAAGCGAGCAGCTTCACCAGCCGCCAATCCGGAACAATCGCGGAAAAAATACTGGCGTGCTTGACCTGCCCGCACATCATCACCTGCGTGATTTTTTCGCGATGGCAGATTTCGATCAGCTTGGAAAGCGCGCCCAGCGAGATCCAATAACAACGCGCCGCCAGAGGCTCGATTTCGGGCGCGGCTTCTTCCTGGATCCCGATGGCGACGATCTCGATGCCGGCCTTGCGCGCCGCCTCGAGCGCGAGCACGGGAAAACGGCCGTTGCCGGCGATCAAGCCCAGAGGCATTTACTTGACGAATCCACGCTCGCTCGAGCGGATGAAACGGATCAACTCGTCGAGCTCGGGCGACGGCTCGATTTCCGCCGCGATTCTTTCGAGCGCCTGGGTGGTATTCAATCCGCTGTGCGTCAGCAGCCGGAATGCCTTGTGCAGCGCGTCGATGGTCGAGGGCGCAAAGCCGCGGCGCTTCAGGCCGGTAACGTTCGCCCCGAAAACGCGGGCCTCGCGTTCGGTCACCGTATTTGAAAACGGAAGAACATCGCGGGTGATGACGCTATAGCCCCCGATGAAAGCATGGCGTCCCACGCGGCAAAACTGATGAACGCCGCTGGAGGCGCCGACGATTCCCCAATCCTCCACCATCACGTGCCCGCCGAGCGTCGCGGCGTGCGAAATCACGGTATGGCTGCCGATGCGCGCATCGTGCGCCACGTGAACATAGGCCATCAGCAGATTATCGTCGCCGATTGAGGTGAGCATCCCGCCGCCTTCGGTGCCGCGATGAATGGTCACAAACTCCCGGATCTGATTCCGGTGGCCGATGCGGGTTCGTGACGGCTCGCCGCGATATTTCAAATCCTGGGAAGCGACGCCGACGGTTGAATAAGGAAAAAAAATGTTGTCCTCGCCGATTTCCAGATCGCCGTCGAGGAACACGTGAGCCATCATCCGCGTCCGCGCGCCGATCGAAACCCGCGGCCCGACCAGGCAGTAAGGACCGATCTCGGCCGATTCCGCGATTTTCGCGCCGGCTTGTACGATCGCGGTGGGATGAATCGGCATCGTTACGGATCGGCGCGGTCGGCGAGCTTGCAAAGCATCGTCGCTTCGGCGACCACCGCGCCGTCAATCGAAGCCGTGCCGAACATTTTGGCGATGGTCGCCTTGCGCCTGGCAACCTTCATTTCGATACGAAGCTGATCGCCGGGCCGCACCGGTTTGCGGAATTTCGCTTCTTCCACCGTAGCCAGCAGCACCAGCTTATTTTCGCGATCCGGGATCTGGCTCAACACCAGCACGCCCGCCACCTGCGCCATCGCTTCCACGATCAGAACGCCCGGCATCACCGGAAAATTGGGGAAGTGGCCGTTGAAAAACGGCTCATTTACGGTGACGTTCTTGATGCCCACAATGCGCTCCGGCTCCAGTTCGTCGATGCGATCGACCAGCAGAAACGGGTAGCGATGCGGCAGGATCGCGCGGATCCCCTGAATATCCATGACTGGCATGGGTGTCTCGTTATTATAGCAACGTGGATCCCTTTCTTCGTTATGCGCGGCAAAAACAAAAAGACATCATTGCGTTGCTTCGGGAGCTGGTGGAATGCGAATCGCCCAGCGATGATCCGCCTTCCGTGAATCGTTTCACCGATCTGCTGGCCGATGGCGCGCGTGATATCGCCCGCGCGCGGAAATTTCCCGGCGGCGCCTTCGGGCGGCACTTGCGAATCGAATTTTCGCTGCCGGGAAAGAAGCGCGACGGCCAGATTCTGGCGCTCGGACATTCCGATACGGTCTGGCCGCTGGGCACCCTGCAATCCATGCCGTTCCGCAATGCGCGCGGCCGGCTGTGGGGACCCGGCGTGCTCGATATGAAGTCGGGGCTCGCCTTTTTCATTTTCGCCATGCGCGCGCTGCGCGATTTGGATGTGCCGGTAAAGCGCAAGGTGGTGTTGCAGGTCAATTCCGATGAGGAAGTCGGCAGCGAATCCTCGCGCGCGCTCACCGAAGAGGCCGCGCGGTCAAGCTGCGCGGTGCTGGTGCTCGAACCCGGCACGGGACTCGAAGGCAAGTTGAAAACCGCGCGAAAAGGCGTGGGCGATTATACGGTGCTGGTACGCGGCCGTGCCTCCCACGCCGGCGTCGATTTTTCCAATGGAGCCAACGCCATTGTCGAAATGTCGCGGCAGCTTCAAAAAATCGCCGGATTCACCCGATTGGACCGCGGCGTGACCGTCAGCCCCGGAGTCGTGCAGGGCGGAACGCGCAGCAATGTTGTGCCCGCCGAATGCCGCGCGGAAATCGATATTCGCACGCCGCGCCATCGCGATCGCGTCTATCTGGAGCGCGCCTTCGCCTCCTTGAAACCGTTCGATAAGCGCTGCGCGATTGAGGTCACCGGCGGGTTGAATCGTCCGCCGATGGAGCGCTCCGCAGGCGTCCGGAAATTGTTTCGCACCGCGAGGGCGCTGGCTTCCGAGCTGGGCGTCGTGCTGGAGGAATCGTCCACCGGCGGCGGATCGGATGGAAATTTCACGGCCGCGCTCGGCGTGCCGACGCTCGATGGATTAGGCGGCGTGGGCGAAGGCGCGCATGCGGTGAATGAAAGCATTCTGATTGATCGGATCGCCGATAGAACCGCGCTGCTGGCGAAAATCGTCGCCGCGATTTGACCACGCCCGCTATTTTTGGAGCGAAACCTCCAGCCCGATCCGATCCTCCAGAATCTCGATGGATCGGAAATTGGTCCGCGCCGTCATCTGCTCAAACGCTTCTTTCGTGTAAGCGCGCTTCAGCAGGAAGTGGCGAAAAATCAATTTATTCACAAATGTATTGACAGGACCGAGATGCATCTCCTCGACCGCTTCATCGATCGAGGCCCTGGGAGCGTTCTTGCGCAGATCAATGATCAGCGCGCGGCCGCCCGGTTTCAACACGCGATACATTTCGTAAAGCGCGGCAACAGGCCGCGCGAAATTCTTGAAGGCGGCGCGGCAAAGCAAGAAATCGAAGCTTTGATCGTCAAACGGCATTTGCGACGCATCGCCGCGCTGGAAATCGACGGCCACCCCGGCCTGCGCCGCGTTGCGCATCGCGATCTCGACAAACGTCTTGCTGAGATCCAAGCCGGTGATGCTGTAGCCGCCGATTTTCGCCAGTTCGATGGCGAAATAGCCGGGTCCGGGAGCGACCTCGAGCACTCGGCTGCCGCGCGGCAGCTCGTCGGCGACGCGGCGCGCCAGGGCGCGGAAATGCTGAAGCGATTTGAGAGTGGTCGAGGCATACCAGCGCGCGACCGCCCCTTCCATGCTCATCCCTTTGTGTCCCTTGTGAGTGTCGGTTGGCGTCATTTTGCGGCTCCGTGAACCAGGCTAAGGCGCGCGGGAAGGCGGCCGACAGATCGAATCGGCGAATCGACGGCGCAAATCGGCGAGCGGCGGAGCGATGATAAAATTCGGTTGGATCCGCTATGCCAAATTACTCGTTCCGTGTGAATGGGAAAACGGTAACGGTTGATTCGTGGGATCCGGATCAGCCGCTGCTTTATGTTTTGCGTAACACGCTGGGGCTGCATGGAGCCAAGTTCGGCTGCGGCATGGCGCAGTGCGGAGCGTGCACGGTGCTGCTCGACGGCGGCGCCGCGCGAAGCTGCGTTACGCCGATTCGCCACGCCGCCGGCCGATCCGTCACGACGATTGAAGGGCTCGGCACGCCGGAAAATCCGAATGCGGTGCAAGCAGCGTTCATCGCCGAGCAGGCGGCGCAGTGCGGATACTGCACCAACGGCATGATCATGGCGGCGCAGGCGTTGCTTGATCGCAATCCGCATCCGACGCTAGAACAGGTGAAGAGCGCGCTCGAGGGCAATCTGTGCCGCTGCGGAACGCACACCCGGATTCTGAACGCGGTGATGCGGGCGGCGAGGGCTTAGCGTATGGCTACGATTTCCCGGCGAGCCATTCTCAAAGGCGGCGGAGCGATGGTGGTGAGCTTCGCGATCGGCCGACAAGCTCTCGCGCAAGCGCGGGCGGCGCACACCGTCGATAGCTTTCTTGCGATTCATCAGGATGGTTCGGTGACGATTTTCACCAGCCACGTCGATATTGGAACCGGCATCTCCACCGTCTTTCGCCAGGTCGCGGCGGAGGAGCTCGATATTCCGGTGGAACGCTTCACCGTGATCGAGGGCGATACGGCGACAACGCCCGATCATGGTGGAACCGGCGGCAGCACCGGTGTGCCACGCGGCGCCGCCGATATTCGCCAGGCAGCCGCGACCGCGCGCCGCGCGCTTCTCGAATTGGCCGCCCGGCGGATGAACCGGCGGGCTTCGGACCTGACCATCGAAGCCGGCGAAATTCAAGCCAGCGACGGCGCGGCGGGCGTTTCCATTGCGTCATTGATCGGCGGCAAGCGATTTGATCTTGCGGTCGATCCAAAAGCGCCGCTCAAACAACCTTCGGAATATCGGATCGTCGGCCAACCCGTTCTTCGCGCCGATGTTCCATTCAAATGCACCGGCCGGCACGTTTATCTTCAGGATTTCAGCGTGCCGGGAATGCTGCACGGGCGCGTGGTGCGGCCGCCCACGCTCGGCGGCGAACTGGTCTCGTATGACGAGACGGCGATTCGGGCGATTCCCGACATAAAGGTGATCCGGATCGGCAATTTTTTGGGAGTCGTCGCGGCGGATGAATGGGCGGCGATTCGCGCCGCGCGCGAGCTGAAGGTGGTCTGGAAGGATTCGCGCGATCTGCCGGGCAGCGACGATTTGGAGCGCTATCTGCGCGAATCGCCCGCGGCCGATCAGGTGGTCGTGAATCGCGGCGATGCATCCGGCGCTCTTTCCGGCGCCCCGAAGAAATTTTCGGCGGCTTATTACTGGCCTTTTCAAAGCCACGCGTCGCTAGGGCCCTCCTGCGCCATCGCCGACGTGACGGATGCGGGGATCACCGTGTGGTCCGCGTCGCAGGGCGCGTTCGGATTGCGCGCGCACCTGGCGAACGTCTTCGGAGTGGCGCCGGAAAACGTTCGCGTCATTTATATGGACGGGTCCGGGTCGTACGGGACGAATGGCGCAGAAGACGCCGCCGCGGACGCGGTTCTTCTTTCGCGCGCGGCGCGCCGTCCGGTTCGCGTGCAGTGGATGCGGCAGGATGAGCACGGCTGGGATCCGAAAGGTCCGGTGCAGCTTCTCGATGTTCGCGCGTCGGTGGATGCGGCGGGAAACATCGCGGCATGGGAAACAGAGATGTGGCTGCCGGGAGGGCCGCCGGGCGAGCGCGCATTGGCCGGGCCGGAGCTGGCGGGGATGAAGCAAGGGCACGGCCAAGGCGCGGGGCTCATGACCATGAACGCCGATCCGCCGTATCGCGCCGCGCACGTCCGCGTGGTGGCGCACAACCTGCGCGAAACGCCGCTGCGATTGTCGAATCTTCGCGCGCCGGGAAAGATCGCGAACGTGTTCGCGGTGGAAGGATTCACCGATGAACTGGCGGCGGCCGCGCGAGTGGACGCGGTCGAGTATCGCCGCCGGTCGCTCGACGATCCGCGCGCGCTGGCGGTGCTCGATCGCGCGGCTTCAATGATCGGATGGCGGGCGCGCCCATCGCCGAATCCCGACGCGGCTCAGGGAAACTTTCGCGTGGGCCGCGGGATCGCTTACCTGCGCTACAAGCAGGCGGAAAATTATTGCGCTCTTGCGATGGAGGTCGCGGTGGAGCGGTCCACCGGCCGCATCACCGTCCGGCGGATCGCGTGCGCGCACGATTGCGGGCTGATCATGAATCCCGACGGCCTGCGTAATCAGGTGGAGGGAAACATCATGCACACGCTGAGCCGCGCGCTGCATGAGGAGGTTCGCTTCGATCAATCCAAAGTGATCAGCGTCGATTGGGTCACCTATCCGGTGCTGCGCTTTCCGGAGGCGCCGCCGGTAGAGATCGCGCTTATCAATCGTCCGGACCAACCGCCGTACGGCGCCGGCGAAGCGGCCTCCGCTCCGGTTGCGGCCGCGCTGGCCAACGCGGTTTTCGACGCGACAGGAATCCGGCTGCGGCGCGTGCCTTTCGCGGCGGAACGGATGAAAACCATGCTGGCTCGCGCGTAATTTGCGCTCCGGGCGATAGAATAGCTAGAAATGTTTCGAAAATGGCTGTTTCTGATCGCTCTTCCCTTGGCTGCCCAGAAGCTCACGACCGCGGATTACGCGCACGCCGAGCAGTTTATGCCATACAACGTGAACCCGCTGGTTTATCACTCCGGCGCGCGGCCATCCTGGATCGACGACGGGCACTTCTGGTATCGAACCACGACGCCGGAAGGAACGGAGTTTATCCTGGTGACGGCGGCAACGGGCGCCAAAGCTCCGGCCTTCGACCACGCGAAGATCGCGGCCGCGCTTTCGGCGGCCACCGGCAGAAGCTACGACGCGCATCATCTGCCGTTCACCGATCTGGAGTGGAGCGAGGGAGCGATCACCGTGACGGTCAATCGCGGGCGCTGGAAATGCGATCTCGCCGGGGCCGCTTGCGCAAGCGAAGGCGCTCGCCGCGGCGGGCGTGGAGGAAACGAATCGATTTCACCGGACAAGAAACGCGCGGTTTTCATACGCGATAACAATTTGTGGTCGCGGGATCTGGCGAGCGGCAGGGAAACTCAGCTTACAACCGACGGCGAAAAAGATTTCGGATACGCTACCGACAACGCCGGATGGGCATCGAGCGACCGGCCGATTGTGTTGTGGTCGCCCGATTCGAAAAAGATCGCGACCTACCAGCAGGATCAACGCGGCGTCGGCGAGATGTACCTGGTCAGCACGAAGGTAGGTCATCCCGAGTTGAAGGCATGGAAGTATCCGCTGCCGGGCGATGAGGTGGTGACGACCATCCAGCGCGTGGTAATCGATGTCGTCGATCCACATATGGTCCGCTTCAAAATGCCGCCGGACCAGCACCGTTCCACGCTCTGCGACAATATCACCTGCCGCGGCGGCGAGTGGAGCGATGTCGAATGGAGCCCGGACGCTTCGCGGATCGCGTTCGTTTCCACCTCGCGTGATCATAAGGACGAAAAATTCAGAATCGCCGATGCCGCGACCGGCGAGATTCGGGATGTGCTTGAAGAGAAGGTTGCGACGTTCTACGAATCGGGAAACGGGCGCGTGAATTGGAGATATCTGGCCGCGTCGAATGAGCTGATCTGGTTTTCCGAACGCTCGGACTGGGGCCAGCTTTATCTTTACGACGCGAACACGGGAAAGCTGAAAAACGAGATCACCTCCGGCGAAGGCAACGTGACGCAGCTTCTGCGCGTCGATGAAAAGAATCGCGTCGTGTATTTTCTCGCCGTCGGCCGCGAAAAGGGACGCGATCCGTATTTTGTTCACTTCTATCGCGCCGGATTTGACGGAAAAAATCTTAAATTGCTGACGCCGGAGGACGCCAATCACGAGATTTCGCTTTCGCCCGCGGGGGATTTCTTCGTGGACAGCTACTCCAAGCCGGATGTGCCGCCGATCACGGTTCTTCGCAATCTGGATGGCAAGCTGATCGCGACGCTCGAACGCGCCGACATTTCAAAGCTGGAGCAAACCGGCTGGAAGCCGCCGATTCCGTTCACGGTGAAGGCTCGCGATGGCGTGACTGATCTGTACGGCCTGATGTTCCGTCCGGTGAATTTCGATGAACACAAAAAATATCCGATCATCAATCACATTTATCCGGGTCCGCAGACCGGCAGCGTCGGAAGCCGCAGTTTCGCGGCGGCGCGCGGGGATTGCCAGTCGCTCGCCGAGCTCGGATTCGTTGTCGTCGAGCTTGACGGCATGGGAACACCGTGGCGATCGAAAAAATTTCACGAAGCCTACTTCGGAAATTTGGGCGACAACACGCTGCCGGATCAGGTGGCCGGGATGAAGCAGCTTGCTGAAAAATATACGTGGATCGATCTGGATCGCGCCGGAATCTACGGCCACTCCGGCGGTGGATACGCCACCGCCGACGCGATGTTTCGCTATCCCGATTTCTTCAAAGTTGGAGTCTCCGAGGCCGGCAATCACGACAACCGCGAATATGAGGACGATTGGGGTGAAAAATGGGAAGGTTTGCTGCAAACCAATCCTGACGGCACGACGAATTACGACAATCAGGCGAACCAGTTGATCGCCAAAAATCTGAAGGGTCATCTGCTGCTGGCGCACGGCACGATGGATAACAACGTTCCGCCATACAACACATTGCTGGTCGTCAACGAATTGATTAAGGCCAACAAGGATTTCGACCTGCTGCTGTTGCCCAACCGCAATCACGGATTCGGAAATGAGCCGTACATGGTGCGCCGGCGCTGGGATTATTTCGTCCGCTATTTACTCGGCGCCGAGCCGCCGCAGGGCTACGAATTGCGCCCGCCCGCGGAGCAGGCCGCCCTTCCCCGTTAGAAGTTTCGGCTCCGCGCCGGCCAGCATGCTCTTCGCGGCGCCGTGCGGGATTTATTCCACGAACTGGCCCGCCAGGAGTTCCAGATAAAGCTTTTTTTGCGCTTCCGCGATGGCGTTCCAATCATAGAGCCGCTCCGCCGTTTCGCGCGCGCGGCGCTCAAGTTCAATTCGATCCTCGGGACGATCGAGTAAGCGCGTGATCGAATCCGCGATTTGATCGGGTTCTTTCTCGACGACAACCGCCGCGTCCACGTTGAGCCCGTGCACACCGGCGGGCGTCGAAACGATCGCTTTTCCCATGGCCATTGCTTCCATAATTTTTATGTTCGTTCCCGCCGAGGCGATCAGTGGCGCAATCACGATCGCCGCACGGCGATAAGCGGGACGGACATCGGCGACAAAGCCCTCTATCTCAACGCCGGGATGATGAAGATCCCAAAAGCGCTCATGATTCAGACCCGCGATCACGTGCAGGGTGACGTTTTGGAGCCGCGGAAAAACATCGCGCAGGAAAAATTCGATGGCGAGGACGTTCGGTTTGTGCGCGAACGATCCGATGAAAAGCAGCCGGCGCGGCTCGGGCGGCGCGGCGCCAGGCTGAAATCTTTCGAGATCGACTCCGTTGGCGATGACGACCGAGCCCGGGATGACGCGTTGGTCCTTTTCCGACATGACCACGATGCGATCGACCTGAGTCCAGGCGGCGCGCTCAAAGCTGCTCCAGCGTTCGTACTGGCGGCGCGTCTCCCAATCCTCTTTTTGCGCGAGCATCTGAGCGTAAAGATCGAAGGTAATATCGTGCTCGACCAGAATCGTCTTGGCGGGGGCGCAGTCAACGGCGTATTGCGCCATCTGGGTGAATTCAAGCTGCGCGATTCTGGGGCGCCATTTTGCTGCGGCTTGCTTCAGAGCCGCGTGAAATGGCCGCGAATCGAATTCTTCGACGGTATCCGGGCGCGGCGTCGATGGCAGCGCGTGCGTGCCGGGCCGGTGAACCGTGGTTACTTCGACGCAGATCTCGCGCAGTTCGGCGGGAACCGGCCGCGGCGACTCGACAAAACAGATCAGCACCTGATCGAAATCGGCGGCGGCGCGGCGCATCAGGTTGTAAATACGAACCGCGGCACCATGCGCCAGGGGAAACGGCAAATAGGGGCTGACCACGAAAACCACCGGTTTCCCCGAAGCAGGCTTACCCGGAAAAACAGCGATATCTCCCCTGACAAGGTCGAAAAACGCGCGATTTTGATGCACAATCACCGGCTGGCGAGCCGCGAATGCCAGCGCGTCCACTTTCGCTTCCAGATTGAGCCGCACGACGTTTTCGCGCCACAACGCGGCGTCGCCGGCGGTCCGGGCCAGGAATCGGATGAAATTCCGTTCGAGCGCGCGATCAAGCTGCGCCGGAGTGAAATAGCGCGACGTGGTGGCGCGATGCAGATGCAGGACTCGCGCGTTCGCCGCGTAAACGGTGGGCCATCCCTGCTGCCAGGCTCGCACTCCGAGGTCGAGATCCTCGACATAGGCGGGCTCGTACGATTCGTCGAACCCGCCGAGCGCGGCCAGCTTCACCGCGTCGTACAAAGTGCAGCCGCCGCTGCCGTAGAGCACGTAGCTTAAATCCTCGCCGTCCAGCGGCTCTTCGCAGCGGATGGGAAAATCGGTGAGGGCGCGCGAAACGGGCATCGCGGTTTTACCGGTTTCTTCGCGGCGGCGGCCTTCGGGAAAGAAAATCTGCGCGGTCGACGCAAAAATGCCGGGCACGCGATCGAAGGCATCCCGCAGAGCGCGCAGCAAGCCCGGCTGGGCGATCATGTCGTTGTTCAGAAGGCAGACATGCGAGTAACGCGCGCGCCGGATGCCGCGATTCACCGCGCGCGAAAAGGCCAGCGGCGCGGCACTGTGCTCGACGATAACCGACGGGAAGTAAGAGTGCAGAAATTTTTCGGTGCCGTCGGTTGAGCCGTTATCCACGACGATGATCTCATCGGCGTCGTAAACGCGCGGGAGACAGCGGTCGAGCAGCTCGCGTCCGTCCCGCGAGGGGATCACGACGGAGATCCCGGGCGGCCGCGTTTCCGTGACCCGCACCGCCAGCGGCTCGCGGCGATGAACGAGCTTGCCGCGGGCGAGCGCGAGACGATAATAGATCGGCAGGCGGAGCTTGGACGGGTGGCGCAGACGATCGGCTTGTTTATGGATCCAGCCGCCGGGTTCCGCCTGCCAGCGGGCGAAATTTTTCGCGCGCCAGGCCAGATGCCGCGCGATAATGGCGGCGCTGCGCGGGCGCAGCATGAAATGCTCGCCATTCTCGGTGAACGCCATGAAATACAGCGGCGCAAGCGAAAATCCGAGCAGGCGCAGCGGCCAGTGCGGCGTGCGGGGCTCCAGGATCACCGCGCCGATGCGGATCTTGCGGCCGGCGAGAGCCGCCACGATGAGCGCGCGATTTTCGCGGGCGCGGCGCCTGACGTGATACGGGATCCATTCGCAATCCGGCTGGCGAAATTCCGAGACGATGATCAGGGGCAGCTCCGGAAAAATGGCGCGCATCTTTTCGCGCGCGAGCGCGATGGCGCTTTCCGAGCCGGATGCGAACAGAACTTTTACCGCAGTGCTCAAATCAGTTGTTCAACAGAAAAATTCCAGCGGCCGGAGGAGTGCTGTTCCCACAAAGCCAGCGCCTGCGCGGCAAATGCGGTCGAGACGGGATTCATGAACGGGAGCAGCGCGCCGCCTTTTTTCCCGAACCAGAAACCGCCGTGAAGCCGCGGGTCGGAATCGAAGCTCTGGTAGGAGGCGACGCGCTCCGCTTCCTCTCGCGCGGCGCTTTCATCCAAGGCGAGATCGCAAGCGCGATGCGCGATCAGCCGTAAACGCAGAAGCTGGGCGCAGACGTCGCTCCGCTCAAATTGCGGCGAGATTTCGCGCCACAGAGCCGCCACGCGCGCGATGCCGGATTCGAGCACGGCGCGCGGCTCCGGACGATCGGCGGCGGCCAGCAGTCCTTCGAGAAAGTAACAGTAGGCGTGCAGCCGATCCATTAATTTTTCGCGATCGGGTTCGCAGTCTAAAAAGCTTTGATGCATTGCGAGCGATTGCGCCAGCGCGGCCTCAAAAAGCCGGGCGGCCTGCTCATCGCCAGCCTCGCGCCAGGCGAGCGCCGCTTTCAGTTGATAACAGCCGGGCGAGCGCGACCAGCGCCGCTCATAGGCGAGCGGCTGCTTCGCGGGCAGCTCAATTACGGGATGAAAAGCGCCATCACCCAGGAAATCGAACGCGAGAGAAAGAGCGGCCTCGCGGGCACGATCGCGGAAAGAAGCATCGCCGGTGGCGCGGGCGGCGGCGAACAGACCGCGAGCCATGATGCCGACATCAAAAAAATAGGCGAGCGGCGAGCCCGGCTCAAAGGGAAACGTGCTCGACGGCGCGCTCCAGGCGCAATCGCGGAGATAAGCCGCGGCGCGGCGGGCGGCGTCGAGATCGCCGAAGTACACGAACGAGCTGGCTGCGTACCCGGTAATTTCGTTGGAGACCGCCGCATTGCGGCATTGATCGGAGCGGTAGTAGCGCGCCACTCCGCCGGAGGTTTCCTGAATCCCGGATCGCGCGAACCAGCAGCGAGCTTGTTCAAAAGACGTCAATTTCTGATTGTACTGCGAGGTTTCCGGCAGCCGCTATAATGCTCCTGAATGAGTAAGACTCGCGTGCCGCGCCGGCCGGCGGCTTCGCGGCGGGAAAACCAGCAGCCGGCGAGCCGGCGCGGGCACGCATGGCGCCTTGCGCTGCTCTGGGTTGTACTGGCCGGTGCGTATTCCAATTCCTTTGACGCCGGGCTGGTATTCGACAACAAACCGGTGATCGCCGAAGATCCGCGCATCCAGGCTGCGACCGCGCGCAACGCCGGCCTGATTCTTCACGGCGACTATTGGTATCGCGCCCCCACCTCCGGGCTTTATCGCCCTCTAACAACGTTTTCTTATCTCTTCAATTACGCCGTGCTGGGCAATGACGCCAATCCGCCCGGATATCATGCGATCAATCTGGCGCTGCATGCTGGAAATGCAACGCTCGTCTACTTCCTGGGATTTGAAATTTTCGCTTCACCTCTAATGTCGCTGGCATTGGCCGCGATGTGGGGATTGCATCCGCTGGCCACGGAAGCGGTAACCAACATCGTCGGCCGCGCGGATTTGCTGGCCGCGCTCGGCGTGCTCGCTGGACTGCTTTGTCATATGAAAACGCGCCGCTGGGCCGGAGTTGCCGGGATCGGGATCGCGCAGGCCGTGGGAATTTTTTCAAAAGAGAACGCGATCGTGCTGCCCGCGCTGATGGTGTTATACGACTTCCGGTGCAGGCCGCGGAAAGCATGGCGCGTGTGGCCGTATGCCTCGGCCGCGCTGGCGATTGCGTTGTTTTTCGCGATGCGCGCGGCGACGCACCCGCATTTTCTGATCAATTTTCAGGAAAATCCATTGAGCGGCGCGGGCTTCTTCGCCGCGCGGCTGACCGCTTTCAAAGTCATCGGGAAATTTTTGTGGCTGTTCGTCTGGCCCGCTGCTCTTGCCGCGGATTACTCCTATAATGCCGTGCCGCTGTTCGGATCGGGTGGATGGGAGGACTGGAAGGCTTTACTCTGTGTTGTGATTTGCGCCGCGGTGCTGGCGGCCTGGGCTCATTCCTTCAAGCGATCGGCGCCGCTTTTTTTCTTCGCGGGATTCTTCTGGATAGCTCTGCTGCCTACGGCCAACCTGCTGCTTCTGATCGGCGCGATCATGGCGGAGCGTTTCCTCTATCTGCCGATGGTGGGACTGTGCGGATGTGCGGTGGTCGGGTTGAAATGGCTGATCGAGCATCGAGCGCCGGCCCGCGCGGTCTGGACCGGCGCGGCCATCCTCTGCCTTGCGCTTGGTGCGCGCACCTATACCCGGAATATGGACTGGCGCGATGGCTTGACGCTTTGGACCAGCGCGGTGGAGGTGAATCCGAACGCGGCCCGCGCGCATAATAATCTGGGCTACGAACTGGAGCAGATTCCGGGCCGGCTGCCGGACGCAGTGGCGGAGTATCAGACCGCGCTGCGCATCCGGCCCGATTATCCGGAAGCCTACTACAGTCTCGGAAATGCTCTGCTGCGGATGGGACGCCTGCCGGAAGCGATCGCGGCATTTCAATCGGCGGTGAAGTATGCGCCCCGATTCGCCGAAGCGCACAACAATTTGGGCGGCGCGCTGCTTCAAAGCGGCCGGTTCGCGGATGCCATCGGCGAATTTCAGGCGGCGCTGCGCATCCAGCCGGATTTCGCCGAAGCGCGGCACAACCTCGCCAGCGCGCACAATCAGTTGGGAAACGCGCTGGCGCAAACGGCAGGTCGCGCCGGCGAGGCAATGGCCGAGTATCAGGCGGCGCTGCGCATCGAACCCGGGAACGCCGAGGCGCACGCCAATTTAGGAAGCGCGTTCTATGCCGCGGGAGCGATGGAGCAGGCAATCGCCGAATATCGGACGGCGCTTCGGCTCGATCCGCGGCTTGCTGACGCGCATTTCAATCTGGCTCAGGCGTTGCTGCGGACCGGGAAACGTTCGGAGGCGGTCGGCGAGCTGCAAGCGGCGGACCGCATTCGTCCCGATGCGGAGATCCGGCGAATGCTGGCGGAATTAGGCGCGCGGTAGGAAGAAAACGGGACGCGCGGCAGATCAGCGCGTCCCGTTGAGAAAACGACTACCAGGTGTAGCGTAGAGCAAACTGCATCTGCCGCGGCTGGGTCAATGTCCTGCTCAGCCGTCCAAAAGTAGTAGATGAGAGGAGATTTTCGCTCGCGCTCGCCGGATCGAAGCGGACCGAGTTCGTCAGATTGTACGACTCCCACCGGAACTGAAGTTTTTGATGCTCGCTCCACGGCATCGTGAACACTTTGTAAACGCCGCTATCGATATTGAACAGCCCATCGCCGCGAAGAGTGTTGCGCATACCCGCCTCGCCTGCGAATGCCTCACGGAAAGACGCGAACGCGGCCGCCGGATTGGCCCACAGGTTTGGCAAGGGCTGGCCGACCGCTTTGCCTGTGCTGACAATAGCCGGAATCGGGCCAATCGGCTCGACACCGGTGCTGACCTCCCAGTTGGTTGCCCAGCGCGCTCCGTCGCTGGGCGCCGTCGGCAAGCCCGAGGTCTGCCGGTAGATCCCGCTGATCTCCCAACCGCCCACGAAGGCGTCCAGAATCCGGTTCATGTTTGAACCGTATTTCATGCCACGTCCGAACGGGAGCTGATAAATGGCGTATACGTTGATCTGGTGCGTCGTGTCGTAGTCCGAAACGGCCCGTTGCAGATGTGTATTCCAGGTGTTGATGATGACCCCGGCATACGTGCTGGTTGTGCCGGTGACGCCGGCGCCGCTCTCCGGATTCGAAGACAAGTCGATGGACTTCGAAAATGTGTAGTTCAGGTCGAACTGAAGACCGCTGCTGAAGCGTTTGCGAACGGTCCATTGCATGGCGTGATACGCGCCGCTCCCAACCGAGCTCTCCGCCGCGAGCGCGGAGAACTGCGGGTTGAACATCATCCACGGCCCGTAGATGCCGCAGGCGATCTGGTTGACGCCGCCGTTGGACTTGAATTTCGTCGCTCCGACGTTGCAATTGCTCGCGTTATCCGCATTGTTCAGCGTGTTGGTGGCATCGCCCATGTTGCTATTGCCCTTGATTCCTCTGGTCGGATCACCGTGATAGTCGAGCCCCCACACCTGCGTCGCTGTCATCCCGTTGCCGGCGGCGGTAGCCCACATATCTTCAAAAAACGGAATCTTCGGCAGATTGGCGATAGTCACTCCGCCGTAATCGAGCATGCTCATCAACTCAGTCATGGCCTGGAAATAAGTCTGTCCCGATTTGGGATCGACCAGATTGGTCGGCTCGGCCAAGTCCCTGGTGATCAGCGATTTCCGCGAAAGCCGCCCAACGTAGGAGCCTTGGACGAAAAATCCATGTCCAAACTCACGACCGATACTAAAGTCCAGGTTCATCGTATATGGCGCTTTCAAATTGTCATCGAGGCTGTTCGTAATGGCAAACTGATCCGGATACGTGGCCGGGAGCCCGCCCGGTGGCGGAGGCGGAACAAATGGCTTACCATTCGGAAACGTGCTCGGCACCGTAAAGAAGGATGTAAATCGTGGGACTTGGGCCGACGTGTAGACATTCGGCGCGGTGCTCAGGCTGCTTGACAAACCGAACTGATCCGAGCTTACCGTCTGCGCCAGCGGCTGGCCGAGAATGTCATAGTACATTCCCGCACCCGCGCGGATCGACGTCTTTCCCGCACCTCCGAAGAAAAATCTCGCGAGACGGCTTTCCGATGTTGGAGAATAAGCGATACCGAGACGAGGCGCCCAGTCCGTGTGCTCCGGATAGAGCGGTCTGCCCTGATTCACAGGAACAAAGGTAACCGGGGTCACGCTATTCTGCGATTGCCCTGAGTTAGCAAGAATCTCCCGTTCCGACATCCAGGCGCCAATTGGTATATTGGTCGAGGCCTGCTGGCCGTTGGCTTCATGAACCGGCGGCTCGATCGAAACCCGGAGACCATAAGTCACCGTGAACGACCGGGTTAGCTTCCACGTATCCTGCGCGTACAGCTCCCCTTCATTGTTGACAAAGTCGAGCAAAACCGGCTGGCCGGCGGGGATCAACGTGCCGTTCACCAGGTAATTGTAGTTTCCGGTGCCCTGGACCACCAGCCCGAGCACGGCTGCGGCGGCATATTCGTAGCTATTTAAGGTGCCGCTGCTAATCGACAAGCTGTCCGTCAGGTCCGAACCGGAACCGTTCAGGTACGAAGGATTTGAGCTGGCATGACTGTAAGAATGCGCGAAGTTCGTCGAGCTGTTCGAAATGAGCCGCACCACTCCGCCAACCCGAAAATCATGCGCGCCATGGTTCCACGACAAATCGTCGCTGATGGTGTGCACCGGAATAATATGCGTCAAACCGGTGCTGGTTCCGTAGGGCGTATCAAAGCCGCGGAAGAA
>JAJPHS010000042.1 GCA_021325175.1 Terriglobia bacterium
ATTACCACGATCTGGGCAAATGGATGTTCGCGCTGACGGCGTTTTACACCTACATCGCCTTTTCGCAATACCTGCTGATCTGGTACGCGAACATTCCGGAAGAGACGGTCTGGTACCGGCATCGGATCGCCGGCGGCTGGTTCTGGATCGCTATTTCGATGCCGTTTATCCGCTTCGTGATTCCGTTTTTCACGCTGCTGTGCCGCCCCGCCAAGCGCAACCTGAAGGTGCTGGGATTCGTGGCGGTGTGGTCGATCGTGGTCGAGTATATCGACCTGTACTGGGTGGCGATGCCGGCTTATTATCCGGCCGGACCGCGGGTGAGCTGGCTGGATTTCGCGACGCTTGCGGCCACAGCGAGCCTGGCGGGTTTGGTTTTCTGGAGCCGGTTCAAGAAACACAAGATGGTGCCAGTGGGAGATCTGCGGTTTGAGCAGGGGCTGTATTTCGAGAATGCATAACAAGGAGCGGACGCCACATGAGTGAACAAGAACTTCGGCACGCGGCGGCGGCCGAGGGCTTCGATCATGCCGAGCCCAAAGTGGGCGCCATCGTGGGATTCGGCATCGGCAGCATCATCCTGCTGGTGATCACGATCCTGGCGCTGCAATCCTATTTCAACAAGATCTGGCAGGAAGCGGTCTACGAAAAAGTGCTGGCGCCTCCGAGCGAGCAGTTGCTCGACCTGCACCGTCGCGAGGATTGGTTGTTAACGCATTATTCCTGGGCGGACAAGAAGAACGGCGCGGTGCGGATTCCGGTGGATCGCGCGATGGAGCTGTTCGCGCAAGAAGCGGCGTCCGGAAAATTGTTTTATCCGGCGAAAAGCTACATCCCCAAAAAGGACGACGCCGCGGGCCCTTCCGGAGCGCCGGGAGCCGCGCCGGCCAAGTGAGCTTGATGGAAGTTTTGACGAAAATCCGCGTTGGAGCGATGTTGCTGGGCTTGGGCCTGGCGGCTTCGGCCTTCGCGCAAAAAGACGCGCTCCCCTCGGGCGAGCCCGGGCGATTGCCCACCGGCGTGCGTCCTCCGCAGTTGATGGGCGTGGGCGTGGATGAACACCTGGGCGCGACGATCGATCTCGATTTGCAGTTCATCGCCGAGAACGGATATCCGGTTGCGCTGCGCGATTTCTTTCACCGGGGCAAGCCGGTCATTTTGGACCTCATTTATTACTCCTGCCCGATGCTGTGCAATCTGATTCTCAACGGGCAGGCGCAGGTGATGCGCGAGATTCCGTGGAATCCAGGCGAGCAATACGAAGTAGTCACGATCAGCATCGATCCGAACGAATCGTTCGATCTGGCCCGCCGGAAGAAAGCGAGCTACATCGAAAGCCTCGGCAAGCCGGGGAGCTGGCATTTTCTCTGCGATAAAGACGACAACGCGAAAAAGCTTGCCGAACAGCTCGGCTATCACTACCGCTACGATCCGAGCCAGGAGCAGTTCGCGCATCCGGCGGCGATTTTTGTCCTGACGCCGGAAGGAAAGATCGCGCGCTATCTCTACGGCACTCGTTTCCGTCCGATGGACGTGCGTTTCGCGCTGGCCGAAGCAAGTGAAGGCCGCTCGACGATGACGGTCGAAAAAATTCTGCTGTTCTGTTATCACTACGATCCGAAGTCGAATGGCTACGTGCTGTTCGCGGCGAATTTCATGAAAATGGGCGGAGCGCTAACAGTGCTCCTGATCGGCTGGTTTTTGTGGCGAATGATCAAGTTCGAAAAGTCCCGCTCGGCTCGGGTTAAAGAAGGATTGGCATAAATGGAGTGGCTCCGTTCCCTGATGTTGCCCCCACAGGGCTCGCAGTTCGCGGGCGAAGTGGATAACGTTTACATGGGCCTGTTCTGGCTGTGCGGCATCCTGTTTGTGGGGATCGCGGCGGCGGCCATCGGCTTCGCCTGGCGCTATCGCTACAAGCCGGGCCGCGTGACGCCGCATCAGACCCACAACACGACGCTTGAAATCGTCTGGACCGTGATCCCGCTGCTGCTTTGCGTCGCCATCTTTTTCTGGGGCCTGAACGGTTGGATGAAATACGCCGTCGCGCCGGGCGAGGCGATGGAGATCCAAATTACGGCCAAGAAGTGGCTGTGGCAGTTCGAATATCCGGATGGAACGCGCACGGCGAACGAAATTCATGTTCTGGTGAACAAGCCGGTGCGCTTCGTGATGACCAGCGAAGACGTGCTGCACGATTTCTTCGTGCCGGATATGCGGGTGAAACATGATATCGTTCCGGGACGTTATACCGAAGTCTGGTTCACGCCGACCGTGCTCGGCACGCATCATGTGACCTGCGCGGAATATTGCGGCAAAGGTCATTCCGACATGCAGGCCAAGCTGGTGGTGGACAACGAAGCCGATTTTCAGAAATTCATGGAGACCGGCGGCACGGAGTGGGAAGACTACAAAATGAAGCCGGCCGAGTGGGGCAGGATTCAATATGAGCGCAAGGGCTGCTCGACCTGCCACTCGATTGACGGCTCGCGGATCGCCTCGGGCGGGCCGAGCTGGAAGGGCATCTGGGGCAAGATGGAAAAATTGAACGACGGCAAGGAAGTGCTGGTGGATGCCGATTACGTTCGCGAATCGATGATGCAGCCGCAGGCCAAGATCGTGGCTGGATTCGATCCCATCATGCCGACATTTCAGGGCTTGCTTCGCGAGCACGAAATTCAGGGGCTGATCGCGTTTATCAAGTCCTTAGGCAACAACCCGAACGGCGGGCCTCCGGCGCCGACGGTGCTGTCGCTTCCGCCCAAGCCGGCGGGCGCCAGCGGCGCTTCGGGGACAACCGGAACAAAGTGAGGAGACGATGGCGAATACGTTAACATCGCGGGGCAAAATCGCGGACCATCCGCGGCCGGAAGTGAATTATCTGAACGCCTCGAAGGGCATCTGGAGTTGGATGACCACGGTCGACCACAAGCGCATCGGCGTAATGTACCTGGTGGGCGTACTGACGGCGTTCTTGATGGGCGGAATTTTCGCACTGTTCGTCCGGCTGTCGCTGCTCAACCCCAAGCACATGCTGTTCGGCAAAGTGCTGATGAGCGCTGAGACCTACAACCGTGTGTTCACGCTGCATGGCGTGATCATGGTGTTTTTGTTCATCATTCCCTCCATTCCTGCGGCGCTGGGAAACTTCGTGCTGCCGCTGATGCTGGGGGCCAAGGACGTGGCGTTTCCACGGCTGAATCTGGCGAGCTTTTATCTTTGGGTGATCGGCGCCGTGATGGCCATCTGCGGAATGATTTTCGGCGCCATCGACACCGGCTGGACCTTTTACACTCCCTATTCGACGACGACCAGCGGCACCGTCACGCTGATGGTCATGGCGGTATTCATCCTCGGCTTTTCTTCGATATTCACCGGAATTAACTTTGTCGCGACCGTGCATAAGCTGCGCGCGCCGGGGATGGGCTGGTTCGATATGCCGCTGTTCGTATGGGGCATTTATTCGACGGCGATCATTCAGGTGCTGGCGACGCCGGTTCTGGGCATTACGCTGTGCCTGCTGGCGCTGGAGCGCGTGTTCAGCATCGGCATTTTCGACCCGAAGCTTGGCGGCGACCCGGTGCTGTTCCAGCACTTCTTCTGGTTCTATTCGCATCCGGCGGTTTACATCATGATTCTGCCGGGAATGGCGATCATCAGCGAGCTGATCCCCACGTTTTCGCGCAAGACGATGTTCGGCTACCGCGCGGTGGCGTATTCAAGCGTTTCGCTCGCGCTGCTGAGCTTCATCGTCTGGGGCCATCACATGTTCGTGGCGGGCCAGTCGCAGCTCGCCACGGTGATCTTCTCGGCGTTGACGTTTCTGGTCGCGATTCCCTCCGGCGTCAAAATGTTCAACTGGCTGGGCACGATGTACAAGGGCAATATTTCGCTCGAAACGCCGATGCTCTACGCCATCAGCTTCCTGCTGTTATTCGGCATCGGCGGCCTGACGGGAATTTTTTTGGGCACGCTTTCTACCGACGTGCACCTCACCGATACCTATTTCGTTGTCGCGCACTTCCATTACGTGATGATGGGCGGCACGGTGATCGCCTTCATCGGCGGCCTGCATTACTGGTGGCCGAAGATGACCGGGCGGATGTACACGGAAAAATGGGCCGCGCTCGGCTGCGTGCTGGTGTTTATCGGCTTCAACATGACGTTCCTCACGCAA
>JAJPHS010000050.1 GCA_021325175.1 Terriglobia bacterium
ATGGATTACGACACGCTGGCCAAGGCCGGCAGCATGCTCGGCTCGGGCGGCATGGTGGTGATGGATGAGACCACGGACATGGCGCGCGTGGCGCTGCGGATCATGCGATTCTACGCGCACGAAAGCTGCGGCTGGTGCATCCCCTGCCGCGAAGGCACCACCTGGCTGAGGAAAATTTTAACGCGCATGGTGGAAGGAAACGGGCGCCGCGAGGATGTCGCGCTGCTCGGCGAGCTTTCCAAAAACATGCTGGGGCGGACATTCTGCGCGCTGGGCGACGCGGCGGCGATGCCGACGATTTCGATTGTGGAAAAATTCGCCGAGGATTTTGACAAATATATTGTGCCGGAGGCGGTGCTGGTCTGATGCCGGAAACGGTCAAGCTGACGATTGACGGACACCCCGTCGAAGCGGAAAAGGGCACGCTGCTGATCGAGGCGGCACGCCAGGCCGGTATCGAGATTCCCTCTTTTTGCTATTACGAGGGACTGACGCTTCAAGCGGCTTGCCGCATGTGCCTGGTGGAAGTGGAAAAGACGCCGAAATTGCAGGTGGGCTGCACGCTGCCGGTGGCCGAAGGCATGGTGGTCCACACCGAATCGGCGGTGGTAAAGCAGGCGCGCAAGGGCACGCTCGAATTCCTGCTGACCAATCATCCGCTGGATTGTCCGGTTTGCGACAAGGGCGGCGAGTGCGAATTGCAGGACATGGTGTTTCGCTACGGCGCGGGCGAAAGCCGGTTCCGGGAACGCAAGGTGCACGTCGATGAAAAGCAGTGGTCGCCGGTGGTGTTTTTCGACGCGCCGCGCTGCATTCTCTGCTATCGCTGCGTGCGGATTTGCAATGAAGGGATGGGCGTGAACGCGCTGGGCGTGGCCAATCGCGGCGTGATCTCGGAAATCGTTCCCAATCGCCACGATCATCTGGAGTGCGACGAGTGCGGCGCCTGCATCGATATCTGCCCGGTCGGCGCGCTGACCAGCGGAATTTACCGCTATCAGACGCGCCCCTGGGAGATGGAGCACGTGGGCACGATCTGCACCCACTGCGCCGACGGCTGCCGGACCACGCTGGGCGTGCGCAACGGAAAAATCATCCGCGGCAACAATCGCGATCGCAGCGGCATCAACGGCGAATTTTTGTGCATCAAGGGCCGCTACGCTTTCGATTTCGTCGATCATCCGGAGCGGCTGCAATCGCCTTTGCTGCGATCCGGCGAGGGCTTCGAGCCGGTTTCCTGGTCGAAGGCGATCGAGATCGTGGCGGCGCGCTTCAACGAAATTAAAGTTCGCGGCGGCGAGTTTGGCGTGATCGGATCGAATCACACCACCAACGAAGAAAATTTTTTCCTGGCGAAAATGGCGCGCCAGGGACTGGGCACAAAGAACATCGATCATCACCGCACCGGCGATCTGGCGGCGTTCTTCGACGCGCTGGCCGGGCGCAACGATGCTCTGGCGTCTACGCAGGATCTCTATCTGGCCAAGGCGGTGCTGATCGCCGGCGCGGATCTGTCGCAGCAGCATCCTTTGCTCGCCTTCCAGGCGCGGGCCAACGTCCGCCATCACGCCGCGCATATTTATACCGTCGCGCCGGGTCCGGTCCGGGAAGACAAGTATTCGTTTGCCCGCGCGCAAAATCTGGAAGAGCTTCGGGACAAGCTCGCCCGGGAAGAAAATCTGGTGATCGTGATCGGACCGCTGGCCGACACGCGCCGCACGATCGCTTTCGGCGATTCGCTGGGCGTGGCGGTGAAGTACGTTTGCCTGGTCGATTACTCGAACTCGCGCGGCGCCTTCGACATGGGCGTGGTTCCGCGCGACGGCGGAAAGAGCCTGGAGCAGATGCTGGCCGCGGCGGATTTGAGCGCGCTGTGGGTGGTGGGGGCCAATCCGCTGAAAGACGCGAAGCTCGCCTCGCGGCAGGCCTTCGTGGTCGTGCAGGATCTGTTCATGACCGAAACGGCGCGGCGCGCCGATATCGTTCTGCCGGCCGCCTCCGCGTACGAAAAGAGCGGGACGGTGACCAATGTTTGCGGCGAAGTGCAGAAGCTCAAAGCGGCGGTGAAGGTGATGGGCGCGAAAACCGACCTGGAGATTTTCGGGCTGATCGCCAAAGAGATGGGCCTGCATCTGGGAATCTGGCTGCCGGATAAAGTTTTGGAAGAAATCCGCCAGACGGTGCGCGGCTACAATGTTCCGCTGCCGGTGATCGCGACGGGCGGGGCGGCGCCGACCATGCCGTTGAATGGGCGGGTGGCGGAGTTGCCGGGCGTTGTCAAATCGGCCGGAGACACGTTGTTTACCTCCGGCACTTTGTCGCGATATTCGAAGATTTTGAACTCCGTAGTGGAATCGCCGGGATCGCTTTTCAGTGGCCAGAGGCCGGTGGCCGGTAGCCAGGAGTGATCGCCGCCGAAATGACCGTCAAGCGTTACCGCGATTTGGTCGCGTGGCAAAAGGCGATGGATCCGGTGGAAGAAGTTTGCAAGATAACGAAGCAGTTCCCAAGAGAGGAGTCTTACGGTTTGACCAATCAACTGCGGCGCGCCGCCGTTTCGATTCCGTCCAACATCGCCGAGGGCCAAAGCCGGGGAAGCCGGGAGTTCATGCGGTTCCCTTTCGATCGCTCTGGGCTCGTTGAGCCTGGCATACACGAAGCAAACGGAATTGGAGCGCTTTACCGGACCCGCCGGCGAAGTCGGCCGTTTAATCCATGGACTATCGAACTCGATTGAAAAACATGCGGCAGCAAACTAAATTTATGCCGGCCACCGGCTGGCGGCCCCTGGCCCCTACGCGATGAATTTCTTAATTCTCTCTTTGATTAAAGCCGCGGTGGTCGCCTTCGTGCTCATGACCACGCTCGCTTATCTGCAATGGATCGAGCGTAAAGTCATCGCCCACATCCAGCTTCGCGTCGGGCCGCGCCGCGTCGGGCCGCATGGGCTGCTCCAGCCGCTGGCCGACGTGATCAAGCTGCTCACCAAAGAGGACATTCTGCCGTCGCATGTCAACAAGGTTTTCTATTTTCTGGCGCCGTTCATCGCGGTTTTCTTCGCGCTGATCGCGATTTCGGTCATTCCCTTCGGCACCGAAATCAGCGTGGGTCCGGTTCACACCGCCATGCAGCTCACCGATTTGAATATCGGCGTGCTGTTCATTCTGGGGCTTTCGGGAATGGGCGTGTACGGCGTGGCGCTGGCCGGATGGGCGTCGAACAACAAGTACGCGCTGCTCGGCGGTCTTCGCAGCTCGGCGCAGATGATCAGCTATGAGCTGCCGATGGCGCTGGCGATCGCGGCGCCGCTGCTGATGCTCAACACGCTCAGCTTCCGCCAACTGGTGGACGCGCAGAGCGGCTACTATCTGGGCTTCATCCCGCGCTGGACAATCTTTCAAGGCCCGGTTCCGCAGGTGGTGAGCTTCATCCTGTTCTGCATTGCGGTTTTCGCGGAAACCAACCGCGTGCCGTTCGATCTTCCCGAGGCTGAAAACGAGCTGGTGGCGGGCTTTCACACCGAATATTCGAGCATGAAGTTCGCCGCCTTCTTCATGGCCGAGTACGCCAACATGGTGACCGTCTCCTGCGTGGCCACGCTGCTGTTCCTCGGCGGATGGCAGCCGCTATGGCCGGCGCAGTATGGCTCGAGTTTCCTGCCGACCGCGACGTTCCTGGTTGGCGCGGCGCTGTGCTTTTATCACGGCTTCCATCCGGCGCGATCGTTTGACCGGATCACGCTGCCGGTCGCCGGCGTGGTGTTCCTGGGAATCGCCGCGGTCTTTCTGATCCCGCCGGTTTCCGCGGTTTTGCTGCCGTTGTTCTGGTTCGCCGCGAAGGTGGGATTCATTCTGTTCGTTTATATTTGGGTGCGCGGCACGCTTCCGCGCTTCCGCTACGATCAGTTGATGCGCTTTGCCTGGACGTTCATGTTTCCGGTCGCGGTCGCCAACCTGTTTATCACCGGCCTGGTGGTGGCCCTTACTTAGACTATGGATTCGATTCTTTTTCTCATCTTCGCGGCGATCTCGGTGGTTTGCGGCGTCAACCTGGTGCTGCAAAAGCATCCGATTTCAAGCGCGCTGTCGCTGGTGGGCGTGATGGGATCGCTGGCGGTGCTTTATCTGCTGCTGGGCGGCGAGTTCATCGCCATGGCGCAATTGATCGTCTACGCCGGCGCCATCATGGTGCTGTTCATTTTCGTCATCATGCTGCAGAACGCCGGCGGCGAGACGCGCGGGAAGAAACGTCTGTGGGCGAGCTACGCCGGCGCGCCGATGATCGCCGCAATCATCGGAATTGGCGCCTATCTGATCCAACACGCGGTTCCGCATACCGCCGAAGTGACCTTCGGCGCCTTCCAGCACGGCAATCCGTTCGACATCGGAACGAGTCTGTTCGAAAATTACGTGCTGCCGTTTGAAATCACCAGCATCCTGATCCTGATCGCGATCGTGGGCGCGATCGTGCTCGCCCGCAAGGAGATTGAATAGTGCCGCAACTGCCAGCCGTGATCAATGGTCCCGCGCCTCTTTCCTGGTATCTGATCCTGAGCGCGGTTCTTTTCGCGCTCGGCGTCGCCGGGTTTCTGTTCCGGCGCAACATTATTACGGTTTTCATGTCCATCGAGCTGATGCTCAACGCGGTAAACCTGAGCTTTATCGCCTTTTCCTACAAGCTGGGGCGCAACGACGGGCACATTTTCAGTTTCTTCGTGATGGTGGTGGCCGCGGCGGAGGCCGCCGTGGGTCTGGCCATCATCCTGACCGTTTTCAAGAATCGCCAGACGCTCGAAATCGACGAGGTAAGCTCGCTCAAGAACTAAACGATGCAACTTTGGCTCATTCCCCTGTTTCCGTTCGCCGGATTTCTGGTGAACGGGTTTTTCGGCCGGCGGATGTCGAAGCTGGCGGTCAGCTTTGTCGCCTGCGGCAGCGTGCTGCTGTCGTTTTTGTGGGTGCTGAAGACGATCGCCGCGCTCGGCGCGCCGGAAGCGGCTTATTTCGAGCATTACTTCACCTGGATCCAATCCGGCGCGCTGAATATCAGCGTCGATTTCGCGGTGGACCGGCTGGCGGAAGTCATGCTGATGGTGGTCACCGGCGTCGGTTTCCTGATTCACGTCTACGCGGTCGGCTACATGGCGCACGAAGGCGGTTATTACCGCTTTTTCGCTTATTTCAACCTGTTCATGTTCTTCATGCTGATCCTGGTTCTGGGCGCGAACTTCCTGCTGCTGTTCGTGGGATGGGAGGGCGTGGGACTGTGCAGCTATCTGCTGATCGGGTTCTATTTCCTTGAAAAATTCGCCACCGACGCGGGCAACAAGGCGTTCATCGTGAACCGCATCGGCGACTTCGGATTTTCGCTGGCCGTATTTCTGATCGCGCTGCACTTCGGCTCGCTCGATTTCGGCCGGGTTTTTTCGCAGGTGAAAGACATGCCGGTGGAGGCGCACCCGGGATGGATCACCGCGATCTGTCTGCTGCTGCTGCTGGGCGCGGCGGGAAAATCCGCGCAGGTTCCTTTATATGTCTGGCTGCCGGACGCGATGGCGGGTCCCACGCCGGTTTCCGCGCTGATCCACGCCGCGACCATGGTCACGGCCGGCGTGTACATGATCACGCGCAGCTCGCAGCTTTATCTGCATTCTCCGTTCGCTCTGAACATCGTGGCGATCATCGGCGTGGCCACGGCGTTCTTCGCCGCAAGCATCGGCCTGCTGCAAAACGACATCAAGAAGGTTTTCGCGTATTCCACCGTTTCGCAGTTGGGTTACATGTTTCTGGCGCTCGGCAGCGGGGCGTTTTCGGCGGGAATTTTTCATCTGATGACGCATGCCTTTTTCAAGGCGCTGCTGTTTTTGGGCGCGGGCAGCGTGATTCACGCCTTATCCGGCGAACAGGACCTGCGCAACATGGGCGGGCTGGCGAAGAAAATCCCGATCACCTGCGCGACGCTGTTCTGCGCCGGAGTGGCGATCGCCGGCGTGCCGCCGTTTTCCGGTTTCCACAGCAAGGACGCGATCCTCGGCGCGGCTTACGAGTACTCTCCGTGGATGTACTGGCTGGGCGTCATTACCGCGTTCATGACGGCGTTTTACGTCTTTCGAGCGCTGTTTCTGTGCTTTTTCGGTTCCTATCGCGGCCATCACCACCCCCACGAATCGCCGCTGGTGATGTGGGGACCTCTGGCGATTCTGGCGGCGCTGAGTTTGGGCGGCGGATACATCAACGTCCCGAAATTTCTGGAGCCGATGTTTCCGCTGGCGGCCGAAAGCGGCAATGAGTGGACGGTTTACGTCTCGATCGCGGCGGGCCTGGGCGGCATCGCGCTCGCGTATCTGTTCTACGTGGTCGCGCCCTCGATTCCGGAAGTGCTGGCCGGCAGTCTGCACGGTCTTTACACTTTGATCTACAACAAATATTTCGTGGACGAGCTTTACGATGAAACCGTGGTGCGTCCGGTGGTGGACGGCTCGCGCACGCTGCTGTGGCGCGGCGCCGATGCGAGCCTCATCGACGGCGCGGTGAACGGGATCGGCCGCGCGGCGCGCGGGATCGGGGGCATTTTGAAATTCGCGCAAAACGGATACATCCGCGACTACGCCGGATGGGTGGTTTTGGGCTCGATCGCCATTGTGGTCTACATGGCGTTCAGCGGAGGCGCGCGATGACGCTGCTCGACGCCGTCCTGTTCCTGCCGCTGATCGGATTCGCGGCGCTGCTGCTGATCCCGAAACAATTCTCGCGCGCCGCGGCGCTGATCATTTCCCTGCTGATTTTTATCGTCTCGCTGGGGCTGATCGGGCCATACTGGTTCGCCAATCCTTCCGGCTACGTGTTCACCACCGACGCCGTCTGGATCAACTCGCCGCCGATTCGCTATCACGTCGGCCTCGACGGCCTGAGCCTGTGGCTGGTGCTTCTGACGACGCTGCTGACGCCGATCTCGGTCGCGGTGTCGTGGAAATACATCGACCACCGGGTGAAGGAGTTTTACGCGTTTCTGATTCTGCTCGAATTCGGGCTGATCGGCGTTTTCGTGGCGCTCGATCTGTTCCTGTTCTACGTGTTCTGGGAAATCTGCCTGGTCCCGATGTACTTCCTGATCGGCATCTGGGGCCATGAGCGGCGCATCTACGCCGCAGTGAAATTTTTCCTGTACACGATGGCCGGCTCGGTGCTGATGCTGGCGGCGATTATCTATCTGTACAATCGCGCGGGCTCCTTCGACTACGTCGCGATTCTGAGCCAGATCGAAACCGGACGGCTCACGTTCACGCCGCGCGCCGAGATGCTGCTGTTTTTGGCGTTTTTCATTTCCTTCGCGATCAAGGTTCCGCTGTTCCCACTGCATACCTGGCTGCCGGATGCGCACGTGGAAGCGCCGACGGCGGGCTCGGTGATGCTGGCTTCGGTGATGCTGAAGATGGGTGCCTATGGTCTGTTGCGCTACTGCCTGCCGCTGTTTCCCGACGCCGCGCGCAGCTCGGCGCCGTGGGTGGCGGCTCTGGCGATCACGGGAATTATTTACGGCGCGCTGGTCGCGCTGGTCCAGCCCAATATGAAGAAGCTGGTGGCGTACTCCTCGGTGAGCCACCTGGGGTTCGTCGTGCTTGGGATTTTTTCCTTCACGCAACAGGGGCTGGACGGCGCGGTGTATCAGATGCTGAACCACGGCATCTCGACCGGCGCGCTGTTCATGCTGGTCGGCTATTTGTATGAACGGCGGCACTCGCTGGAGATCGCGGCGTACGGAGGGGTGGCTACGCCGGCGCCGAATCTGTCGATCATTTTTTTGATCACCACGCTCGCCTCCATCGGCTTGCCGAGCTTGAATAACTTCGTGGGCGAATACCTGGTGCTACAGGGCACGGCTATGGAGCACTTCACCTGGACCGCGTTCGCCGCCATCGGCGTGATTCTATCGGCGTGCTACATGCTGTGGCTCTATCAGCGGGCGTTTTTCGGCAAAGCGTCCGACGGCGTGACGCATCACATCTACGATCTGACCGGACGGGAATGGGCGGCGATTGTTCCGCTGATCGCGCTGATGGTCTGGATGGGAACGTTCACGCAAAGCTTCCTACCGCCGATCAGCGCGCAGAACGCGCGGATTCTCGATACGACGCACCGGCTCAAAACCGAGCGCGTGCAGATTCTGGCTCCGGAGGCGATCCGTGCCCGCTAGCTTTTTCCCGGCCTCCGCGGAATATCTGCGCATTCTGCCGGAGATCCTTCTGACGCTGTTCGGCGTGGCGATTATGTTTTTCGAAGCGGTGCTGAGCGAGGCGCGGAAGCGGATTTTCGCGCCGCTCGCCGCCGCGGGATTGGGCGCGGCGCTGGTTGGATCGATCGTCGCCTACGGCTCGCCCGGCGCCGCGTTTCACGGCATGATCATCGTCGATGGATTCGCGACGTTTTTCCGCGTGCTGGTGGTCGCCGCCGGTTTGCTGGCGGTGTTCGCCTCGGCCGAATATTTGTGGCGCGAAAATCATCCGGGCGGCGAGTTCTATGCGCTGATTCTGTTCAGCGTGGCCGGGCAATCGATCATGGCTTCGGCCAACGAGCTGATCGTGATCTTCATCGGCCTGGAGATTTCCTCCATCGCGTCGTATATTCTGGCCGGGTATCTGCGCGACGATCCGCGCAACAACGAAGCGGCGCTGAAATATTTTCTGCTGGGATCGTTTGCCACAGCGTTTCTGCTGTATGGCGTGGCCTGGATCTACGGGCTGACGGGCTCCACCAATTTGGAAGCGATCCGGCTGGCGCTTTCCGCCGGCGGCGCGCCGCCGCTTCTGCTGACCGGCGCCGCGGCGGCGCTGATGTTCGTGGGCTTCGGCTTCAAAATTTCCGCCGCGCCATTCCAGATCTGGGCGCCCGATGTTTATCAAGGCGCGCCGGCGCCGGTGTCGGGGTTTCTGTCGGTGGGACCGAAGGCGGCCGCCTTCGCGATTCTGATCCGCACCTTTGAGACCGCGTTCGGGCCGATCGCCCACGACTGGCAGCCCCTGATGTGGGTGTGCGCGCTGGCGACGATGATCGTCGGCAACTTCGCGGCGATCCAGCAGTCGAACATCAAGCGCATGCTCGCCTACAGCTCGATTGCGCACGCCGGCTACGTGCTGATCGCGGTGACGGCGGCGTCGCAGACCGGCGCGGCGGCTGCGATGTTCTATCTGGCGGCTTACGCGTTCACCAATTTCGGCGCCTTCGCCGTGGTCACGCACGTGGCGCGCAAGGGCGAACGCTACGTCAAGATCGACGATTTCGCGGGACTGGCCCGGCGGCAACCGGGAATGGCCGCGATGCTGGCGATTTTTCTGTTGTCTCTGATCGGCGTCCCGCTGACCGGCGGATTTTTCGGGAAGTTTTACATCTTCAAGGCGGCGTTGGATTCCAACCTGGTGTGGCTCACCGTGCTCGGCTTGTTGAACAGCGCGGTGGCGGCGTATTATTACCTGCGCGTTCTGGTGGTGATGTACATGAAAGATCCGGACGGCGCGGCGGAGTCGCTGCCCTCGGCCGGACCGGCGTTGAAGCTGGCCGTGTACGGGTCGGCGATCGTGACGCTGCTGCTTGGCATTCTTCCGGGCTTCGTGCTCGATTTCGCCAATCGCGCGGCGTTGCGGTAGCATCGTTTGCTTGACCGGCGCCAGTGCTTGCCCTAAACTCAGGCAATGCATGCGCGAGCTTTCGCACTGCTGATTGCGGCCGCGATGGCCCGGGCGCAGCCCGGATATCCGCCGCCGCGCGACGCCGCCGGCAAGCCCGACCTGAGCGGCATCTGGCAGGTGATGAACACGGCGGACTGGAATCTGGAGGGTCACGCCGCCTCCGCCGGGAACCTGCCGCAACTCGGCGCGATCGGAGCGATTCCGCCGGGCGAGAGCGTGGTGGAAGGCGGAACGATTCCTTATCTGGCTGAAGCGGCCGCGCGGCGAAAACAAAATTTCGCCAATCGCTGGACCGCCGATCCCGAGATCAAGTGCTATCTGCCCGGCGTCCCCCGCGCCACTTACCTGCCCTACCCTTTTCAAATCGTGCAGTCGCAAAAAACGATTCTGTTCAGCTACGAATACGCCGGTGCGGCGCGCATCGTGAACATGGATTCGAACAAACAGGCGCCGATCGATAGCTGGATGGGGTGGTCCAACGGGCATTGGGAAGGCGACACGCTGGTGATCGACGTCACCGGATTGAACGACAAGACGTGGTTCGATCGCGCGGGAAATTTTCACTCCGCCGCGCTGCGCGTGACCGAGCGATACCCGCCGCGCGGCGCGGGAATGCTCAATTACGAAGCGACGATCGACGATCCGCAAACATTTTCGCGGCCCTGGAAAATCCGCATGATTCTTTACCGGCACGAGGAAGAGAACGCGCGGCTGCTGGAGTTCAAGTGCGTCGAATTCGTGGAAGAATTATTGTACGGGCATCTCCGGAAGAAGACGGGAGGCAAGCCATGAACGTTTGGCGCGCGCTGATTGCCGCGATCGTTTTGAGCGCGGCGGCGTGGCCGCAGCCCGCGGCGCTTCCGCGAACGCCGCACGGCGATCCGAATCTGGAAGGCATCTGGACCAGTGCTTCCGTGGTCCCGCTGGAGCGCCCGGCGGAGCTGAACGGCCAGGAGTTTTATACGCCCGCGGAGGCCGCCGAAAACGCGAAACGCGTTTTGGGCATTTCGAGCTGGGAGCGGCTCGGCGCGCAGGCGCGCGAGCACTACAATATGTCGCAATACGGGTTGGATCTGAGTCAGGTGAAGGTGGCTTCCACGCTGCGTACTTCGCTGATCGTCGGTCCGGAGGGGCGCGTGCCGCCGTTTACGGCGGAAGCCCGGCAGCGGCTGGCCGAGCGCGCGGCGCGCAATCGCGGGCATCAGTTCGACGGCCCGGAAAATCGCCCGCTTCAGGAGCAGTGTCTGATGTATTCAACCGAGGGTCCGCCGATGCTGCCTTCGGCGTACAACAGCAATCTGCAAATCGTGCAGGATGCGCGGCACGTGGCGATCGTGCAGGAGATGATCCACAGCACGCGCGTGATTCCGACCGACAACAGCCCGCATCTGGCGCCGGAAATCCGCCAATGGGCGGGCGATTCGCGCGGGCGCTGGGAAGGCGACACGTTGGTGGTAGATACGACGAACTTCACGGACCGGACGGCGTTTCGCGGATCGACCGAGCATCTGCATCTGATCGAGCGGTTCACGCGCGTCGACGCGGATACAATTCTGTACGAGTTCACCGCCGAAGATCCGCATACCTGGACGCGGCCGTGGACGGCGCAGATCACGCTGGCGCGCATCGAAGGACCGATTTTCGAGTTCGCCTGCCATGAAGGAAATCTCGGGATCGCCAACACATTGAGCGGGGCGCGCGCCGCGGAAAAAGCGGCCGCCGAGGCCGCGCGAAAGGAGTCCAAATGAAGCTCGCGCCCTGTCTGTTGCTGCTCGCGCTGGCTCGGCTTGAAGCACACCACTCGTTTGCCGCGGAGTTCGACGTGAACAAGCCGGTGAAGCTCCATGGCACGGTGACGGAGATGGACTGGATCAATCCTCACTCCTGGATTCATCTGGATGTGAAGGACGCGGACGGAAAAGTCACGAGCTGGATGATCGAGGGCGGAAGTCCGAATGCGCTGCTTCGCCTGGGATTCAACAAATCGGCGCTGCCGAAGGGGAGCGAAGTGGTGGTGGCGGGTTTTCGCGCCAAGGACGGCTCCAATCGCGCGGTCGGCCAGTCGGTGTCGTTCGCCGATGGACGGAAGCTGTTTCTGGGCGGATCGGCGCCGGGCTCAAGCGGGGGCGAGAAGTGATAGAGCCGGCTTGCGCGGCGGGCCGAAAGAGGCGGGTTCCGGGAAAAGAATTTTGACGAATTCCGAAAATTTCGGAACGCAAATGTATCAAGCCCCGGCATTCCTGCCGGCGGCGCCTGAATTCTAAACTGGCTGCTCTCGTGCGAGAGCGGGTTTGATGATCTGGCGAGCCGTTTTGTGCGCCATCGCCGCCGGCGCGATTTACGCGCAGCCTCCGGCGATTTTTTATTCGGATCTGGAGAGCGGTCCGGCGGGCGCCATTGTGACGATTTATGGAAAACGTTTCGCCTCCAGCGGCACGATCACGGCGGGCGGCGCGGCGCCGGCGTCCATTTTTTCCTGGTCGGATCGCAAAATTTCATTTCAACTCGGCGCGGGGGCGGCGACCGGCGCGATCACGGTTCAGAACGGCGCGGGGACCTCGAACGCGGTTCCGTTCGCCATTCGCCCCGGCCGGATCTACTTCGTTTCACCGGGCGGAAGCGATAACAATCCGGGCGATTTTTCCGCGCCTTGGCGGACCATTCTTCACGCGCGGGATGAGGTTTCGGCGGGCGACATCGTTTATCTGATGGATGGCGTCGCGCAGACGGGGGACGACGACGGAGGATTCAACGCGTGTTTCACGATCGACTCGATTTCAGGCGCGCCGGGCGCTCCCATCGCCTTCGTCGCTTATCCGGGCGCGACGGCGACGATCGGAAACGTGAACAGCTCGGGCTGCGATAGCGGGATTCGCAGCGCGGGAAATGGAGAATCGCATTGGGTCTTCGCCGGACTTGTTTTGCGCGGCGGCACGGAGGCGATGGCGATCGCGCAAGGCTCGGATTGGCGCGTCGTCGCAAACGATCTGTCGTGTCCCAATGGAAATGACGAATCGGGGTGCCTGGCGACGGAGCAAAGCAGCAACTGGAAATTTCTCGGCAACACGGTTCACGACACCGGGGCGGCGGATGCGACGGCCGAATACCAGGGCGTTTATTTTTCGACCGACAGCAACCATATCGAGATCGGCTGGAACACGATCTACAACGTTCATGGATGCCGCGGAATTCAGATTCACTCCTCGCCGCTCGGCGACGGCGGCGCGGACGATCCGACCGGTTTCAACCAGTACGACATTCAGATTCACGACAACCTGATACACGATACGCAGTGCGACGGCATCATTCTGGCCACGGTGGATCCTTCGCGCGGCGCGGTTCAGGTCTATAACAACGTGATTTACAACGCGGGAAAAGGGCCGAATAATCCCGAAAAGAGCGGAAGCTGGAGCTGCATCTGCGTTCCCGGATACACCAACAACGGTCCGGAAGGCGGAGGATCCGTTCAGGTGTTCAACAATACGATGTACAACTGCGGATCGTTCGCCAATCCTCCGTACGCCGATGCGAGCGCGGCGGTCATCAACGGTGGAGGCAACGGAAACCTGACGGTGCGAATGACCAACAATATCGCCGATCAGCCGTCCTCGACGCCTGCGCCTTATGTGGTGGTCTACGATCCCATCAGCGGCGATGCGTGCGGAAGCGGGCAGAACTGCAACGGCGTTCAAGGGTCGAACAATTTGTTTTTCGGCGGCGGGGGTCCGCCGGCCAACGCGAATCTCACGCAGAGCTTGAACGCGAATCCGCAGTTTGTCAACGCGAGCCAGTTCGATTTTCACCTGATGGCCGGCAGCCCGGCGGCTTCGGGCGGAATCACCGAACCGCAGACAACCGATTTCGACGGCATTTCCCTGCCCCAAGGCGCGTCGTATCCGATCGGCGCGTATGCGATTTATAGCGGCGCCGCTGCTCCACGGATCAGTTTAAGCTCCATCGCGAGCGCGGCCGGCGGTCCCGCGCGCGCCATCGCTCCGGGAGAGATTGTCACGATTGCGGGCGGCGGGCTGGGTCCTGCGTCGCCGGCTGCCTTCAGCCTCGATCCGGCGACCGGCGGCATTGCCTCCACGCTCGACGGCACGCAGATTTTTTTTGGCGCGATCGCGGCGCCGGTTCTGTGGACGTCGGCGGCGCAGGTGCAGGCGATGGCGCCGTTCGAGATTGCCGGACAATCGCAGGTCGCGGTAACGGCGTCGTTTCAATCCGCGCAGTCGGCTCCGATGACGGTGAGCGTCGCCGCGGCGGCGCCGGGGATTTTCACGATCGACGGCAGCGGCAGCGGATCGGCGGCGGCGCTGAATCAGGATGGAAGCGCGAACAGCGCGGCCAATCCCGCAGCGGCGGGCTCGGTGATCACGATTTTTTTCACCGGAGGCGGCCAGACGAATCCACCGGGCGCAACCGGAGCGGTGAGCGCGGCCCCGGCCCCCTTGCTCGGCTCGATGACGGCGGCGGTGGGCGGAAAAACGGCGGCGATCCTGTACAGCGGAGCGGCGCCGGGGCTGGTCAGCGGAGTGCAGCAGATGAATCTCCAACTCGCCTCTGATACGCCATCGGGCGCGCAGCCGATCACGATTTCGGCCGCGAGCATCGCCAGCCCGGCGGGTCCGACCATCGCGGTCCGTTAATGGCAGCCGGAATGCTTTTGTAGGCCATCGCTATGCTTTCCAGAAAAATGACTCGCGTGATCGTGTTGGTTGGAATTGCGGGATTGACGGTTTCGGCGCAGCGGAAAATGATGCCGGATGGCGCGGCTTCCGCATCGGCGGCGGCGACGGCGCCGCGTCCTTCGGCAAACGCGCCGTGGCCATATCGGATCGGCCCCGGCGACGTGTTGCAGATCAACGTTTATAAAGAACCGGAAGCATCGCTGGCGTCCGTGGTGGTTCGCTCCGATGGAATGGTGGCGCTTCCGCTGATCAAGGAGATTCGCGCCAGCGGGCTCACTCCCGCGGAGCTGGAGCAGCAGATTACCGCCGCGCTCAATCGCATCATCCGCGACGCCGACGCGACGGTGCTGGTGCGCGAGATCCACAGCGAAAAGATTTACGTGATCGGCGCGGTGCGAAAGGAGGGTCCGATCACGCTGCAAACTCCGCTGACCGTCCTTCAGGCCATCTCCGAAGCCGGCGGATTGACCGATTATGCCAAGAAAAGCCGCATTTACGTGCTGCGGCGCGAGCGCGACGCGGAAACGAAAATCCGCATCGATTATCCGGCGGCGCTGAGCGGAAGCCGGCCGGATCAGAACATCCTGCTGCATCCTGGCGACACGCTGGTGGTCCCCTAGCGGGCGAAGCCGATGCACAATAAAGTTGCGATTTTCTGTCTGGCCGCCGCGATTTTGCCTTGCGGCGGCCAGAATCTGCTCGAATCGACTCCGCTGGTCGGCCCGCTGGCCGATGGTTTCCACATCTATCAGATGATGCTTTCGTTCGAATACACGTCGCTGGTGGGCGGGCTGAACGCGTCGGCTCCATCGGCGCTCAACGTGGGTCCGGATTATACCGGCTGGGCGGGGGGCGAGTTCGCCTACACGCGAAATCGCGCGCGCACGCATTTCAGCATTCTTTACGAGCCGCTGTACTTTCGCAGTTTTCGTTTTTCATCGCTGCATGGGCTGAATCAGGTGCTGCATATGGAAATGACGCGCCAGGTGACGCCGCAGTGGGCGCTCAACACGGGATTGTCGGCGGAGGATATCACGATTGAGCAGTTCCTCTTTTCAACTCCGCAGGCCGCAGGGCCCGTGCTTTCCTCCGATCCGAATGAGCAGGCTCCGCCCTCGGGGCAAACGGGATTGACGGCGATTCAGGCGATTATCTATGGCCAGCGAGTGCTCACCATATCCGGAAGGCTGGGCGTCACCTACAAACCAACATCGAGATTCCGGGTCACCTTCGACGGCGAGGGGTCGGATTCGCGCGCGCGTCCGGACCAAAACCAGCCGGTTCCGCAAGCCGCGCTCGAAACGGAGATGGAGACGGCGGAGCTTTCGTTGGCATACTCGACCAGCCCGCGATCGGAGGCCGCCCTTCGCGCGGACACGCAGCGGCTGCGAAGCTTCGGCGACACGTATACGATCGAGTCGCTCGGCCTGGGTTTCACCCACAGATTCACGCCGCATCTGATCGGATCGGTGCTGGCGGGCGGCGGAGTCATCACGCCGCTCCGCGCCGGCCCGCTGGTTTCTGGGGGATCGTCGTGGATCGGCGAAGCGCGTCTCGGCTACGAAGGCCGGGAAAATGTTTTGTCGGCGAACTACAGCCACTTTGCCGGAGATTTCTACGGATTGGGAGCGACTTCCACCACAACCTTCGCCGGAAACTGGAGCTGGCGCCGATTGGGCCTCAACTGGGGATTGCACGCCTACGCGGCCGAGCAGATCCTCAGCGGCGGCCTCGCCGCGGGAACCAGGATGTGGCAGGCGAGCGGCGGCGTTTCGCGCGCGGCGGGACGGCAGCTCGTGGTGAGTCTTGATTATTCGTATCTGACGGGATCGTTTTCTCCCGTTCTGCTGGCGCAAAACGTGAATGGGCAGGCGGCGCGGCTTACGTTTTCCTGGATTCCGTTTCTGCGCGACGCGCCGCCGCTCGGATTGCCGCGGGTGGGCGCGCAATAATCCCAAAAAATGGGACGGATCCCAATTTGTGTCGCAAAGTCGAAGGCACGCGCTTGTTAAACCGTGCGGCTATGGTGGATCGGGGGTGGAAAGAAGCTTGCATGAGGGAGTGCAAACGCTTATGAGTCCGACGCGCGCGGCGCCGCAGTTTTTACCGCTGTCGATCCTGCGGATGCTTTGCAAGCAAATCGTGCCGGCCTGCGCGCTGGCGCTGGTGCTGGCGGGCGCGGCGGCGTGGGTGATTTCGCGCATGCCCGATATTTATCGCGCCGAAGCGGTGGTGCTGGTGGATTCGCAAAAGATCCCGGAGAAGTTCGTCTCCTCCACGGTGCAGGTTTCCTTGCAGGACAATCTGAACGCCATCAAGCAGCAGGTTTTGAGCGCGAACCGCATCCAAGAAATCGCCGAAGAGTTTCATCTCTATGAGCAGGAGCGCGGCGTAAAGACGATCGACGAGGTGATCGAGCGCGTGCGCCGGGACCTATCGGTGGAGCTGGAACGCGGCCTGGGCGGCGGGCGATCCGGCGCGTTTCGGATCACCTTCGACGCAGCGAGCCCGAAGCTTGCCGCCGGCGTGGTGAATCGCGTCACGCAGTTGTTCATCCGCGAAAATTTCCGCACGCGCGAGCAACGCGCCGAAGGCACCTCGGAGTTTATCGAGCGCGAATTGAAGATCGCCAAACAGCGGCTGGACCAGCAGGAAGCGAGCCTGAGCGAATACAAGCGCCGATGGGTGGGCGAGCTGCCGCAGCAGGAGCCGGCGCTGCTGGGAGCATTGAACCGCCTGCAAACGGAGCTGATCGGCAATCAGGAAGCGATCGATCGCGCGCAGCAGAACAGCGTGATGCTGGAAAATACGCTGCGCTTCGCGGAATCGTCCTTGGCCACGGCGACGCGCGCGCTCACGCCGCCGCCGGCGCCTGCCGATCCCGTGGCGCGGCGCGATCCTGGTCCGGCCGCGCCTCCGCCGCCTTCGGCCGCCTTGCGCGCGCAGCTTGAGCAGGCGCGGCTCCGCTATTACGAGGATCATCCCGAAGTCAAGCGATTAAGGCTGGAGCTTGACCGCGCGCTCGCCGAGGAAGCACGCCTCGCCGGGCCGCTGAAGCCTGCCGAGACCGAAACCCGCGCACCCGATCCGCCCAAAGTCGAGGTTCCGGTTTCGGTCCAGCAGGCCGCCGTGGATGTCAAGCGCGAGCAGGAACGGATCGCGATGACCAAGGGCCAGATCGAAATGGTCAACGAGGAGATCGCGCGGCGGACGCGGGAACGCGAGAAAATTCTGGATCAGATCCGCGCCTATCAGAGCCGCGTGGAGACGCTGCCGATCCGGGAGCAGCAACTGGCGGCGCTGACCCGGGACTACGAAACCTCCAAAGCGAACTATCATTCGCTGCTGGATAAAAAGATCAACGCCTCCATGGCGACCGACATGGAGCGCAGCGACCAATCGGAGCGATTCACCATCGCCGATCCGGCGCGCGTGCCGGCCAAGCCGGTGAAACCGCGGCGCCTGCTGCTTTATCCGGCAGCGGCGCTCGGGGCATTTGCGTTCAGCCTAGCTCTGTTTTTCGGGCTCGAGCTGAAAAAAAACCTGTTTCTCGGCGAATGGGAGCTGCCGCCGGATTTGCGCGTGCTCGGCCGCATCGCCACGATTCAGACGCCGCTGCGAGCGGAGACGCACTAGGATGTACGAATCCCACTTCGGTTTGCGCAACTGCCCGTTTGAAATGACGCCCGATCCGGCGGCGATTTTTCTCACCGACGCTCATCGCGAAGCGCTCGCCGGCCTCTCGTATTCGATTCTCAAGCGCAAGGGATTCGTGGTCCTCACCGGAAAAGCCGGCACCGGCAAAACGACGCTGCTGCGCCGGCTGCTCGAAATGACGCCAGGCGATGATGCCGCGGTGAGCATGGTGTTCAATCCGACGCTCTCCGCCGCCGAATTTCTGGAGCTGCTGCTACTCAATTTCGGAATGCGCGATTTTCCGCAAAGCAAAGCGCAGCGGCTTACGATGCTCGAAGCACTGCTGACCCGGTCGCAATCGCGCGGGAAAACGCGCGTGCTGGTGGTGGATGAGGCGCACAAGCTGAACCTGGAGGTTCTCGAAGAGATCCGCCTGCTGGCGAACTTCGAAACCAGCGATCACAAGCTGTTGCAGATCGTGCTCGCCGGGCAGCCCGAGCTGGACGATCTGCTGCGTCTGCCCGAGCTATGGCAGCTCAAGCAACGGATCGCGGTGTGGCTGCGAATCCACTCGCTTTCGCCGGGACAGGTGATCGAATATATGCAGTATCGCTGGACGCGGCTGGGCGGCGGCGGTCTGCTGCCGTTCACGCCGGACGCGGTGGGGCTGGTCGCGAAGTGCTCGTCGGGAATACCGCGCCTGATCAACGCGATCTCCGACAACGCGCTGCTGATCGCCTTCGGAGCCAAGCTCGGCGTTGTGGGCGGCGCCCAGATTCTCGAAGCCGCCAGGGACTTGGATCTGGTCACCCCGGCGATTGCGGCGCAGGCCGCGCCGCCGATCCGGCTTCAGACGCTTGAACGATATCTTCCCGGCGAGAACAAAGGATTGTTCGGACGCTGGGCATCGCGAACTTCGCGCGAGGGCGCGCATCGATGAGCCGAATCTACGAAGCATTGAAGCAATCCGGAGAAACAAAGCCCGGCAGCATCGTCGAAATGATCGACGGCGCGGAGGCGATCCCGCAGCGGCCCGCACGCGCGGAATGGACGGAGCGAACGGTTTCCGAATACCGGCAAACGGCGCTGCGGCTTCAGCCCGGCTCGCCGCTGCTTCCCTTCGACGGCTCCGATCCGCGCGCGGCGGAGCAGTACCGGATGCTGCGCACCAATCTTCTTCAGCATCCCACCGAAGCGAAAATCATCGCGATTTCGAGCGCCGGTCCAGGCGATGGAAAGACGGTCACCGCGATTAATCTGGCGGGAAGCTTCGCGCTCAAGGATGAAGCCCGGACGATCGTGGTCGATGCCGACCTGCGCCGCGGCTCGATCGCGCCCTCGCTGGGCATCGAGTCGCGGCCCGGCTTGGCCGATGTTCTCCGCGGCGGATGTCTGCTCGAAGACGCGATCGTAAGTTTCGCGATGATGCCGAATCTGCATGTGCTCGCTTCCGGCGAAGTGTCGGGGAATCCGGCGGAGCTGCTCGATTCGCCGGGATGCCGCGCCATCATGAGCGAGCTTCGCGCGCGTTTTTCTTTCGTGATTGTGGACACGACGCCGATCAGCGCGGTGGCCGATTTCAAGCTGATCCAGCAGCTTTCCGATGGCGTCGTTCTGGTGCTGAGGCCGGATCATAGCAATCGCGCGATGGGGTTGAAGGCGGCCTCGCTGATTCCTCGAGAAAAACTTTTAGGAACCGTGATTAACGATTTCAAAGAATGGGCTTTTTGGAAGAACCGCGACCATTACGAATACTACAGCGCGGGTGCCGGAAAAAATAAACCGGCAAATAAATAGCATTTAGCATCAACAACTTACGAAAAAATATGTAAGTTACGGGGCGAAGCTATGTCCGATTTCGCACTGAGCTGGTATGCCTTACAGACGCGAGCCAATTTCGAAAAACAGGTCACCGCGCAGCTCGATTTGAAAGGTCTTCAGAATTATTGCCCCTGCGTCCCGGAAATTCATCAGTGGGCGGACCGCCGGAAACGGATCGAGCGGCCGGTGTTCCCGGGCTATGTTTTCGTTCGGCTCGCCGATACGGCGCCGGCCCGGCTGATGATCCGGGAGACGCACGGCGCGGTTCGAATCCTGGGGAACGCGGATCGAATCGAGCCGGTTCCCGATCAGGAGATCGACTCCATTATGCGCATGCTGAAAAGCCCGTTACTGTGTTTTCCGCACCCTTACCTCGAAGAAGGGTCGCGGGTTCGCATCCGCCGGGGAGCGTTGAAAGGCGTGGAAGGCGTTCTGGTGCGATTCAAGAATCGAACGCGGCTGGTGGTTTCGGTGAATCTGCTTTCGCGCTCGATTGCCGCGGATATCGATGCGAAGGATGTCGAAAAATGCTGATCGCGCCGGATCGTGAATGCAAGGTGGAAGCGCGGGCGCGGGATCGCGCCGCGTGGCCGGAGCTGCGTGCGCTGTGGAGCGAGCTGGCAGCGCCGCGATCGATATTTCTCAGCGCGGAATGGATCGGCACGTGGCTCGAAATATTCGGCGAATCGCTGCGGCCGCGGCTGGTGACCTTTGAAGCCGCGGGGGAGCCGGTCGGCGTGTGCATGATCACGAAAGCCAGGCCGAACGCGGCGTACCGTATCGTGCGGCGGCTGTCGATCAACGGATGCGGCGAGCCCACCGGCGATACGGTCTATTCGGAGCGAAACGATCTGGTATGCCGCGCCGGATGGGAGCTGCCGGTGGCGGCTTCGCTGGCTCATTTCCTTGAAGCCGAGGATTGGGAGGAAGTGTCGCTGGACGGATTTATCCCGGGAATCGCCTACGAAGCGCTGAAGCGCGCGTTTCCCGATGGCGCCGAAGAGATGAAGCGAAACTCGTTCGTGGATCTCGAGGAGATTCGCGCTTCCGGCTCGACTTACGAAGCGCGATTGACGCCCGGAGCGCGAAAGCACGTTCAACGGTCGCTTCGCTATCAAAGCGAAAGCGGCGAGCTTCGGGTGAGCGCGGCGCGCGACCTTTCCGGCGCGCTTCGCATGTTCGACGAACTCGGCGCGCTCAGCCGCAAGAGATGGCATGAGGAGGGAAAGACGAGTGTTTTCGCTTCGCCGGCGTTTGTTGCCTTTCATCGCGCCTTTATCGCGAAGATGTTTTCGCGCGGCGGCGTGCTGCTGCTCCGCGTCACGGCGGGAGAAGCGCTGGCGGGAGTGGTTTACGCGCTGGTCGAACACGGCCGCGTGTGTCTTTATCAGGCCGGATACTTTTACACCGGCGATAAGAGGTTGAGTCCGGGCACGGCGACGCTTGCCGCGGTGGTGCGCTACTGCCTCGATCACGGATTCCGCGAATGCGATTTTCTTTCGGGCGACGCGCAATACAAGGAATCGCTGGGGACGAAGACGCGAACGATGGCGTGGGCCGTATTCCGCAGGGATGGAATCAAGGCCTGGTGCTTTGAACAGTTGAAGCAGGCAAAGCGGCGGTTTTTATGATTTTGGTGTTAAAACGCACGTTTTCGATGCTTTTTGCGTGCTTTTTGCGCGCGTCCGGAGCGTTGTGGTGGGCGCGGCGGCGGCTGCGGCTGAGCGGCGCGATCGCGGTGCTGACGTTTCACCGCGTGCTGCCGGATCAAGACTTCGAAGGCACCGACAGCCTGGCGGGGATGGTGGTGCGCGAGCGGACATTTCAGAAGCTCGCCGCCTATCTCAGTTGCCGGTTTGAGCCGGTTGGACTGCTGGACGCCGAGCCGGGCGGCGCGAATCGCAAGCTGCGCGCGATGGTCACTTTCGATGACGGATGGAAGGACACGATGAGCGTCGCGCTTCCGATTGCGCACGCGCACGGCATTCCGATCGCGGTGTTCCTCTGTCCCGGCCTGCTTGATCGCGCCGCGCCTTTTTGGCCGGAAAACGCGGCCAATGCGCTGAAGCGAGAGCAGCCCGGAATTTCCGCCGCGCGCGTGGAAGCGCTGATTGAAACGCTGAAGGCCCGCTCCAGAGCGGATCGTGACCGGCTGCTCCGGGATCTGTTCCCGTTCCCTACGATCCCGTATCCGGCGGATCGGACGCTCACCTGGGAAGATGTTCTGCGCATGAAAAAGATGGGGGTCACCATCGGATCGCACACGATGAATCATGAGATTCTGCCGGCGCTGTGCGCTCGCGCGGCGCGGCGTGAAGTTCGCGAATCGAAGGAGGTAATCGCAAAGCTGTTGAACCAGACGTGCGAGGTGTTTGCTTATCCCAACGGAGATTGCGGCGGCGGCGTGGACGCGATCGTCGCCGAAGAGGGATACCGGCTCGCGTTCAGCACACAGTGCGGGCCGTGGATGCCGGACAGCGATCGCCGGCGGATTCCGCGGGCGAACGTCAGCGAGGACAACGTGACGTTTTTCGGGAAGTTTTTCTCCGGCGCGCGCTTTGAATACACCACGATCTGGCGAATGTATCGCACGATGGAACGCGCCCGGTGCGCGGATCGGGAATTACCGGAGCGCCAGGTTGAGGCGGCGGCCGCCGGTCGGAGCCTTTAATGCCGATCCATCTCGGGCTCGAGGGTCTTACCGTCCCGCTGCTTTATTTTTCCGGGATTCTGGCGGTGATCGCGGCGATGTTCTGGAAACCGATCGTGGGGCTGTACTATCTGGTTCCGCTGATTCCGATTCAAACCGTCCGCTACCGGTTGAATGAATGGCCTCTCGGATCGAGCGTGGTCGCGATCGTGCTGCTGGCGGTGACCGCCGGATTGATCCGGCGCGGCGAAACCTGTTTTCCCTCGACGCCATGGTCCAAACTGCTGCGCGTTTACTGCATTTTTCTGACGATTTCGTACCTGATCGGCTCGGCTTACCTGGGCTCGTTTTCGATTGCGTGGGGCGATCCGCGATTCATGGAACTGCGCGATTACATGATGATGCCGTTCCTGCTGTGCCTGACGGCGGCGTGCGCCAAGGATAAAAAACAGATCGCGATTCTGATCGCGCTGATGTGCTTGAGCGGGCTGGCGCTGAACCGCAGCTTTTGGAACACGGTTTCCGGCCGCGATTTTTCGGTTTACTCCGACGATCTGCGCGATCAGGGCGGGATGGGCTACGCGGGCGTGAACGGGCTGGCGGCGTTCGAAGCGCAGTTCGCCATTTTTCTGCTGGCGATGGGAATTTCGCAGATCAAGATGCTGTTCCGCATCGCTTACCTGTCGCTTTCCGGATTTTCCGCGATGTGCCTGATGTACAGCCTGTCGCGCGGGGGCTACGTCGCGTTCGCCGCGGGAATGGTTTTTCTGGGATTGGTGAAGCAGCGGCTGCTGCTGGTGTGGATCGTGGTTTTCGCTTTCGTGTGGACGGCGGTGCTGCCCAACGCGGTGACATCGCGGGTGACGATGACGGTGGATGATTCCGGAGAGCTCGATCACTCGGCGGACACGCGGCTCACGCTCTGGGAGGACGCGATGCAGATTTTCGATTCCAATCCGATCGTGGGAACCGGATTCAACACGTACGCCTATATGCATCGCGTTGGCAATTACGGCGATACGCACAATATTTTCATCAAAGTGATGATCGAAACCGGCGTGATCGGACTGGCGCTGTTCCTGTGGCTGCTGGCGCGCACGTTCTTTGCGGGCTACCGGCTGTTTCGCTCCTCGGAGAATTTCTTTTCGGCGATCGGATTGGGCCTGGCGGGCTGGGTGCTTTGCTCGGCGGTGGCGAACCTGTTCGGAGACCGCTGGACCTTTCTTCAGGTGAACGGATTCCTGTGGGTGCTGGCGGGCCTGGTGGCGGCGGCGTCGCGGATCGAGAACGCATCGCGCTCGGCCGAAACGGATGCGGGGGAAATGGCGCTGGCGGCGTGATGAAGGTTTTGCAACTGATCAGCAGCGGTGGAATGTTCGGAGCCGAGAACATGCTGCTGGCGCTTTCCCTCGCTCTGCGGCGCGACGCGTGCCGCGTGAGTGTTGCGGTTTTCGGCGACCGCCGCGAGCCGCATCTGGAGATCGCCCAAGCGTGCCGCGAATCGGGGCTGGAGGTGGTTACGATTCCCTGCCGCGGGCGCTGGGATGGCGACGCGGTACGGACGCTTTCAAAATGGATCGGCGAATCGGGCGCGGAGGTGCTGCACTGCCACGGCTACAAGGCCGATATTTTCGGCGGGATGGCTTCACGAGGCTTGCGGATCGCGCGGATCTCGACCTGCCACAACTGGCCGGATCGCCGCTGGCTGATGCGAGCCTACGCGGCGCTGGACCGGAGGATGCTGCGGCGCTTCGATTTTATCGGCACGCCATCGCGGCAGGTGGCGCGGATACTTTCGCGGTCGGGAATCGCGGAACGAAAAATCGTTCAGATCGGCAACGGGATCGACACTTGCCGGTTCGGCGCGGGTTCACGGCAAAGCCGGACGCAGCCGGTCATCGGATTCGCCGGAAGATTGGTAGAGGCCAAGGGCGGCGCGGTGCTGCTGGAAGCGGCCGCCGCGGTGCTGCGCGAGCAACCGTCCGCGCGATTTGTTTTCGCCGGCGATGGCCCGTGCCGCAAAGAATGGGAAGAACTGGCGCAGCGGCACGGCATCGCCTCGAACGTCGTATTTCTCGGAACGCGCCGCGATATGCCGGCGGTTTACTCGTCATTTGATGCGCTGGCGCTGCCGTCCGATGAGGAAGCGATGCCGATGTGCGTGCTGGAGGCGATGGCGGCGGGCGTGCCGGTTGTGGCCACGGCGGTCGGGTCGGTTCCGGAGCTGATTGAAGATCAGGTGAACGGTATTCTCATCCCTCCACGGCGCCCGGATGCGCTTTCGCGCGCGATTGTTCGGCTGCTCGGCGACGGCGAGTGGGCGCGGAAGCTGGGAGAAAACGGGCGGCGGTGCGTGGAGCAGAACTATTCCTCCACGCGCATGAGCGCGCAGTATCGGGAACTGTACGATCGCGCGCTGACGCGGATGTGACTCGGTTTTCCCTCATTTTGCACTGCCGTTATTTCCATGGCGATTCGACTTTCCATCATTGTGGCTTGCCGTAACGAGGCGGACGCGATTCGCGAATTTCTCGATTCCCTGCTCCGGCAGAATTTAGCCGGCATCGGCTGGGAGGCGATCATCGCGGACGGAATGAGCGACGACGGCACGCGGCGCATTCTGGACGAATATGCGGCGCGCGATAACCGTATTCGCGTGATCGAGAATCCGGGGCGAATCGTTTCGACGGGTTTGAATTCCGCGATCCGGATGGCGCGCGGCGAGATTGTCGTGAGGATGGACGGGCATACCAGCTATGCTCCCAATTATTGCCGCGTGTGCCTGGAGACGCTGCTGCGCACGGGCGCGGAAAACGTTGGCGGTCCGGCGCGCACGCACGAGGCGGCGGGACTGGCGCGCGCGGTGGCGATCGCGTATCACTCCCCGTTTTCGACGGGCGGCGCGCGCTTCCACAATCCCGATTACGAAGGTCCGGTGGATACGGTGCCGTACGGCTGCTGGCGAAAATCGACGCTGGTGGATCTCGGCTATTTCGACGAAACGCTGGTCCGCAATCAGGATGACGAGTTGAATCTCCGGCTGATCCGGCGCGGCGGCGTGATCTGGCAAAATCCGGCGATCGTTTCCTGGTATTGGCCGCGCGCGCGGCTGGGCGCGCTGTTCCGGCAGTATTTTCAGTACGGCTACTGGAAGGTCGCGGTGATTCGCAAGCACCGTATTCCCGGATCGTGGCGTCATCTGGCGCCGGCGACATTCACGATCACGAACATTCTTCTGCCGCTGGCGGCATTGGCGGCGGAAGCGATGGGCGAGCGCGGGATGGCAAAGATCACGCTCGCGTGGTGGCTATCGCTCGTCGCCCTGTATTCGCTGGCGACTTTCGCCGCATCGTTTCGCTGCTCCAGGAACAATTGGCGGCTTTTTCACTACTTTCCCGTCATTTTCGCGACATTTCATTTTTCCTATGGCGCCGGATTTTTAAGCGGCCTGGCGCGGCTGATGCAGAGGCGGCCGCATTCGCTCTCCTCCACTTCCGTGTTCGCAAAAATTACCCGCTGAGGTTTAACGATGTTTCGAGCCGTTGATTTTGTGCTGGCGCTGGCGTTGCTGATTCTGTTAATGCCGCTGTTTTTGTTGATCGCGATTGCGGTGATGATCGACTCGCCGGGCAATCCGTTTTTCCTCGCGACGCGCGTGGGCAAGGGGGGCAGGCCGTTTCGGATGTGGAAATTTCGAACCATGATCCGCGGCGGCGGCGGATCGAACGTGACGGCGCGCAAGGATCCGCGCGTGACTCGCACCGGAAAATTTCTGCGCGCGACCAAGCTCGACGAGCTGCCGCAATTTATCAACGTTGTTCTGGGCGATATGAGCCTGGTGGGTCCAAGACCGGAATCGCCGGAGTTCACGAATCTTTATACGCCCGCGCAGCGTGAAGTGCTGAATGTGCGGCCGGGCGTCACGGGACGGGTCCAGCTTGCGATGAGCGATGAATCGGAGCTGATTCCGGAAGCGGACGCGGACGCTTTTTATGTCCAGCACCTGATGGATCGCAAGATCAAAGCCGATCTCGAGTACCTCAAAATCCGCAGCTTCGGCAGCGATTTGTACATTTTGCTCTCGACGGCGGCGTACGTTATCTGCACGCTTTTCCGCGCGGCGGCATCCAGTCTGCCCGCCGGGCTGCGATCCGGCATCGGCGCGCTGGGCGGCCAGTGGACCGTTCCACTGTATCTGTTCTGCACGGCGGCGGCTTACTGGCTGGCGTGGCTGCTGCGATTCGACTTTCAGATCCCGGCATCGGAAAGGGTGCTGTTCCTTCCGGGGCTGGCCATCACGACCGCGGCGAAGCTGCTGGTGGCGCTGTGGATGGGACTGTATCTGGAGCGATGGTGGCGCTATCAGGGCTTGGCCGACGCGGCGCGGCTGCTGGGAATGAACATTGCCGGATCGCTGCTTTCCACCGTTTGCATTTACAGCTTCGCGCGCGCCGAATTTTCGCGGTCGATTTATTTTTTGGATCTTCTGGTTTGCATTCTGCTGACGGGCGGATCGCGGTTTTTCTTTCGGTTCGTGCGCGAGCTGACGACGGAGTGGATGCCGCAGCCCTCCGCCAAGGGACTGCTGATATACGGCGCGGGCGCGGCGGGAATCGAGCTGGCGCGCGAGGTTCGCCTGAATACTTCGCTCGGCTACAAGCTGATCGGATTCCTGGACGATGACGCACGAAAACACGGCGCGCGCCTGATGGGGCGGCCGATTCTGGGCGGCGGCGAGGAGGCGAGGCGCGTGACCGAACAGTTGAAATCGGCGAAGCATCCGGTGCAGGAGATCGTGATCGCGATGCCGTCGGCGCACCCGAAGCAGCGCCGGCAGGCGCTGGAGCGCGCTCGCGCGGCGGGCGTTTCCTGCCGGATTCTGCCCGGTTTCGGCGACCTGATCAACGGAAATATTTCGCTGGCGCGCACGCGCGATATTCAAGTGGCCGACCTGCTGAGCCGGCCGCCGGTGGTGTTGAATCCGGAATCGGCGCAAAAGGCGCTGCGTGGGAAAACGGTGATGGTCACCGGCGCCGCGGGCTCGATCGGCAGCGAGCTTTGCGCGCAACTGGCGCGGTTCGATCTGCGCCGCCTGATCGCGTTCGACGTGGCCGAAAGCCAGCTCTTCGCGCTTGAAGAAGGGCTGAGCGGAACGCTCGGGGGCGATCGCATGGTGATCGAAGTCGGCGATATTCGCGACCGGGAGCACGTCAAATCGGTGATCGATCGGTATGAAGTGAATACGATTTTTCACGCGGCCGCCTATAAGCACGTCCCGATGATGGAGCGGCAGGTTCGGGAGGCGGTGCGGAACAACGTGCTTGGCACCTGGATTGTCGCGCAAGCGGCCTGGCGCGGCGGCGTCTCCGATTTCGTGCTTATTTCGACCGATAAGGCGGTTCGCCCGACCAGCATCATGGGGCTGACCAAGCGCGTCGCGGAGCTTCTGGTTTCCGCTGCGCGCCCCGCCGCATCGGGCGATTCAACGCGTTTTTTGACGGTGCGATTCGGCAACGTGCTGCTCAGCAATGGAAGCGTGGTGCCGACGTTTCTGAAGCAGATCGCCGCCGGTGGTCCGGTGACGGTGACACATCCGCGCATGGAGCGTTATTTCACCACCGTGCAGGAGGCTGTGCAGCTTATTTTGCAGGCGCTCACCATCGGGCGCGGATCGGATATTTTTCTGCTGGATATGGGTAAGCCGGTTCGAATTGTGGATCTGGCGCGAAAAATGATCGAACGCGCGGGCTTGAGGCTGGGCGAAAACATCGAGCTCACTTACACGGGAATTCGTCCGGGCGAAAGATTGATGGAGGAGCTGACGCTGCCGGGCGAGACTTTTCTGGCGACGTCGAATCCGAAGATCCGGCGCTATGAGGGCAGCGTTCTTTCCTACGACAAAATCGTGCCGTGGGTCTACGCGCTGAAGCGGCTGCTGCACAACGGCGAAAACGCCGAACTGATCCGCCACATGGCGGAGCTGGTTCCTGAGTACGAAGGCCGGGCGGCCGCGGCGGAGCCGCATCCGGTGGAACGGAGCGCGTTCGCTTCCGCCGAGCTCGTGCAAAGGACCAGCGCGGGATGATCCGGTCCGCCGGGGGAGAAGCGAAGCAGGCGACGCGGCGCGGGAAGGCGTCCGAGCGCCGCCTTCGTGTGTTCATGATGGACCTGATGGCCATCGTGCCTTACTACACGGGCCATTTATGCGCGGCGCTGGAGTGCGAAAACGGAATCGATCTGTGGCTGGGATCGATCACGTATTATCTCGATCGCGGCTTTTTCCGGCGGCTGCATCTGCGAAATCGTCCGGGGCTGATGGACGTGGTTTCGCGGATTCCGTTTGCGACGGCGCCGCGGCGGATTTTAAAGCTCGCCGAGTATCTGGCGAATCTCGCGGCGCTGGTGGGTCGATTTGTCATTCGCCCGCCGGACGTGCTTCACGTGCAATTTCTGCCGCTGGCCGGACGCGGGCTGCCGGTGGAGGAGTGGTTTCTGCGGCTCCTGCGCCGCCGCGGCGCGGCCATCATTTATACGGTTCACAACGTTTTGCCGCACGAAAACGGGGAAGGGCTTCGATCCACCTACCAGCGTCTTTACGCGCTGCCGGATCGTTTCATCTGCCACGATTCCTGCGCGCGGGATCGGCTCGCGGCCGAATTCGATGTACCGGCCGCGCGAATTTCCGTGATCCCGCATGGTGCTTTGTTCGATGAATGGCGCGATCCGAGTGTTGCGGAATCGCGGCGGCGGCTCGGTTTGCCGGAAGACCGCTGCGTCGTCCTGATGCAGGGCATTCTGCGGCCATATAAAGGATACGCGTTTCTGCTGGAGGCTTGGCGGAGAGTCGCGCGGCAGGCGGGCGCGCTGCTGGTGATCGCCGGAACCGGCGATCCGGATGTTCTGCGATCGATTACCCATCAGGTTCGCGATCTGGATCTGGCCGCGTCGGTCCGGCTGGAGCTGAAATTCGCGCCGCTCGACGTTGTGGATGCGTATTACCGCGCGGCGGACATTTTGGTTTATCCCTATTCGGCGGTTACGACCAGCGGCGCGCTGATGACCGGCATTGCGCACGGCAAGCCGATCGTTGCCACGAAGCTGCCCGCGTTTGAGCGAATCATCCGCGATGGCGATAACGGTCTGATGGCCGAATTTGGGCGGGTCGACGAGCTTTCGGCTCAGCTCGTGAAGCTCATCGAGGATCCGGCGCTTCGCGCGGACCTCGGCCGGGCGGCGCGGGAAACGTACAAAAAAGTTCCGCAATGGCCGGCGATCGCGCGAGCGACGCTTGAATCCTACCGGTGCGCGGTTCGAGAAAAACATGAGCGCTTCCTTCACTGAGACTTCGCGCGAGCTGCGCAACCTGCTGCGGCAATCCTCGCATTATGGATTGGGGCTGCTGGGCAATCTCGCGCTGGGCTTCGTTTCTTTTCCGGTTTTCACGCGCGTTTTTTCGGTGGCCGATTACGGCCTGATCGATCTGACGCAGAAAACGCTTCTGTTCGCGACGGCGTTCTCCAAGGCGGGGCTGCAAAACTCCGCGCTGCGCTTTTATGACGCTCCGGCGTTCCGCGCGGATTTCGAGAAGGCGCGGCAATATTACTCGACCATGTTTTTCGGCGTGGTGAGCACGGCGGTGATCGCGACGGCGGCTTTCTCGGCGGGCATCGGCCTGATCCCCGCGTCTTTTCTGGATGGTCCGCTGGGTTCGATTCTGCGCCTCGGCGCGATTCTGATTTTTCTCCGGTCCTTGCAGTCGATTCTGTGGTCGTTCATGCGGATCGAGGAGCGGACCAAAGCTTATAACCTCATTTCACTGGCGATGCGGATCGCGACGTTTCTGGCGGTGTGCGCGTGTTTGCCGTGGATGGGCAAGTCGGTGCGGACTTACTACTCGGCGACGATCGCGGTCGAGTCGGCGTTTGTCGCGGCGATTTGCGTTTTCCTGTTGCGCCGCGGCGCGCTCCAGCCGGGACGCTTCGATCGAAAGCTTTTTCTGGCGGCGCTGGCGTTCGGATCGCCGCTGATCGTGCAGGAGGTTGCGGGCGTGCTGCTCGAATCCGGCGATCGGGCGCTGGTGCTGCATTACCTGGGAGCCGGCTCGCTGGGATTTTATTCGGTGGCTTACGGGCTTTCAAACTACATCAACAATTTTCTGATCACGCCGCTCGGCCTGGCGATTCTGCCGATTTATATGCGCATCTGGACGGCGGAAGGACCGGAAAAAACGGTCGCTTTTTTGAGCGATGCGCTGGACTGGTTCCTGATGGCTGGATTTTGCGTATTGGCGGTCGCATCGCTGGCGGCGCACGACGCGGTGCTGCTGCTGGCGTCGCCGAAATATCGCGGCGCGGATCAACTGATGCCTCTGATCGTCGCCGGGCTGCTGCTCTATACGACGCACGTTTTTCTGAACGCGGGTCTGGTGATCTACAAGCAGACGCGGCGGATGGCGATGATTCTCGGCTGGTCTGCCGTGGTGAATATTACGCTCAATTGTTTGCTTCTGCCGCGAATCGGGCTGCGCGCCGCGGCGTTGGCTTCGCTGATCGGCTACGCGACATGCATCGGCCTGCTGCTTCGCGTCTCCGGCAAGACGATGCGGCTGCGGATTCGCGCCGCGGCGGTCGTCCGCTATTCTGTCGTGGCGATCGTGACATTTTTAGCCGTTTCTCACCTGGATTTTCGATCCTCGTTCTGGAACACATTCGGAAAGGCGAGCCTCGGAACGCTGGTCTATGTGGTTTTGATGCTTGTGCTCGATCAACGCGTGCGCACGCTCGCACGGCGAGTGCTTCATCGATCGGCGGCGCGCGAAGCCGCGATGGCTGCTTGAAAAAACCATGATTCGAATCTTGTTTGCATTCTTGTGGCCGGCGATCGTTCTATCAGGACAGCCGCGGATTTTTTTCACCGATCTCGAAAGCGGTCCCAAGACGGGCGGCGAAAATAATCAGGGAGCGTTCGTCACGATCCACGGAAGCGGCTTCGGCGATGGCGATGAACGCGCGCGAGTCACCATCGGCGGCGGAGTCGCAGCGTCGTATCGCATCTGGACGGCATCGAAAATCGTCATTCAACTTGGCGCGGCCGCGGCGACGGGGGACATTCTGGTGACGACCGCGGCGGGAACATCCAATCCCGCGCCGTTCACCGTGCGCGGCGGCAACATCTACTTTGTCGCGCGCAGCGGCAAGGATTCGAACCGCGGAACTTTCACCTCGCCGTGGCGGACGATTTTGAAGGCGAAGAACTCGATCAAAGCGGGAGATATCGCCTACGTCGAGGACGGCGTCAATCAGACATCCGATGATGGCGAAGGCTGGAGCTCGTGTCTTACCATTGGCGGAACCGGCGGAGCGCCGGGGCTGCCAGCGGCTCTGGTCGCCTATCCGGGCGCAACGGCGATCATCGGCGCAACAGGCGCCTGCCCCAGCGCCATCCGAACCAAAGGCTACGGCGAATCGCATTGGGTTCTCGCCGGATTCGTGCTGCGCGGCGGCGGCGCGGGCCTGGCAATCGCCCAGGGCGACGATTGGCGAGTGATCGCGAACGATATTTCCTGCCCCGATGGCGACGGCGCGTCGGGATGCGTCGAAACCAGCCAGAGCAGCAACTGGAAATTCCTGGGCAATCGCATCCACGATGCGGGGAAACCGAACGCATCCGCGCTTTATCACGGCGTTTATTTTTCGACCGACAGCAATCATCTGGATGTGGGATGGAACATCATCGAAAATGTCCACGGCTGCCGCGGGCTGCAAATTCATTCCTCGCCGCTTCAGGGCGGAGGCGCGTCCGATCCGACCGGGCGGAATCAGTTTGACCTGAAGATTCACGACAACATCATTCACGATACGCAGTGCGATGGAATTGTATTGGCGACGGTCGATCCCTCGCGCGGCGCGATCGAGATTTACAACAATCTCATCTACAATGCCGGCAAAGGACCGGACAATCCCGAACACTCCGGCTCCTGGAGCTGCATTTGTCTGCCGGGCTGGGGAGATGCATCGGCGAAAGGCGCGATCGACGTCCATGACAACACGCTGTACAACTGCGGCGGGTTCGCGAATCCGCCGTACAGGAACGCCCGCGCGGCGGTGCTGAATGGCGGGGGGAATCCGAATCTGGCGATCCGGCTCCGCAACAACATTATTGTTTCGCGCGGCGGCGTTCCCTACGTGATCGCGTACGAAGCGTCGGGACGGATGTGCGCGGATCGCGGCGATTGCAAGGGCGTGACCGGCGCGCGCAATCTTTTTTTCGGAAACGGCGGCGCGCCGGCGATTCCGGGCCTGACGCAGTCGATCAGCCGGGACCCGCTGTTCATCGATCCGGCAAAGGGCGATTTTCACTTGCGCCCGAACAGCCCCGCTCGCGATCTGGGAGCGTTTCCACTCGCGGATCATATCGAAGGTTCACGGTCGCATTAACTCATGCCGAGAATCGCCGTCATCATTCCGGCCTACAACGCCGCGCCGTATTTGCCGCTCGCCTTGAACAGCCTGCTTCGCCAGAGCTATCGCGACTGGGAAGCGGTGGTGGTGGACGATGGCAGCACCGACGGGACCGCCGCGTTGATGCAGGGGCGCGACTGGGGTCCGAAGATCCGTTATCTGTTCCAGGCGAATCGCGGCGCGGCGGCCGCGCGGAATACGGGCATTCAGGCGTCGGATAGCGATCTGATCGCGCTGCTCGATGCCGACGATATTTTTCTTGAGCCGCGTCTGGAGCGCGGCGCCGCTGTTCTGGAGGCGGACCGCGGCGCCGGCCTGGTTCACGCCAACATTGCGATGATCGGCTCCTCCGGCGAGTTTCTTCAATCGCGAAAATTTCCGGAAAAATATCTTTCGGGCAGGATTGCGAGGCATATTTATCGCCGCCGCGCGCGCATCGCGCCATCCACCGTGCTTTTTCGCCGAGCCTGTGTCGAGCGCGCCGGACTTTTCGACGAGACGCTGCGCGTCAGTGAAGATCGCGACCTGTGGTTCCGCATCGCGCGGCATTACCGGTTCGTCTATCTGCCGGAGGTGCTGGCGTATTATCGGCGGCTGCCGACATCGCTCACCGGAAAGATCGATCGCGTTGTGGAATATCAGCTCGCTTTTATCGGCAAGCACCGCGAATCCGGCGTTCGCGGCGCTCTCGATTTTCATCTCGCCTACGGCAGCATTTGCCGCGAAATGGGCGATGCGCTATTCAATGCGCGGGACCGGCGCGCGGCGCTGGGCTGGTATGGAAAAGCGCTCGCCCATCAACCGAATCTCAAAAATCTTTATATGACGCTCCGCGGCGCGCTCAAATTGGCCGCGTCCGGAGCGGGAGAAGAACATGCTCACGGCGAGCGTAATCATTCCGACGTTTAATCGCGCGCATCTCATCCGCCGCGCCTTGGGCTCGGTGCTACCGCAAATCGCGGCGGAGGACGAGGTGATCGTCGTCGACGACGGATCAAGCGATGCGACCGAAGCCGTGGTCCGGAGTCTCGCTCATCCGCGGGTGCGTTACGTCCGCCAGGCGAACGCGGGCGCGGGCGCGGCTCGCAATCGCGGAGTTCGCGAATCGCAAGGCGCGCTGGTTGCGTTTCTTGATTCCGATGATGAGTGGCTGCCGGGCAAGCTCGAATTACAGCGGCGTTTCATGGCGGCCCGCAGCGACGTTCTTTTCTGCTTTACCGATTTTACCCGCGAAATGGGATTTCGCCAGAACCGCTCCATCCGCTACTGGAGCGGCGATCCGCGTCCGTGGGCGGAGGTCTTCGGGCCCGCGCAGGCGTACTCGGAGCTGGCGCGGCCGCCCGAGGAAATCGGCGACTGCGAAACCTACAGCGGCGACATCTACCTGGAAGAGATGCGCCGCAACTACATTCTGACCAGTTGCCTGATGGCGCGCCGCCGCGAGGCCGCCGACGCGCTGCACTTCGGCGAATCGCTGCGAACCTTCGAGGATTGGGAGTGCTTCGGCCGGCTTGCCGGGCGCGGGCCGGCGGGATTTCTGAATTGCGAAACGGCGATTCAGTGGGCCCATGCGGGCCCCAGGCTCACCGATGCCGATTTGTTTGCATGCGCGGAATCGCGGCTCGCGATCCTGGAGCATGTTTGGGGGCGCGACGATGCGTTTCTGCGGAATCATGGCGATGAATTCCGGCGGCTGGTCCGGCAGCAGACGCTTCTGAAAATTCGCGGATTATTGGTTCTCGGCCGCGCCCGCCAGGCTCGGCGCGTTCTTCGCCAGGTCGACGGGCCGCCGGCGATCTATCGCGCTCTGTCGCGGCTGCCCGGAGGGCTGCTGGCGCGATTGCTGCGCCTTCGCCGGCGCCTGCATCGCGATGCCAGATGAACTTGTATTCACACAATGTCTACTCCTTCGCAAATCGAAAAATTGCCGGCAGTTCCGGCATCGGCGCCAAACAGCGCGCGGGTGGAACTGCTCGAAGCCTCGAACGTCGAATCCATTCGCGATGCATGGAACGGGCTTGCGGCGCGCGCCATCGTGCCCAACCCGTTTTATGAACCCTGGATGGCGCTGCCCGCTTTAAAGCATCTGGCGGAGAAAAGCAAAATCTACTTTCTTCTGATCCACGGACCGGCGAACACTCCGGACAATTTGTGGGGATTGTTTCCGCTGGAAGTCCGAGCAAAGTGTCTTCATCTGCCGATTCGCGCGTTGTCTTTTTGGCAGCACCAGCACTGCTTTCTGGCCGCGCCGCTGATCGATCGCGATCACGCGGCCAAGGCGATCGAGCTTTTCTGGCGGTGGTTCGAAAACAATCCGCTGCGCTGCCGCGTGCTCGATACGAATTATTTTCCCGGTGACGGGGATCTTCAGCCGTTATGGACGGAGTACGTGATCGGCCGCTGCGCGCTGGCGCTCAACGAACATCCGCGCGGGCTGCAAGACCTCAGCGGCGGATTCGAGAAATACTCGACTGAAATTTCGAACGATCAGCGGCGCTCCTATCGCCGGCGCGAACGCCATATGGTGGCATTTTCTCCGCCCGAGTACCGGCAGGTGGAGAGCGCTGACGAGCTCGAGCACTGGATCGATGATTTTCTGCGCCTGGAGGCCAGCGGCTGGAAGGGACGCGCGGGCGGCGGCGCGTTTGCCTTGAATCCGCGCGAGACCGCATTTTTCCGGGATCTGGCGCGCTCCGCATTCGAGCAGCGCCACGCCTGGTTTTTCTCACTGCGCCTGGCTGGGAAAAACATCGCCATGATAGAGACCTTCTTCACCGGTGGCCAGGGCTTTGGTTTCAAGAGCGCCTACGATGAAGAGTATTCGCGATTTTCGCCGGGGGTGAGTCTCCAGATGGAATTTCTGCGGAGAATTTCGCAAGAGCCCGGCGTCAGTTCCGTCGATACCTGCGCGGCGCCGCGGCATTCCTTGTTCAATGCGTTTTCCAACCGGCGGAGAATCATCCGGCGCTCGCTGTACTCGGACGGCTCGGCGGCCGGCGATCTGATCGTTTCGGCGCTGCCGCTGCTGCGCTGGGCGAAACATCGGCTTCGTCCCAACTCCGTGCCGGATTATCTGCGCCGCTTCACCGCCCGCGCGTCTTTTAATGAACCCGATCACAACTAAACCCGGCGGCGATCCGATCCGGATTTTGTACATTATCGATACGCTGGGCGGCGAGGGCGGCGCCGAATTGAGTTTGCTGCGCCTGATCCGTCATCTTCCGCCGGAGCGCTTCCGCTGCCGCGTGATTACGTTTCACAATCGCAATCCCGAATTCTTGAAGGAATTTCCGTGCCGGGTGGATCACTGGGAGCTCAAGCGAGTCTACGGCTGGCGCGCCGCGGTGGTGGCCGCGCATCTTCGAAATATCGTGCGGCGGGACCGCATCGATATCGTCCACAGCTTTTTTCCCACCTCGGATTTATGGGCGGCTCCGATCGCGCGGGCCTGCGGCGCGAGAATTCTCATCTCCAGCCGGCGCGATATGGGAATCGTGCGCGCGGGCAAGCACCGGCTGCTGTATCGCGCGCTGCAAGGAATGTTTGATCAGATTCAGGCCGTTTCCGAAGCGGTGCGCCAATTCACGATTCAGGCCGACGGCGTGGATCCGGCTCGCGCCGTCACCATTCATAACGGAGTCGAGCCGTGGACGGCTTCCGTATGCGCGCGAGATCCGAGCCGCGTAAGGATCGCCTGCATCGCCAACTGGCGTCCGGTGAAAGGGATCGATGTGCTGGTTCGCGCGGCGGCAAAAGTCGGCTCGCGCGACGACCGGGCGCTTTTTTGGATCGCCGGCAATCCGGGAGCGGGCGAGTATCGGCGGGAAGTGGAGTCGCTTTGCCGCTCCCTCGGCGCGGACCGGTGGATTCATTTTCTGGGCGCTTCTCCACAGGCGCGGGATTTGCTCGAACGGAGCGATCTTTTCGTTTTGCCGTCGCGCAGCGAAGGGCTTTCAAACGCGCTGTTGGAAGCGATGCAGAGCGGTCTGGCGTGCGTGGCAAGCGATGCCGGAGGAAACAGCGAGGTGGTGGTGCATGGAACAACGGGGCTGCTGTTTCCGGCGGGAGACGACAATGCGCTGGCGGAAAAAATTCTCGAGCTGATGGCGAATCCTGCGCGGCGCGAGCGAATGGGCGGGGCCGGACGAAAGCGCGTCGCGGAACAATTTTCGGTAAAGGCGATGGTCGAGCGCGTGATGACGTCCTATGAAACGCTGCTCGAAAAAAAGGCGGCCGGCGCCCGATCGGGAACCAGCCGCCGGAAAGTAGGCGATGAATTGGCGCTTTAATGAACGGTGATCACCGCGCTTTTCGCCACGAGGATATAGCCGGATTGCGAGATGTAGCGAAGCTCATAATTGCCGGGCGGCGGCGCGCCGAAGCCGGCCGTCTCTCCACTGGTTTTCCCGTCAGTGGCGATCCACCAGACGGGATTGTCGCTGGTCGCGGATACGGCGTACAACCCGATCGCGTCTCCGGCTTTAGCGGCCGGGGCCGTCCAGGAGAAACTTACCGTCTGTCCGGAAGAGATCGAAAGCGAGGAAGGCGTGACGCTGGTTCCCGCGACTCCGACAGCAATCGGCGAACTGGCCGCCGCGAGGTTCCGCGTGCCTCCGAGGAAGTAGCGGATTTCGTAGAGGCCCGGCGTCGATGGAAGCGTGAAGTTAAAGCTCCCGCCCAACGCCGATGTGAGCTTTTTACTGGCCAGCGAGTACCAGGCGGGCGCATCCACCGAGCTGAGAACAATGTAGTCGTTCGCCAGATGATTGGCCGGAGCGGTCCAGCTTACCTTGATCGTCGTACCGGATACGCCGCCCGACACCGAATATACTCCGCCGACGCCGGACGACGAGGACGACGAGAACGGGGCGAGATTGATGGTTGCGGAAGCCGTCATCGCGGGGCTGTTGGTGGTCGCGATGACGGTCACCGTCTGCGCGCTGGCGATCGCCGCCGGCGCGGTGTAAAGACCGGATGCCGAGAGCGTGCCGACGTTCGGCGTCATCGACCACGTCACCGGCGCCGACATGCCGGTTTCCGTCGCCTTGAATTGCTGGCTCTGTCCGGCGCTCAAGCTGACCGATCCAGGCGAGACGGCCAGCGTCGCCGGCTGCGAGGGAGTGCTCGCGGTGAGCGTGATGACAGCGGTCGCCGATTTGGTATTGTCCGCGACGGAGGTGGCCGTGATAGTGACCATCTGCTGGCTGCTGATCGAGCTGGGCGCCTGATACATGCCGGAACTGGAAAGCGAGCCAACGTTGGGACTCATGGTCCAGGAAACGCCGTTATTCGTGGTCCCGGTCACCGTGGCGGAAAATTGCTGCGAGCCGGAGGCGCCCAGCGTGACGCTCGCCGGAGTCACGGCGATTCCGACCGGAGTGAGATGAATGGTTGCCGTCGCCGACTTAGTGCTATCGGCGGAGGAGGTTGCCGTCACCAGAACGGTCTGAGCTGAAGTGACCACCGCGGGCGCCGTGTACAACCCGTTACTCAACGTTCCGACCATTGGATTGAGCGACCAGGAAACGGCGCTGTTCGACGATCCGGTGACGGAGGCGGTGAATTGCTGCGTCGCGCCGCCATCCAAGGATACCGAAGCGGGATTAAGAGTGACCAAGACCCCGGATGACGGCGTTGTCGAATTATTGGGGAGCGAATACGCGCCGATGGGGAATCCCGAGCCTTGCGGCAGCGGGTATCCATCGAAATCGGTTGGGTCGGAGGTCGCCATGCCGCCGGTGGCCGCGGGGCTGCCGGAATTCAGGTGAAAATTCGCTTGTGATGCATTTACAAACAAAGGATCGGAATTCACGGAATTTGTAATATTGCTGTTTGCCGGCGCGGGGCCATTTCCATAAAAAAGATTATGAGATCCGCCGATGCCGTTGCAATTCTGCGAATCGGCGCAGACGCCGCCGGAGCTTCCATAAATTACCAGATACGGCGCGGTGTTGCCGGCCGGCTGGTCGATGATGTTGTCCTGCATCTGGATGAGCAGGTTCAGGTTACCGCCGCCATTCAGAACTCCGCCGCTCGCCCCGGCGTAGGGCGGATTGGCGAAGGACCCGCAGTTATAGAACGTGTTGTTATAAACCTGAACGGTTCCCCCGCCCGGCGAGCCCGTATTGGTATAGCCGGGCACGGCGAGACAGCTCCAGGTGCCGCTATTTTCGGGATTATTCGGACCTTTTCCGGCATTATAAATGATATTGTTATAGACCTGAACGGGTCCCTGTGAGGGATCAATGGTGGCCAGAATAATTCCGTCGCATTGCGTATCGTGAATCACGTTGTCGTGGATCTGGATGTCGAACTGATTGTGGCCCGTCGGATCGCTGGCGCCGCCGCCGTTGAGCGGCGAGGAGTGGAACTGAACGCCGCGGCATCCATGGACGTTGTAGATCGTGTTCCAGCCCATCTCCACGTGATTGCTGTCGGTGGAAAAATAAACGCCGTGATACTCCGCGGTGGCATTTGCCGCGCCGGTGTCATGAACCGTGTTTCCGAAAAACTTCCAGTTGCTGCTCTGTTCGGTGGCCATGCAGCCGGATTCGCTGTTGCCGTTCGGACAGGTCATATCGTTGGCGACCGCGCGCCAATCCGAGCCCGCGGCGATGGCCATCGCCTCCGTGCCGCCGCGGAGCGACAATTCGGCGAACACCCAGTGCGATTCGTTTTCGCCCTTGGTGCGGATGCCGCTCGAACAGGCGGATTCATTCACATTGCCGATGGTCGCCGTGGCCCCCGGATATCCCACGAAGGCGATCGGAGCGCCGGCGGCGCCGGAAATTCCGCCGATCGTGAAGCAGGCGTTCCAGCCTTGCCCGTCGTCCTGGGTTTGCGAAACGCCGTTCATAAGATATACGGTGTCGCCCGCTTGAACGCTGTCCCGGGCGTGGGTCACGGTCGCCCACGGCGCGCTGAAGCTGCCGTCATTTCCATCGCTGCCGTTGGTGGCCACAAACAGAATCCTTCCGGAGCGAACGGTGAACGGCAGGCCGTTGGAGGTTCCGGCCGCATTTGAAACCACGATGTTGCCGGTGGCTGCGGCGGGGCCGGGCTGGAACGTGATTTTCGTATCGCTCCAGATGCGATACGCCGCGGCGGCTCCGCCGCCGACCGTTACGATGGAGCTTCCCTGCGAACTGCCGAAGCGCTCGCCGTAGATCGTCACCCAGACGCCGTTGTTGTTTTCGCCGCCGGAGTTCGGACCGCTTTGCAAGTCCGAATAAAACAGGCGCGGTTGAGCGTGGAGCGTCATCGGGATGCCCGCCGAAAGCGCGAGCGGTATCAATCGAAGTAATAGATTAAGAATACGATTTGTATACATCTCTTCTTCCTTTCTGTTTCACGGCTGGAATGAAAATTTAAATAAACCGTGATCCTTTAGCAGATAGGGCGGAGCGAATTAACGTTACATAATGAAGCTTCGGAAATCGCCTTAGAGCGGGCGCGGATGTGCCCGAGGACGCCGAATGCAAAGCGGGGAGCGAACGTGAAGCCTATATCGCTCGGTTATCACGATGTTTTGGACGATCCGGAGGCGCGGGATGAGAGCCGCGATTGCCCGCAGCGCTATGCGCTGAGCCGCGCCGGATTTGAGGCGCACCTTAGCTCGATTCGGAACAAAGCAGGCGAATTTTCGGTTGCGCTGGCCGATTCGCGAAGCGCCGCGAGCGGCCATCGCGTCTTTCTCACCTTTGACGATGGCTGTCTCGGCTGTTATGAAAATGCCGCGCCGTTACTTGAAAAATTCGGCTGGCGCGGGCATTTTTTTATTACCTCGGATTGGATCGGGCGGCAAGGATTCCTCGATCGGCGGCAGATTCAGGAGCTGCGCCGGCGCGGTCATGTGATCGGGAGCCATTCGCGGTCCCATCCGGCGAGGATGTCGCATTTATCCATCGAGGAGCTGCGCCTGGAATGGTCCGAGAGCTGCGCGGCTTTGGCGGATATTCTGGGTGAGCCGGTGCGAACCGCGTCGGTGGCGAACGGTTATTTTTCGCGCAAGGTCGCGGTATGCGCGGCGGAGGCGGGAATCGAGGTGCTGTTCACATCGGCGCCGTCCCGCCGGATCTCGCAGGTGAACGGGTGTCGCGTGCTCGGGCGGTACACCATTTTTTCCGGAACGCCGCCGCGGGTTTCCGGAGCCATCGCCAACGGGGAAATCGCGCCGCGCTCGCGCCAGCTCGCCGCCTGGATGGCCAAGCAGGCGGTGAAAGCGGCGGCCGGGGAATCGTATTTTGCAATTCGAAAATGGCTTCTCCACTTCATGCGCCCGCCCGGGCGGGCGGCATCGGGACGGGCGGCCGAAACGGCAATCAGGATCGATCAGAAAGGACAGAACCGGTGAGTATCGCACAGTCGGTCACGTTCACGCGTCCGCACGCGGCGCAATTGGAAAACAAAATTCGAACCAGGTCGGCGCGAGTCGGCGTGATGGGGTTGGGCTATGTGGGACTACCGCTCGCTTTGGAGTTTGCGCGGGCGGGCTTCGTGGTTCATGGAATCGACGTGGCGGAATCCAAGGTGGATCGCCTCAACGCGGGCGATTCCTACGTTCAGGATGTGACCGATGACGCGCTGCGCGCGCAGATCGAATCGGGCCGCTTTCGGGCCACCGGCAATTTTTCCGTCATTCGCGATCTGGACACGATCAATATTTGCGTGCCGACGCCGCTGCGCAAGACCAAAGATCCCGACATGAGCTATATCGTCGCGGCCGCGGAACAGATCGCCCGCTACGCCCATCCGGGAATGCTCATCATTCTGGAATCGACCACGTATCCGGGAACCACGAAAGAGCTGCTGCAACCGATGCTGGAAAAAACCGGATTGGCCGCCGGACGTGACCTTTTCCTGTGTTTTTCGCCGGAGCGTGTCGATCCCGGCAATCCGCAGTTTCATACCGCCAATATCGCCAAGGTCGTAGGCGGGATCACGCCTTCCTGCACGCGGCTGGGCGCGATATTTTATGGCGCGGCGATCGAGAACGTGGTCGCGGTGAGCAGCACCACCGTCGCCGAGATGGTGAAGCTGCTCGAAAACACGTTTCGCATGATCAACATCGGACTTGCCAACGAAATGGCGCTGATGTGCGATCGTATCGGCGTCGACGTTTGGGAGGTGATCGACGCCGCGGCCACCAAGCCGTTCGGATTCATGCCGTTTTATCCGGGGCCGGGCTTGGGCGGCCACTGTATTCCGATTGATCCGTTTTACTTGTCCTGGAAGACGAGGCAAGCCGGCATCGAGGCGCGGTTTATCGAGCTTGCCGGCTACATAAACGGCTACATGCCGCATTTCGTGGTGGAAAGAGTGCAAAACGCGCTGAATGACCGCGGAAAAGCGCTAAAAGGCGCGCGAGTGCATCTGGCCGGAATCGCCTACAAGCGCAACATCGACGATATCCGCGAGTCACCCGCGCTCGATATTCTTCATCTGCTCGCAAAGCGCGGCGCGCAGGTGGACTATAGCGATCCGTTCGTGCCGGAGCTTCGCGTGGACGGGCTCAACCTGCGCTCCTCGGAGCTCCTGTTTTCCGCCGCGCGGGCGGACTGCGTGGTGATCGTAACGGATCACGCGGCGTTTCCCTACGCGGAGCTGCTGGAGCACGCCAGCCTGATCTTCGATACGCGCAATGCGATGCGCGGCATCCGATCGGAGAAGATCGTGCGGTTGTAAATCGCGATATGGAGGGCTGAAGCCCTCCTTGGGGCAAAATGCGACCTGGCCGGCGTGAATGCCGGGGCTGGTTTGAAGTGGGCTAAATTCGGCCGCGGGATTTGTACCACAGCAGGCCTAACCATTCGTGGAGAGTGTCTTCGTTCCATTCGATCGCTTCGCTTGAAGGGAGCAGATCGGCGAGTTGAATGGGAATCGTTGCGCGAAAGCCGCAGGGGGCGGGGACGACTTCGATGCCGGATTTTTCAAAAGACAGCTCGGAGCGTCTCATGTGAAACGCCTCGGTCACCAGCGCGATTCGCCGGATTCCGCGCGCGCCGAGAATGGCGGCGGAAAATTTCGCGTTCTCATACGTCGAACGGGAGCGCTCTTCGGTCCAGATCATCGATTTCGGCACGCCGCACCGCTCGATTTCGCGCGCCATGGTCACCGCGTACGGCACGCCGCCGCGCGATCCTCCGCCGGTGGCGAGCACGGGAACGGGGAAGGCGTTGCGGTTGAGCCACGCCGCGTAGTGGCATCGTTCGAGCGTTCCCGTCGACGGGATGTCGCCGATTTTTTCCGGCGACGATGGATAAACCGCGCCGGAGAGCACCACAATCGCGCCCACGCCGGAAGCGGCGAGGCTGGCTTGGCCGGCTTCGGACAGATACGGCCCTTCGAGCGTGCGGACGGCGAGCGAGGCGGCGGGCGGCCAGCAGAACAGGAACAGCGCCGCGGCCGCAGCGGTCCACCAGGGCCGCGATTTCCAGAACCGGAGCGCGCCTACGACGATTGCCAGGACCAGCAACGGAAAAAATGGTTGAATGTAACTCATTCCGGAACGGAATCTTTCGCCGGAACCAAAGAAAAATTCGGGCTGGATGGCTGGATCGCCAGCTTTTTCATTTTATAGAGCAGAACTTTGTAATCGACGCGCAAGGCGGCGGCCGCTCTCTTGCGATTCCAGCGCGCTGCTTCGAGGGCGGCGAGAATCGCTTCCGTCTCCGCTTTTTCCTTGGTGCGCGCCACCTGATCGAGCACCGCCAGCGTGGACTCGGACGGCGGCGCGACCCGGGGCGGCGCGGAACCGACGCGGGCTTGCAGCTCGCGAACGATCAGATCCGGATCGCGAAGCACCAGGAAGCGGCGCACGATGTTTTCAAGCTCGCGGATGTTGCCCGGCCAGTGATAACTTTGCAGCGCCGCAAGCAATTCGCGGGTCAGCGGCGGCGCTGGATTGGCCGGGGTTTCGTGCTTGCGCAGCAGATAATCGGCCAGCGGGAGGATCTCGTCGCGGCGCTCGCGCAGAGGCGGCATGCGTACGCTGAGGACGCTCAGCCGATAATACAAATCCTGGCGGAACCCGCCTTCTACGATCATGGTTTCAAGCGGGCGATGCGTAGTCGCGATCACGCGCACGTCGACGCGGATCGATTCCTTGCCGCCGATTCTCCAGAATTCCTGATCCTGCAAGACGTGCAGCAGCTTGGCCTGGAGCTTGTAGTCCATGTCGCCGATTTCGTCGAGCAGCACCGTGCCGCCGTCGGCAAGCTCGAATAATCCGGCCTTGCGCTGGAAGGCTCCAGTGAAAGCGCCGCGATCGTAGCCGAACAGTTCGCTTTCGACGAGCTCGGATGGAAGCGCGGCGCAGTTCAGCTTGAGAAAAACTTTACTGGCGCGCGTCGAATGCTCGTGAACCTGGCGCGCCAGGACTTCCTTTCCGGTTCCGGTCTCGCCCTGAATCAGCAGAGGAAAATCGGAGCGGCCGATTCGCGCCACCAGAGCCTGGATCTCGTGCATTTCGGGATTGAGACCGAAAAACACCTTCAACGCTTCGCCGCGCGGGGACGCCGGTGGCCGGGCGCGCTCACGCCGCTCGAGGCCCGCGTGAATCGCATTCGCGGCTGCGGTATCGGTTTCCTCCGCGATCATGACGGCCGCGCTTTTTAGCGCTTCGGCGCGGACGGCGGGCGAGGGATGCGCGGCGACAACGAAGGCGGGCGCGGCCGACCCCATCCGGCGCATCTCGCGCAAAATTTCGACGGTTTCCTCATCGCTGGTCTGGAGCACGATGGCGCAAGCGGGAAACCGCCTTTGTAAATAATCAAACACCTCTTGTTTGTTCTTAGCGGGCACCGCTTTGTAACCGAGCGAGGCAAGCGCCGAACACAGCGGATGCAAACTCTCGTCGAATTGACGCACGACGAACGTTTTGACAGTGCCCATGTTATGCCCTCACTCCGGCCGCACCTGAGCAAGAAACCCCTATGCTCCGGGCCGGCGCTACCGCTCCGGCTCCTCTGCCAGATAAGGATGATTACTACGGGTGGTTTTGCATCGCCTCATGAAAACAACCGACCGCCGCATGGTTCACCAATAGACACGGTTGGACGTTCCTGATCTCCTCCCAATCCGAACTGCCCGCGCCTTTATTGGTTTGTGATAGCCAGCATAACGCAGTCATCTGACTTTGAAAAGTAGAAAACTGTAAGTAACCGCGAAAGCATTTTCGAGCGGCAGAGTGTATGAAAAAAACCAGAATATGACTCGTGAACTTCGTGACGTGTTCGTATCTAAATCGGACCAAATGTCACGGACAATTCATGACTCGCGAGACTTTTTCGAATTAACGCGAGGCGCTGACGCGGGGCGTGACATGAATCAGCGCGCCGGGATTCGCGTCTTCGAGCATCCACAACGAGCCGTCGGGCGCTTCTTCGACATCGCGGATGCGGTGGCCGACCTCCCAACGCTCGGCTGCTTTGGCGCCGCCGTGGCCGTCGAAGATGATCCGGTTGAGGGATTTCGTCTCCAGCCCGCTGATGAAGCCATTGCCGTTCCACTGCGGGAAAGTCTGCGTGCCGTGATAGAACATCAGATTGCCCGGCGCGATCACCGGCACCCAATAAAGGACCGGCTTCGCAAGATCGGGCCGCGTATCGGGACTCGGAATCGGCACGCCGTCATAGTTCTTGCCGTAGGAGACAAGCGGCCAGCCGTAATTCTTGCCCTTCTCGATCAGGTTCAGCTCATCGCCGCCGCGCGGGCCATGCTCGACTTCCCACAGTTCGCCGGTGGGCGAAAATGCCAGGCCGTAAGGCGTGCGGACGCCCATAGCCCAGGTTTCGGCGGGCGTGAGATTGGGGCCGGGAAATGTATAAGTGCTGACGACCTTGGCGGTCTTGGCGGCTTCGGTGTCCCTGGGCGGATCGATCAGAGGAATTGTGGAGGCGCCGGTCTTGCCGAAGTTCGGGTTGCCGGGCGCGGGTTTGCCGTCGAGCGTCAGGCGCAGGATTTTGCCGACGGGTTGATTCGGGTCCTGGGCCGGCGTCATGCGCTGGCGGTCGCCGACGGAGAGAAACAGGAACTGGCCATCGGGCGAGAACGCGACCTGCGCGCCTTCCTGGCCGCCCTTGCCCTTGGGCATCTGGCGCCACAGCACCTCGAAATTTTCGAGCTTGGCGGAGGTGCTGGTGATGACCAGTTTGGCCCGCGCCAGCGCCAATCCGCCGCCGTAGTCGCCCGGCTCGCAATAGGTGAGATAGATGCTATGGTCGGCGGCGTAATGCGGCGAGAGAAAGACGCCGTGCATGCCGTTCTGGCCCTGCCACCAGACCGCGGGTGTGTTCTCCACCTGGATTTTTTCGCCCTGCTGCGTGACCAGCCACACCGGGCCGGGCTTCTCCGTGATCAGCATCCGGCCATCGGGCAGAAAGGCGATCCGCCAGGGCAGCTTGAAGGTGGTCACCGTAGTCATTGCAAAGGGCAAGGCGGGCTCCGGCTTCAATTCGCCGACGTTCTCCTGGCCCCACACCGCGGCGGACGCCAGGGTGAGAAGAGCCGCCGTTTTCGCCATTGTCATCGACCTGTCTCCTTGTGTTTAGATTGCGGGATTTTCGCCAACGCCCGGCATAAATGCCAAGGCTATTTTTATTTTAGAGTAGTACGCCGCGGCGGCGCATGATGAAACGTGATGCGATCAGGCGAGCGAAAGCAGAGGAAGCCGGCGCGTCCGGCTGTTGAAGCCGGGAGCCAATTGTCATTTATCGAAAATCTACTTTCAGTGTGCTGACCACTCAAATTCAGGTCGAGCCGCGAGGCGGCCGGTAATACGATGGTGCGTGCTATCCGGCCGTAAAACCGCAACCGGTACGAGTTCCCCTGCTTGGCATGCCAAGCGATCAGCTTTCCGCAGCGGACGGCGATTGGCTCTGTCATTTGCTCGCGACACTGCAAGCCAATCCGGGATGCGCAGTGGGCGGCACGATTGTCAACGGACTTCCAGACAATGTGTTCGCCGCGGCCTGGCAAGTTATCTTCTGATTACGTCGTGGAGCGGAACGCAACGCAGGAAATCGAATATTTCGGAACTGGCAATACCGCGTATCCCGCGGAGGGATTTTGACAAATCGGAGGTCTGGACCGGAACTGGAATCTTTGGGGAGGCGAAGATCGGGATCTTTGCCGGCGGTGGCGCGCCTCCGGCCGCCGATTTGTGGCATGCCCGGAAGCGAGAATCTTCTTCGCCTGAGGCTGTCATGCCGAACGGTGGTTCGCCAGGCAACCGGCCTGAATCGCCGGCGATGTTTTGGCTGGTTTTTAAAAAATCAGCCGCAGGGCTGCCTGATTCTGGCGCGCCGGGGTACCGAAGGCGATGGTCGAATTGATCGTGCCGAAGGCCGAGCTGTCGCGGATCACGTTGGGGGTGTTGAAAACCGGATGATTCAGTGAATCAAACGACTCGAAGCGGAACTGAAGCTTCGCTTTCTCTTTGACATTGAAATTACGCACCAGCGACAGATCGAGTGTTGTCAGGCCCGGTGCGATGATCACGTCGCGGCCCTCATCGCCGAACGTATAGGTCGCGCCGGGCAAGTTCGCCGCGACCGGAGCCTGGAAGCAGGCGGTATTGAAAAATTGCGCCGGAGTCTTGGGACCGTTGTTGGGGTTGCAGCCGGCCACCACGTTCGGCCGCTGAATCGAGGACGACGTCTCCGCCGTGTTTGAGTAGTTCCCCGACAACGTAGCCGTGAGCGGAGTTCCGGTCTGCGTCTGCAGCAGCGCCGCAAGCTGCCATCCACCGGCGATCTTCGAAGCCACGCCATCGGTCAGCCAATATTTCCCCTTTCCGAACGGCAACTCCCACACCGGGCTGATTACAAACCGGTAACGAACGTCGAAGGTGGATAATCCGCGGCCCGTTCTGAAATCGTACTGGTTTGAGTACGCGTTGCCGCCGTTCGGAGCGGCGTCGTCGATCGATTTGCCCCAGGTGAACGATGCCAAAAACGACAGTCCGTAGGCGTAGTGCTTGTTGAGTTTGGCTTGTAGCGATTCATAGTGTGAATTGCCGTCGAACTGATACCAGTTGATGGTCCCCCAGGCCGGATAGGGACGCCTGGCCTGAACCTGCTGCGCCGTGCCGGGTCCCGGCGGAGGCTGGTTGATGTTCTGCGTGACTTGCAGGTGGTTGCCGGCGGAGCCGAAATAATCGGTTTCAAAAACCATGTCGTGCGTCAACTGGCGCTGCACTCCCATGCTCCACTCGTAAACGCGCGGATTCTTGAAGTTCGGATCGACGCCGGTGAGGGAGATAGCAGTAACGGTCTGGCTCGCCGCCGGGAACGGATTCAAAAGCGTGATCGGCGCGGCGATGCTCGAGGTATAAGTCTTGGTCAGAGTGTAGGGATAACCCTTGAAAATTCCACCCAGCCCGTTGTTGATATTCAGCCCGTTAAAGAAAGTGCCGGCGCCGCCACGAATTACGGTCTTTCCATCGTGGAAAGGCTGCCAGGCGAAGCCTAGGCGAGGACCGAAATCCTTGGCATCGTACTTCATCACATGATTGCCGAGGTTGTCCTGTGGCACGCTGGCGACGGCGCCGACGCCGGGATTCTGCTGCGTTTCTGGCTGGCCCGTTGCCGGATTGAACGTCGTCATGCGGTTGGCCTCGTCTCTGGGCGGCGTGTTCATTTCCCAGCGAAGTCCCAAATTGAGCGTCAGGGTGGAGCTGACCTTCCAATCGTCCTGAACATAAACGCCGATGATGGACTCCAGGCCGTAGTATTTTTCCTGCGCCGGAGTGTTGCTGGTGCTGGCTGGATAGCCGAGCAGCATATCGGCCAGACCGTAACCGGAGGTCGGCCCGTTGCTGGTATTGGTGAAGCTGAGCGAGCCATTGAACTGGCTGCTGGAGAAGTTATTGGTGTAGAACCGGGAAAGGTTCGCGCCGGTCCTGATGGTATGCTTGCCCTTGGTCAGCGAAAAGTTGTCGTTGTAGATATAAATCACGTCGAAGCGCCGCTGCGAACTGTAATTGCCGAAGCCATTCGAGGTGAAATACGAAGTGACGGTGGTTAACGGCGGCCCGGCGACGGGAAGATTGATGGGGAACGAAGTGGGCACAACTCCGAACGGGCCCCAGAAATTGGTCACATCCTCCGGCGTGCGCGGTTGAATCAACATGCTGACGCCGACGCGGGCCTGATTGACCATGCTCGGCGAGAAGATGTGCGTTTCCGCCAGCCCGTAGACTTCCGATCTCTGATTCACAAAGCAGCCGAAGCCGGGCAGGTCCTTGGGTTGGCAAAGGGCATTGTTCGGCTCAAACGACGGATCGTTAAACCAGTTCGCGGTCGCATAGCCGGAGTCCGAGGCGCTGAAATTGTGATCGATCTTCAGGCTGAACTCGTTCATGTGCTCGGTACGGGTGTCGTTGTAGCTGTAGTTATTTTTCGGGAGCGAGCCGGCGGGAGTGGGGAAAGTCGGCGCAGGCAGATAGGACATAAGCGCCACGCCCACCGGGTTGATCATATTCGGCGGAATGATATTTCCCGGAAGAGGAACTCCGGTCAATGGATTCTTCAGGGTCACCGGAATCGCGCTAAAATCGCCGACGCGCTCGCCCGCCGTGGGCACGGTGATCAGCGAGCTGAATCCGGAAGCCTGCCGCAAACCTTCATAGCTGAAGAAAAAAAACGTCTTGTTTCTGACGATCGGGCCGCCGACGGTGCCGCCGAAATCGTTCTGCTTGAACGACGGCGTGGGACCGGTCTGGAAGAAGTTGCGAGCATCCATAATCTGATTGCGCAGGTATTCGAAAGCCGACCCGTGAAAATCGTTGGTGCCGGATTTGGTGGTGATGATCACCTGTCCGCCCGAGCCATAGCCGTATTGCGCCGAGTAAATTCCGGTGAGCACATTGAATTCTTCGATGGCGTCGATGGAGGGGCGGAAGTTTGGCGCGAACACGTCCGGATCATTATTGTCGAATCCGTTTAGCAGAAAGTTGTTGCTGGTTTCGCTGTTGCCGGCGACGTTGAATCCGCCGCGGAAGCTAAGCGAGGAGTTTTGCGCCGGCGGCATCACGTTCGGCACTAGCTCCGTCAGAGACCACATCTGGCGGCCGTTCAGCGGCATTTCCGTGACCTTGCGGTTATCGACGACGCCGCCCACCTCGCCCGATTCCGTGTTCACCGCAGCGGCTTCCGCCGACACTGTGACGTTTTCGGAAACATTACCGACCTCCAGAGAAATGTCGTAGCGGCTATTCTGCGCGACGGCAAGCGAAATACTGGTCCGCGTCTGCGTCTTGAAGCCGGTGGCGGAAACTTCCAGATCATAAGTTCCGGCGGGAAGAAAAGTGAACTGGTACACGCCGGCCGGGTTGGTTTGCGCGGTGCGCACCGTGCCCTGTTCGTGATTGGTGAGTTTCACCGTCGCGTTCGGCAGCACCGCGCCGGTGCTATCCTGCACGGTTCCGGAAATCGCCCCTTCGTTCTGCGCGCGCAGAGATGGAACCAGCAGCGCGAAAAAGACAGAAAAAACCGCGAGACAATTCTTCATGAGACCCTTTTTCGCTCGCGCCGGCGAGCGATTTTCGGCTACTTTATCAAATTTTTTCGACGGTGTGAATCCCTGTTTGCGCCGCTCAAAAGATTGAGCGGCTACGATTTCCCGCGTTCGCGAGCGCATTCCGTGGTATAGTAACAGCGCCGAGTAATTTTGGCATCATCGCATCAGCGGCCGACCGCGCTCATCCGATCCTGCCCCGATCCGCAATTGCCCAGAGGAGGCCAGGTGAAGAATATCTTCGTCGGAAATCTCGAGCCGGACGCCACGGAAGCCGCGCTTCGATTCCTGTTCCAGCCATACGGGGCGGTCAAACGCGTCAGTCTCGTCAGAGATCGCGAAAGCGGGCAATTGAAAGGCTTCGGATTCGTGGAAATGAGGATCGAGGCCGACGGCGATCGCGCCATCTCGGAACTGAACGGCAAGGAAGCCGCGGGCAGGGTCCTGGATGTCCACGCCGCCCGGCCGCGCATTCATCAGAAAAAGTGAACAATGCCGTTTGAGCAGATCATGCCGCGGCCGTTTACGCCGGAAGGCGTCCGCACCTACGCTCCGCAGGCGCCGGGCGTGTACGGAATTTCCAATGCGCGGGAGTGGATTTATATCGGCCACGCGAAAAATATCCAGGGGGCGCTTCTCGATTATTTCCAGGACCCCGGCTGCGCGGCGATGAAGAAAGACCCGCGCGGATTCGTTTTCGAATTATGCGATGAGGCGTGCTGGTCGACGCGCCAGGACCGGCTCGTGATTGAGTACGAACCGGCTTGCAACCGGCACTTTGTTCCTGCCCGCGGACGGCGGGAGCCGGCAATGCGGAAGACAACATGACCGGTCTCATTGTCAAAGGTTCGACGGCTTTCTTCGTCGAAGGGAACGATCCCGGCGCGCAGGATGCGCTGGGGCTGGTCAACCGCCTCCGCGGAGGAAACACCCGGTCGCTTGAAACCAAACTTACCGCGCTAAACCTGCGGCTCGCCGCGCGTCCGGCCGAGCTATCGCGGCAATCGCTCGCATGGGCCTACGTTTTCCTCACGCTTACCGAAGGCGATGAGCAGCGGCTTGAACCCGGCCCGTTCGACGACGAGCTTGCCGGCATCGTCATGAGTATCGAAACAGAACAGCAAAACGCCGATGCCAGGGGAGAAACTTCTGAGTGAACCTCGCGCCGGAGTGTTGAAATGAGATTCCCGAACCAATTTTTATCGCGTTGCCCGCGATGCAGGTCGGTCGATTTTCGAAGCGTCGGAGTGCGAAACGCCCTGGAAAGCGCGCTCTACTGGCTGCTGCGGCCGCAAAGATGCGCTCTTTGCGGCCGTCATTTTTTCCTGCTGCGCTGGATGGTCCCGCTGGGGGAAACAAGCTGATTCAAAAACAAACGAGGTGAGCATTGGCGAAAGTACACGAATATCTTCTGATTCTGGCGGACGGCAACTACGAAATCACGAAATCGAACGGGCCGATCTGTTTTGAACAATCGCGGCAGGAGGTCGGCGGACACTTCGCCAACTTTGATCCGGGCGTGGGCAAAGGGTTCACGGCGCAAATCAATGAAGACGGCAGCCGATTGAACCTGCCGCTCAACGGAGTTTTTAAAGACGTCGCGGGAAACGTATTAATCGGCCGGTCCCATGGCTCGGAGATGTGGGGATTGACGCCGCCCCAGCGCGACGAGCTTCTGGTCCGGCTCAGGCTGAACGGAAACCGTCGTCCCTAACGATTGGAGAGTACCCATGTCAAAGATGTGCGGCGATACCGCCCGTTTCTACCGGATTCGGGCGCAGAGGAACAGAAGACGGGCGCGAATCCGTGAACTGCGCGCGGAAATCGAAGCCCGGAAAGCCGCTTTTGCCCGCCCGGCCGAAAAGCCCGCGGCTTGACGATGCGTCCCGGAACACCCGAAGCGCGTCCGGCGGACCCGCAGGAACCGAAACCACACAACCACGGCCGGATGTATCGCTGCAAGATGGTTCCCTTTAAGGGCGCGACGGAATACGGCGAGTGGTTCGCGACAGAATTGGAAGTGCAAACGGCGATGCGGAGTTTGGTTCGAAAACTCGGAACGCGGTATTACTGCGAGACGAGAAAGACAACGTGCCCGGAATGCGAAGCCGGCGAAGGCGAGAAGGTAATCTCCGTCCTGTAAACAGCGGGCGGGGTTCGATGTTGACCGGCGGGCCGGTCACCGATTCACTGGTATTTTTCGAGCAATCTGCGGGCGATAATCAATTTTTGCAGCTCATTGGTGCCTCCGCCGATCACCACCAGCGGAGCGTCGCGATAATATCTCTCCACCGGAAAATCTTTCGAATATCCGTTGCCGCCCAATATCCGCATCGCCTCGAAGGAAACCTCGGCCGCGGTTTCGGTGGCGAACAGCTTCGCCATGCCCGCCTCCAGATCGCAGCGCTCGCCGCGATCTTTTTTCTCCGCCGCCGATTCGATCAATAATCGCGACGCTTCGATTTTGGTCGCCATTTCGGCCAGTTTCGCCTGGATGAGCTGATGCTGCGCGATCGGTTTGCCGAAGGTCACCCGCTGCCGCGCGTAGCGGATCGCTTCCTCGAAGGCCGCCTGCGCCACGCCAAGGCCGCGCGCGGCGACGTTCAGCCGCTCGGCTTCGAGTCCGGTCATCGCCTGGACGAAACCCTGGCCTTCGACGCCGCCGATCAGGTTTTCGGCGGGAACCGGAAAATTTTCGAAATGCAGCTCGCAGGTTTCCACCGTTTTGTATCCGAGCTTGTCGATATCCCGGCTGACGATTAATCCCGGCGCGCCCTTCTCGATGACGAAGGCGCTCATGCCGCGATGGGCGGGCTTGGCTGAGGCATCTGTTTTGGCGAGCAGCAGAAAAGTATTTCCGTAGCGGGCGTTGGTGATCCACATTTTCGAGCCGTTGACGCGATACGTCGAGCCGTCGCGCGACGCCGTGGTCGAAATGTTTTGCAGATCGGTGCCGGCGTTGGACTCGGAAAGACAAATCCCGCCGCGCCGCTCGCCGCTCGCCAGGCCGGGAAGAAAGCGGCGCTTCTGATCTTCGGTTCCGAAACGGACCAGAACATCGCAGAGCACGCCGTGCGTGCCGATGATGCCGGCCAGTCCCAGCCAGCCGCGGGAAAGCTCGGTGAAGATTCGCGCGAAGGTGACGTAATCGACCTCGCTGCCGCCGAACTGCTCGGGCACGTTCAATCCGAACAGGCCCATGCGCGCCATCTCGCCGGCGAGCGCGTGCGGGTATTCGCCGCGATGCTCCATCGCGCTCGCCACCGGGATCACTTCACGCTCCACGAACTGGCGCACGGCTCGCAGAATGAGCCGCCGCTCCTCGGAGGGTTGAGACATTCTTCGATTTTACGCGCTCGATCGCGGATCGCAGGTCCGCGGGCTGTGGCACAATAGCGGACTATGAGAACGCTCATCGCCGCGATGGCACTGCTTGTTCCCCTGGCGGCTCAGGACGACATGGCTCGCGCGCGAAGAATTTCCGCCGAAGCCATCGGAATCGACAGCCACATCGATACCATCCAGCGCGTGCTGATCGGCAACGCGGACATCAGCCAGCGCCTCGACTACGGGCACGTCGATATCCCGCGCCTGCATGAAGGCGGGATGAAAGCGCCCTGGTTCGCGCTGTGGGCGCCGACCTATTATCGCGGCGCCGAAGCCGTTCGCCGCACGCTGGACCTGCGCGACGCCATGCAGCGCGTGCTCGACAGCCATCCCGGCGAGATCGAGCTGGCGCTGAACGCCGGCGATATTGAGCGCATCGTCAAGTCGGGGAAAATCGCGGCCTTTTTATCGATTGAAGGCGGCCATCAGATCGACGACGATCTCGCCGTTCTGCGCATGTATTATCGAATGGGCATCCGCTCCATGACGCTGTCACATTTCCGCGACAACGACTGGGCCGATTCCTCCACCGACACGCCCCGCCACAACGGCCTTACCGATTTCGGCAAGGAAGTGGTGCGCGAAATGAACCGGCTCGGCATGGTAGTGGACGTCTCACACGTCTCCGATAAAACGTTTTATGACGCGATTGCGGTGAGCAGCAAGCCGGTGATTCTTTCGCACTCCTCCTGCCGCGCGCTGTCCGATGTTCCGCGCAATGTCACCGATGATATGCTGCGCGCGCTGGCCAAAAACGGCGGCGTGATCGGGATCAATTTCGGCGAGGGATTTATCAGTCCCAAGGACGCGGCGAAACTGCGGTCGACCATTTCCAGCATGTCCGAGGCGCCGGAGATGAGCGGAAAAACGCTCGACGATTACGCGGCCAGGGAGTACCAGCGCGATCTTCAGGGGTCCTTCAAAGCCGCCGCGACCATCGAGGATGTCGTGGCGCACATCGATCACGCGGTGAAGATCGCCGGAATCGATCATGTCGGCATCGGCAGCGACTTCGACGGCATCACCGGGCCGCCGCGGGGGTTGGAGGATATTTCAAAAATGCCGTCACTGGTGGCGGCGCTGCTGCGCCACGGCTACAGCGAAGGCGACATCAAAAAAATTCTCGGAGGAAATACGCTGCGGGTGATCCGCGCGGTTACCGGCCGCTAGCCTTCGCGCGCACGTTGAGTTTTTTCGCCGGGCGCGCCGGTTCCGCCGCCCGATGCGCCGGATAGCGCTCGCGCAGCCAGTTTTCAATGACTTCGCGCTGCGTGGCGAGCAGGACGCGCTGCCATTTTACGACGCCGGTACGCTCGTTATATTCGGCCATCAGATACGATCCCTCGTTGAAAACATGAATCAAATCGGTGGTGGCGCGTTTGAATTGAAAGGTCGAAAGTGCGGCGTGGTGCTTTTGCATCTTTGTAAATAGGATAGCATGGTCGAAAATAGCCCGCTGGTAAGATTGCTACAGTAATAGATTGTCGCGCGTCATTTCCTCTCCGGTTACCGCTCCCGCCGCGCGTTCGATGAGCTGGCCGCAGCTCTATCTGGCTCTGAGTTTTACGACGCTGGCCACCCTTCTGCTCGAGCTGTCGCTGACCCGCATTTTTTCCGTCGTCTTTCATTACCACCTTGCGTTTCTGGCGATCTCGATTGCGCTTTTCGGACTCGGCGCGGGCGGCGTTTTTTCCTACGTTGTCGCGGGATGGCGCGCGAATCTGTTCGAGGCGATGGGATATCTCGCCGCCGCCAACGGAGCGGCGGTAGTCGCGTCTCTGTGGTTTCTTCTCTCGCGCGAAGGCGAATTGGGCTATTTCACCTTGGCCGCGGTCTATCTGGCCTGCTCCATTCCGTTCTTTTTCGCCGGCGCGATCGTTTCCCTGGCGATTTCCGAAGCGGTGGGCCGCATCGACCGCGCCTATTTTTTCGACCTTGCGGGCGCCGCCGGCGGATGCCTGATTTTCATCGAGTTTCTCAATCTCTTCGGCGGGGCGGACACAGTGATCGCCGCCGGAGTTTTTTATTGCGTCGCGGCGGCCATCTGGTTCAATCTCTCCGGATCGAGCCGTTCGCGCGCCGGCGCGGTGGCGTTCTCGCTGCTGCTGGTGACGCTGATGGTGGTAAACCACAAAAGCCACTGGGTGGATGTCCATTTCGCCAAGGGCCAGGAGCTCCCGGCGGAACGATTTGTGAAATGGAACAGCTTTTCCCGCGTCGGCGTCCATTTTGACGGCATCTGGAGCATCGTCATCGACGGCGACGCGGCCACTGGGATCGCGGCCTTCGACTGGGACCACTGGAGTCCCGCCGAGCGCGCCGCGCTCATCCACAGCGGACCGGGATCGCCTTATCTGCTGCGGCC
>JAJPHS010000019.1 GCA_021325175.1 Terriglobia bacterium
CATTTTAACACGCCGGCGAATCACTGCTCGCTGGCTTCCCTCACCGGCGGCACGCACGGCGGGGGAAGCTTGTTGATCTCGAACCAGAACCACTCCACAGCCGCCATCAGCTCATAGGATTGCTCCAGGCTTTGCGGCTTGGTGATGTAGCAGTTGGCCCCCGCCTGATAGGCGCGCTTGACATCCGACGGCGCCGACGAGTTGGTCAGCACAATCACCGGGATGCTCGAAACTTCGATGTCCTCGTCGTGGCGGATCTGCCGCAAGGTTTCAAAGCCGTCGAGCCCCGGCATCGTCAGATCGAGAAAAATTAAATCGGGGCGCGGCGATTCGCTGTAGTAACCGTGGTTGTGCAGGAACGCCATCGCCTCCCAACCGTCGCGCACGACGCTCAGCAGATGGCGCACGGCCCAGGTGCGGAGAACTTCCTTGAACAAGTGCGCTTCGGCTTGGGAATCTTCAACCAGAAGAAGGTGATATACGTGTTCAGACATGTGCCGAGCTTAGCCGTTACAACGAAAATTAGACGTCACGATGAAACCGGGCATTTCGTCTTTTTCGCCTTACTAGAGTACCAATGTTGCACGATATACTCAAATTCGGGAGACTTTATGGCGCGCACAATTGATCTGGTGGTGAACGGGACCCGGCACACCGTCGCCGCCGACCCTAATCGAACCTTACTTAGCGTCCTGCGCGATGAACTCGACCTTACCGGCTCCAAATACGGCTGCGGCGAGGGCCAGTGCGGCGCCTGCACCGTCATGATCGACGGCGTTGCCGCGCGATCCTGCCAGACCGGCGCGGCCGCGGTTGCCGGCCGGCGGATCACCACCATCGAAGGACTCGAACAGCACGGCCGTCTTCATCCGCTGCAAGAAGCTTTCCTTGAAATCGGCGCGATGCAATGCGGCTACTGCACGCCGGGAATGATCGTATCCGGCGCGGCGCTGCTCGCCAAGAACTCCAATCCCAGCGAGGAAGAGATCGTTTCCGCCCTGGAAGGCAACCTGTGCCGCTGCGGAACGTATCCGCGGATTCTCGCCGCGGTCCGGCTGGCCGCGAGCAAAATGAAAAGGAGCGCGGCATGAGCTACGAACCGGAACGCTACGAGTTGATGGCCGGCCCGGCATACAACTTTTCATTCGGGCGGCGCGGATTTTTTAAAGCGCTCGGCGGCGGGATCGTCGTCGTTTCGTTCCTGGCGAAAAGCGAGGCGCAGGAATCGGGCGGAGGACGCGGGCGGTTCGGGCATCCCCTGCCGCAACAGATCGCCGCATGGCTGCACATCGATGCGAAAGGAGCGGTCATCGTTTATACCGGCAAAGTCGAAGTCGGCCAGAATTCGCGCACCTCGCTCACGCAGGCGGCCGCCGAGGAACTGGGAGCGCCGGCCGGCGCCATCGAGCTGGTGATGGGCGATACGGCCCGCACGCCGTTCGATATGGGCACCTTCGGCAGCATGACCACTCCCCAAATGGTCCCGCAGATCCGGCGCGCCGCCGCGGCCGCGCGCGAAATCCTCGGACCGGGAGCCTGGGAGACGCTCGATTTCGCCAACGCCGATAAAAAGCTTGCCTCCGGCGTCACCACTTCCGGCCATCCCAAGCCGACATCGGAGTGGAAAGTGCTCGGCACGTCCGTTCCCAAAGTTCACGGGCGCCAGATCGTCACCGGCGCGCATCGTTACGCCTCGGATATGAAGCGGCCGGGAATGCTGTACGGGCGCGTGCTTCGTCCGGAGCGCTTCGACGCGCAACTCGTCTCGGCCGATACCAGCGCCGCCCAAGCGATGCCCGATGTCACCGTGGTTCACGACGGCGATTTCACCGGGGTCGCCGCGCCGACGCCGCACGCCGCGCAGCTTGCCCTCGCCGCGATTAAGCCGCAGTGGACCTCGCCCGAAACGCAGTGGTCGTCGAAAACGCTTTTCACGGAGCTGAAGCGGAACGTCGAAGCGGGCCGCGAGCCCGATGCCGGATTCATCGAAAAAGGGCTGGCGGAAGCGGCCAGGAAGCACGAATCGACCTACACCATCGCCTACATCGCTCACGCGCCCCTGGAGCCGCGCGCGGCGGTGGCCGAATGGAATGGCGACAAGCTCACCGTCTGGACCGGGACGCAGCGCCCCTTCGGCGTGCAAAGCGAGCTGGCGCAAGCCTTTCATATCCCCGAATCGAACGTCCGCGTGATGATGCCCGATACCGGCGCGGCTTACGGAGGTAAGCACACCGGCGAAGCGGCGATTGAAGCCGCCCGCCTCGCCAAAGCCGCGGGAAAACCGGTGAAGATCGTCTGGACGCGCGAGGAAGAATTCACCTGGGCATATTTCCGCCCGGCCGGCGTGATCGAGGTGCGCAGCGGCGTCACTGATGGCCGGATCGTCGCCTGGGAGTTTCACAACTACAACTCCGGCGCATCGGGATTGAACACGATGTACGACATCCCCCACAAGCGCGAGGAGTTTCACCCGACGAAATATCCTTTGCGCCAGGGCTCTTACCGCGGCCTCGCCGCGACGGCGAACCATTTCGCCCGCGAATCCCACATGGATGAGCTGGCCGCGTTATCGCAAATCGAGCCGCTCGAATTTCGCCTGCGCAACTTAAAGGACGAACGATTCCGCGCCGTGCTTCAAGCCGCGGCGGAACGCTTCGGATGGGGCAAGCGCAAAGCCGGCGCGGGCATCGGTTACGGCATCGCCGGCGGATTCGAAAAGGGATCGTACGTGGCCACCTGCGCCGAGCTTCACTGCGAATCCGGGCAGGCGCCGCGCATCGTTCGGGTGGTGGAAGCGTTCGAATGCGGAGCGATTCTCAATCCCGACATGCTGAAAAATCAGGTGGAGGGAGCGGTGGTGCAGGGATTGGGCGGAGCGCTGTTTGAGGCCATCGAATTTGAAAATGGTCGCATCCTCGACGCGAGATTTTCGAAATACCGCGTGCCCCGTTTCCGCGACGTTCCCAAAATTGAAGTCGTGCTGATCGATCGCAAGGACCTGGCGCCGGCCGGCGCGGGAGAGACGCCGATTATGACGCTCGCGCCGGCGGTGGCCAACGCGATTTATTCGGTCACGGGCGAGCGCATTCGTTCCATGCCGCTCAGCCGCCGGGCTCCGGCTGGATCAACGGTCAGCGGCGCTCCGGCGATCTGAACACAATCCGGCGATTTCATCGATCTTCAGTTGACGCTGCTCGCCGGTCGTCATATTTTTCAACTGAAAGCTTCCCGAAGCAAGCTCATCGTCGCCAACGATGAGGGCGAATCGCGCGCCGATCTTGTTTGCCACCTCCAGCGCGCGCTTCAATTTGCGATCCGCGGATCTCTCGACCACCAGCCCGGAGGCGCGCAGCTCCGCCGCGATCGCGCCCGAAGCCAGCTCCGCCGCCTCGCCCAAGGGGGCCAAAAAAACGTCGATCACCGGTTTAAATGCGTCCGGATGCGCGGCTTCGACGCTCATGACCAGGCGGTCCTCGCCGATCGAAAACCCGATCCCCGGCGCGGCGATGCGCGAGCCGATCGATTCCGCCAATCCGTCGTATCGTCCTCCGCCGAGCACCGAATTTTGCGCGCCCAAGGCGCCATGCGTAATCTCAAACGTGGTGCGCATGTAGTAATCGAGGCCGCGCACCAGCCGCGGGGTCACCTGGTAGCCGATGCCGCGCGCGTCCAGTTGCTTTCGAACCGCGGCGAAATGCTCCGAGCACGGCCCGCACAGATGATCGACGATCGAAGGCAGGGCGGCGATGATCGGCTGATCCTCCGGCACTTTGCAATCGAGCACGCGCAGCGGATTCGTAACCGCGCGGCGCTGGCAATCTCCGCACATCCGCGGTGCCACGGCGCGCAGCCGCTCCTTCAACAGCTCCAGATACGCCGGCCGGCAGTTCGCGTCGCCGATCGAATTCAGCAGCAGCGTGAATCCGCTGAGTCCCGCGCGCTTTAAAATCTCGATCACCAGCTCGATCACTTCCGCGTCCACCAGCGGCGATTCCGACCCGATCGCCTCGGCGCCGATCTGCGAAAACTGCCGGAAACGCCCCTTCTGCGGCCGTTCCCGCCGGAACATCGGACCGATGTAGTAATACTTCTTCACGCCCGGAATCTGGTCGAGCCGGTGTTCGATATAGGCGCGCATCACCGAAGCGGTCGCTTCCGGACGCAGCGTCAGCGAACTTCCGTCGCGATCCTGGAACGTATACATTTCTTTCGAAACCACGTCGGTATCGGAGCCGACGCCGCGGACGAAAAGCGCGGTTTCTTCGAAAATCGGCGTGCGGATTTCCTGATAATTGAAGACGCGAAAGACTTCGCGGGCCGCCGCTTCGACGTGATTCCACACGGCGCTCGCCGGCGGAAGAATATCGCGCGTGCCTTTCACCGCCGAAATCATTTTGCGTCTTCGCCGCCGGAAACGCGCGCCTGCTCCCGTCGGTAGAGCCGCGCCTTCTCCACGTAGTGCTTTACGCCTTCGGCAAACCGCGCTTGCTCTTCGGCCGATACCGGGCGGCGCGGTTTCGCGGGGACGCCCATCACCAGCGTCGCCGGCGGGACCTGCATCAATTCCGGCACCAGCGACCCGGCGGCCACCACCGCGCCTTTTCCGATCCGCGCGCCATTTAAAACCGTCGCGCCGATGCCGATCAGCGCATCGTCTTCCACCGTGCATCCGTGCAGCGTCACCGAATGCCCCACCGTGACGCGATCCCCGACCGTCAGCGGAAAGCCTTCATCCAGATGCAGCGCGCAATTATCCTGAATGCTCGTTTCCGAGCCGATCACGATCGGTCCGGTATCGCCGCGCAGCGACGTGTTGGGCCAGATGCTCGATCGCTCGCCGATCGTAACATCGCCGATCAGCACCGCGCTCGGGTCGATATACGCCGATGCGGCGACACGTGGCGTCATTCCTCGAAAAGAACGGATCATAGCTGGAGAAGCGGTGAAAATCTTATGCTATCAGATGGTTCGCGCGCGCCGCGGTTGGGAAATCCCTCATCCTGGGCTACAATGGCGTGATCGGGTTCGAAGGAGTAACGTAATGTGGCGGGGAGAATACCGGTTCCTGCTAAAAAACCTGATCTTGAAGGATTTTCGCGTGCGCTACCGCAACATGTCGCTGGGCGTGTTCTGGTCGCTGCTGAATCCGCTGATCATGCTCGGCGTTTACACCTTTGTTTTCACCAAGATCTTCACCACCTCGACGCCTCATTGGGGAGTGTTCATCCTGTGCGGCATGGTTCCGTTTAATTTTTTCGCTTTGGCCTGGAGCGCGGGAACGACGTCGATGATCGATAACGCGGGCCTGGTGAAGCGCGTCCCCGTGCCGCGCGAAATCATGCCCATCACCAGCGTTTTATCGAACTGCCTGCATCTGCTGATCCAGATCGCGCTCCTGCTGCTGGTGGCGATGTTGAGCGGGATCACGGTGAACTTTAACTGGATTTGGCTGCCGGTAGTGTGGACGCTGGAAGTGATCTTCGTTTGCGGGCTCGCGCTGTTTTTCGCCGCGGTGAACGTTTATGTACGGGACACGCGCTACGTGGTGGAGTCGGCGACGCTGGTTCTGTTCTGGCTGGTGCCGATTATTTACGATTTTTCCATGATTCCGCCGCAATATCGCGACATCTATCAGTACAACCCGCTCGCCGCGCTGATTCTCGCCATGCGCGAAATCCTTCTCTCGGCCCGGCCGCCGTCTCATGTTCTGCTCGAAAAGCTGACGGCCGTGTCGCTGATTTCGTTTGGCCTCGGCTGGATGGTCTTCCGCCGCCTGAAAAACCGCTTTTACGATTATCTCTGAAATGAACGTAATTACTTGCGAAAACGTCTGGAAAACGTTCCATCGGCGTAGCGGGCAAAAGCTTTTTCGCGATCATCTGGCTTCCTGGTTCGGCGGCGGAGATGGCGAAAGTCACGCTTTTCACGCCCTGAAGGGCATTTCCTTCCAGGTGGCGAACGGCGAAAGCGTCGCCGTCATCGGAAGCAACGGCGCGGGCAAAAGCACGCTGCTTTCGATCGTCACCGGGCTCACGCAGCCCGACAAGGGGAGCGTTCAAATCCAGGGGCGCGTGGCCGCGCTGCTCGAGCTCGGCTCGGGTTTCCATCCCGATTTGACCGGCCGCGAAAACATTTTTTTAAACGCAGCCCTGTTAGGTTTCTCCGAGAAGCAGACACGCGGGATGTTCGACGCGATTGTCGAGTTTTCGGGCGTCAAGGACTTCATCGATGAGCCGCTGCGCACCTATTCGAGCGGCATGGGCGTGAGGCTCGCTTTTTCGGTTGCGGTCAACGTCGATCCGGAGGTGCTGATCGTCGACGAGGTGCTGGCGGTGGGAGACCAGGATTTTCAGGCGAAGTGCCACGATCGCATCCGCGATTTTCGCCGCGCCGGAAAGACGTTCCTTTGCGTGTCGCACAGCAAGCAAATGCTGTTGGAGCTGTGCGACCGCGCGGTTTGGCTCGACCACGGTGAAGTGGTGATGTGCGGCAAAATCGCGAATGTGTTCGAAGCCTACGAGGGCCGCGCGGCGCTGCCAAAGTAGCGATTTAGCTGCCGGGCGTCATGATATGCGCGGTGGTCGTGCCCGCGTTCATGATCCAGGCGCCGCCGTTTTTCGGATTATCGGGAAGGCCCGTCGATTGCGACGTGGCTCCGGGAACCGCGATCGTCACGTGGATTCTCGCGTGCTCCTGATCCGGTCCGTTCATGTCGTACCAAACGGAGCCGAACTCCGGTTTGACGCGCGTTCCGTCGGCTTCGGCCGCATCCAGCGCCTTTTTCCTGGCTTCGCGATCGGCGATTGCCTCGAACTTGCGGTTTTGCGCCACACGTTCAAGATTTCCAACGCTGGTGCACTGTACCGCGAACGGCTGCCGCCCCGGCTCGCCGGACCGGTCATAGCAGACCAGGCGATTGGAGCCCTTCTTCAAGGTCTCGTAAGTCCCATCGGACTTCCACTGGATGACAGTTGCCCCTTCCCGCATCTGGCGTGGGGCGGCGGCTAACGCGCGGGCGATTTTTTCATCAGGCGTCTGCGCAAATGCGACGGAAATACCAAAAACAGCGACAACGGCAAACATTTTCATAATGTAGGGCTCTCCCCTTTTCCCTGAAGTGAAGCTTGGAGTCAAACTTCTTAGACGCGCGATCCGGAAAAAAGATAGATGGAAGCCGCCGCGGTGCCAATGGTAGCGGCAATGGCGCGCCATGAGTCAAGCGGCAACTTTCTCGATCCGATTTTGGGGCCGTCGCAGCCCAGTGCCAACGGACGGCTGATCGCATGCTCAAGGTGGATTTTTAGAGCCGATTGGCTGCGTTCATTCGCACCGATATGACGGCCTACGGCTTGGCGTTCTGCCAATCTCGCACTCTTGAAGAGAACACGTACAGATACCTCAACGCCAAGCGGCGAATCCCTCGCAAAGCGGCGATTTCAAACATTGATACGATTCAAAGCATCGGTGAACACTTCAGCGCCGGGTTCGACGTGTTGCCTGACGTGATCCTGAAGCGGTCCTTTTCGGCGGCTTTCGATCATTTTCACCCGGATTTTTCCGCTACGCTCCAGGACGACGATCACCGCCGTCTTGTCCTTGCCGCCAGTCCCAGTGACTTTTTTTGCACGAATGTGCTGGTCCGGGCTTTGCCGCCGATGAATCTTTCACTTCCACTTTGCCCCGGCGCGCTGGCAGCGGGCTTGGCGTCCTCAACCATGAATCCTTTTTACTGGATTCTCGTGGTTGTGTCACGTATACGAGTACCTTTTTCTGAGATCCATCCGAAGGACCGAAGGTGCGAAAATAGGCACGGCGTGAGGATTTTGGGCATCGAGTCGTCCTGCGACGAAACGGCGGCGGCGGTGGTAGAGGATGGATCGAGTATTCTTTCCTCCATTGTTTCCTCACAGATGGCGACGCACGCAAAATACGGCGGCGTCGTGCCGGAGCTGGCTTCGCGCGAACATCTGCGCGCCATCGTGCCGGCGGTGCGGCTGGCGCTTGAAACTTCGGCAACGCGCCTCGATCAGCTTGCGGCCATCGCGGTGACGCAGGGTCCCGGTCTGGTGGGCTCGCTGCTGGTCGGGATCACGTATGCCAAGGCGCTGAGCGCCGTGGAGAAGATTCCGCTCATCGCGGTGAATCACATCGAAGGGCATATCCACGCCGTGGCGAGCCAGTTCCCGGTGGAGTATCCGGCGCTGGCGCTGGTGGTCAGCGGCGGGCATACGCATTTGTATGAAGTGCGCGAGGGATTTGAATACCGGCTTCTCGGCAAGACGCGCGACGACGCCGCCGGCGAGGCGTTCGATAAGGTGGCGAAGCTGCTCGGGTTCGGATATCCGGGCGGGCCGGTGATCGACCGGCTCGCGCCATATGGCGATCCGCGAGCGGTACGATTCACGCTGGCGAAGATGAAGGGCAATGCGCTGGATTTCAGTTTCAGCGGGATCAAAACCGCGGTTCTCAGATGGGTGGAAGCGCGCGGGATGGAGGAGGAGATCGCCGCACGGCGCGCGATCCTGTGCTCCAATCACGCGCCGGCAGTGGAGGATTGGCTGAAAGTGACGCCGCGCGCGACGCTCGATCTGCTGGCGTCGTTTCAGCGGACGGTGATCGAGGAACTGCTGCGGCGCGCCGAGCGCAGCGCGGAAGAGATCGGCGCGCGGGCGCTGATCGTATCGGGCGGAGTGGCGTGCAACAGCGGTCTGCGGCGCGCGGCCGCGGAGATGCATTTGCCGTATCCGGTCTATTTCCCGAGTCCGGCGCTTTCGACGGACAACGCAGCGATGATCGCGGCGGCGGGATTCGTGAAGTTGCGGCGCGGCGAGTTTGCGGATTTGGGCTTAAAAGCGGCGGCCAATCTGCGAATCGCATAACGCCTGGAGGGCTGCCGCGCTAAAGCTGGAGCTTGTACACATACAAGCCCAGATCGCTGCCGGCGAGCAGGTATCCGCCGCTGGTGGCTACCATTCCCCCGAAACCGAACTGCGATTGAACCGGATACAGGATCAAATTCGAGGGCGTGCGGGCGTCGACGATCATCAGTGTCGGCGGGCCGTCGTAATCGGAGACGGGCGCATTGTTGACGATGGCGAAAACGCCATTGCTGAAGGCGGCGGTATAAAACGTACCGTTTACTTGAAGATTCGTTTGGATACTATTGAGGATCAACGGTGTTTCCACCGCGGAGATGTCCATCACCGTCAGCGTGAGGTCGCCGGTGAAGCCGAAATTCGGATTGCCGGGATTGCGATTTTCCGTGGTATTTCCACACGCCAGCAGCGTGTTGCCGGAAACGTCGAAGCTGAGGATAATCGCGGCGGGACTGACCGGGACCTGCTCGATTCCATACATTGCCGAGGGCGTGGCGATGCTCACCACGTCGATTACGCCCGTGCCCCCGGTGTTGCTGCCCGTGCCGGTGCTGCTTGCAATATAGGCGAATCCGGTGGCATCGATCGCGGCGGAGTAGGGTTTCAGCTCCTGATCGGTGATGGAATTGGGCGATAAGACAGAGACGAACTGCGGCGCGGATGGATTGGTGAAATCGAAGGCCGCAAATTCGCCGGTCTGGCCGAAAATCGAGAGGCTGCTGGTATAGAAACTGAAGTAGCTGGTGCTGACGAAGCCCGCCGTGCCGGAGAAGCTAAGGCTGACGATGTAGGGATACGGCGTGGCGGCGACCGTGAGCAACGCCGGCGATTGATTCTTCGCGAGACTATACACCGCCAAGGCCATGTTGCTGTTGAGCGCGTAAGCGCCCACCACGTCCACAAGGATCGGCGGGCTGGTGTTCGGATTGACCGCGCAAATCGTCCCTTGGCCGTTTAACTGCGCGCTTCCGAACGATCCGGCGACTTTGGGCTGCGCGGGATTGCTCACGTCGACCATGGTGATCTGGTTCGATCCGCAGACGTAAACCGTATTGTTCAGCAGCGCCGTGCTCGACGTGTTGGCGCTTGTAAACGGCGCAAATCCGGCAAGGGCGAGCGGGCTGGTGAACGATCCCGAGCCGGAAATGGAAACGATCGCCGATGTACTGACGATTCCGCCGATGTTGATCACCAGCGGATAATCGCCGGTGGCAAGATTCGGGACGATAATGTTGGCCTGGGCGAGGCCGGCGTAGGATGGCGCCAAGCCGAGAAATTGTACGGTTGCGCCGGTCAACCCGATGGTGGCTCCGTAGTTCGCGGCGGAGTTGGAGAGCGGCGAGCTGGGCGCGGCGGTCCCGTCGGGCACGGGATTGGTGACCGGTCCCTGGCCGGTGAAATAAACCCTCAGCACGGACCCGGCGGCGGCGCGATTTGAATCGCTGTTGGTGGATCCGTCGCTGTTTTGGGCCACGGCGTGGTTCGTGCCGCTTTGAAAGATCGCCGGGGCCTGGGGCAGCACAGTGAAGGTGAATGCGGCGCTGGTCCCGCCGGGAGCCTGCACCGTGAGCGTGGCCGATCCGGTGGGCGTCGCCGAAGGAACCTGGAAGTTGATCGTGTCGCTCGAGACGTAAAACAGCGGCGCGGCGATGCCTTCCACCGTGACGGTGGTTCCCCCGAGCGTGGTGGGCAGAGGATAGCCTGACGCCTGAGCGCTCGTGTTGGCGAGATTGGTTCCAAAAATCGTGGCAATCGAGCCGGGAGCGACGCGCGGGCCGAAAGCGGCGGCATCGGTGACGGCCTGAACGGTTACCTGAGAGAAGGCAGGAATCGAAAGAGCAAAAATCAGCGTACGGGAAACGACCACGATCCGGGGCCCTTATAGCGATTCTCGCGCATTCAACTTACGCGCGCGTAGTATATAGACGGCAAAAAGCAGAGCGCCGTGCAGGTTGCGTTACGACGCCGGCGGATAATAGGTGATTCCGAAATTGCTGGCGCAACTGCCCGTCTGCGGGCAGGTGGAAGGCAAGAACGACGACGGAACCGCCGTTGCGCCATCGGGGTTGTCCATCGTGATATCGAAAACGTTGTTTTGATTAAATCCGGCCAATCCGCTGGTGGTTTTTCCAACCGTTGCCTGAACGCCGCTGAAGTTTACGGTGCCGAAATCGGAGAGCGGCAACACGCCGCCGCTATAAGGGGCTTCGGCGATCCACTCCGCAGAGGACATTTTCGCATTAGCCATCTTCTGTCCGGTCGTAAAACTTGCGCCCGTGGTCACGTTCTTGATCGTTACGATAAAGTTGCCGCCGGATGCCGAGACATGCGCCTGCATAATATCGCCGGGATGAATCGCCATCGCGATGTAATAGGAAAGATGCGGGTAGAACTCGTACCACGCGTAGTAGATCGGGCTGCCGCTCTGGCAATCCGCTTCCGTGCCGATCTGCTCGACCGTATTTGAAGCATAGCCATCGATGCCGACCCAAAAGGCGGCGTATTGATTCCCGGACGAAGGACAGATAACAGACGGAACCATCCAGGTTCCCTGGACGTCGCTGACGGATCCGTTTGCGCCGGTTACGGCGTATCCGCTCCAGTTGCTGCTGGTGGTCGAGGTGCCGGCGCGGTGACGAATGATGATGGGCGCATGCCGATCCGCGGGCCGATGTTGAACCACGCGGAATCCGGGGCTTACGACAAAAACGAGAGCAGGAAGGAGAAACGTATACCGATTCATATCGATCCTTAAACGTGAAAAAATCGAACTCACATCAGTATACATGCGAGGCGGCCCGACACGCCGGGCTCGGGTGAGATTTGAAAAGATTACGGTTCGCCGAACATCTCCAACTGGCCCTTCTCCTTTTCGACCTTCCTGGAGGTTCGGCGGCGCAGGGGGCTGCCAATCACGCCAAGTACCTGAACGTCTTGAAGAGCCGTCCTGGGGATGAAAATACGCTGGTTCTGAAACGTCGGGTCTGGTGGAATGAGGCTGAAGCCCGAGGATTCAATCTGCATCAGGTTGTTTGGAAGGACTCCTTCCAGGGAATCGCCATCACGAAACCGCAGCCGGACCCACAGACCGGCCGTTTTCGGGCGGGTGGAGAAGGCGCGATGCTCGCGCCAAGTCTCACCGGCATCGAAATCGCGCACAAAACAAACGACCTTTGCTTCCGAATAGGGGATTTTCAAGAGCGCGCCTTCGGGCGTGAGAAGCTCGATCTGTTCCGCCGTCAATCCGCCGGGGGATTGCATGAAGCCGCGCAGCGTTTCCCGGTCGAAACGGGACACGAGGACCTTTTTATTGGCGCTTCCAGCCACTTATCGCCCTTTCTTCCAGGATTTCCTTTCAAACAATTTCGCAAGTATTGTATCATTAGCTCTAATGAACGGGTTTGCCCGCGATTCGGCGCGGTTCGAATCTTTCCTGAGCTTCTGCCGCGTGGAAAAGGGGTTGGCAGCCAATTCGATTGCATCCTACCGGATTGATTTAAAAAGATTTAGCGCGGAAAGCAAAGTTCCGGCGAAAGAGATGTCCGCCGAGCAGCTTTCCGCGTATGTAGATTCCTTATACAACGCGGGATTGTCGGCCCGGTCGATTGCGCGGCACATCACGACCCTGCGGAATTTTTACCAATTTTTAACCCGGGAGGGCGAAATCGACCGCGACCCGACCGAATTTCTCAGCAGTCCCCGGCAGTGGTCCACGCTGCCTAAATATTTGAATCAAAATGAAATTAATCGTCTATTGCAGGCGCCGCCCGAGGATGAGCCGGCCGGACTGCGCGATCGCGCCATGCTGGAGTTGCTCTATGCCACCGGTCTGCGCGCAAGCGAGCTGTGCCAGCTCGAGCTGGCGTCGGTGGAACGCGATCTGGGCGTGCTGCGGGTGATCGGCAAAGGGAACAAACAGCGGCTGGTTCCATTTGGCCAATCGGCGCGGCGGGCGATCGATAAGTATCTCGCAAATGGCCGGCCGGCATTACTGAAGGGCCGGGCAAGCCGGTTTCTGTTTGTTACGGCGCGGGGGAAAGCCATGAGCCGGCAGGGTTTTTGGAAACTGATCCGGCGGCATGGGCGGCAGGCGGGGATTTTTCGAAAATTAACGCCGCATGTGGTGCGGCACAGTTTTGCGACGCACCTGGTGGAAGGGGGAGCCGATCTGCGCAGCGTGCAGGTCATGCTCGGGCACGCCGACATCTCCACCACGCAGGTTTACACGCATGTGGCGCGGCGCCGGCTTCGGGAAACAGTCGACCAACATCATCCGCGGGCATAGAAGCCGCCTGGGGGTGAGAGATCTGAGGACGGGATCGAATGAGCGATTACATGTTCATGCTGGAAAGCCACCTGAGCACGGAACAGTTCCGTGTGGTGGGTGAGATGCAGAAGCTCGCGGCCGCGGCCGGATCGAACCTGTTTTTGACTGGCGGCGCGCTGCGCGACATGATCGGCGGCTTTCCGGTGCGGGATCTGGATTTTACGATCGAAGCCAATCCCTTGAAGCTCGGCAAAGCGATCGAGAAAATGGGCGCCAAAGTCATCGGCACGGACGATCTTCGAAAGTGCGTGGAGCTGGAATTTCCGGGCGGCGTTACGGCATCGATCGGCATGGCTCATTCGGAGAAGTTCGCCAAATCGGGCGGAAAACCGCAGGTCGCGCCCGCGACGATCCATGAGGATCTGCGCTCGCGGGATTTTACGATCAACGCCATTGCGCTGTCGCTCAATCGTGCGTCGCTCGGCTTGCCGATCGATCCGACCAACGGCGTGGGCGATATCGAGCGGAAGGAGCTGCGGGCGATTCACAACTATGTGTTCTACGACGATCCGTCGCGGATGCTGCGGCTGATCCGCTTCAAGGTGCGCCTCGGCTATGCGATTGACGAACGGACGCGGCTGCAATACGAAAACGCGCGGGAAGCCGAGATGCTGGCGAAGATTACGCCGGAAGCGCTGGGCGCCGAGCTCCGGCACATCGCGGCCGAGCCGCTGATCGGCGACGTGATGCGCGCGCTGGAGGAGGAAAAGCTGATCACGCTGTATTCGCCCGCGCTCGCAGGCGACAAGTTGAATCTGGCGACGTTCCTGAAGCTGCAAAAGGCGCGGCAGACGGCGCCGGTCGATTATCGCGTGAATGCGATGCCGCTGTTTCTGGGGATCCTGATGGAGGAGCTGAACGCGAAGGAGCGGTCCGCGCTGATCAAAGCCGCCGATCTGAGCAAAGCCGAAGTGGCCGCCTGGCAGAGGCTGGAAACGGCGGCGAAAAAATTCGAGAAGGATTTGCGCAGCCCGAAATTGCAAAAGCCTTCGCAGCTTTACCAGGTGTTATCGAAAGCGCCGGGCGAGCTAGTTTTGTATCTCATGGTTTATTCCGAGCAGCGGCTGGTGCAGGATCGCATCCGGAACTACTTCCAAAAATATCTGCCGGCGGCGCTTGAGATCACCGATGAAATGGTGGCGGCGACGGGAGCTCAGCCCGGTACGCCGAAGTTTGGCCGCATCAGGGAAGAGATGATTCTGACGCGGCTCGATTCGCGTCCGAAAAAAGTCATACCCGAGCCGCAGCCCGTCCCGCCGCCGCCGATGTCGAGTTTCGCCAGAGGGCCGGGGCCAAGAGTTCAGAGGTAACGTCTTGCCTCTGAGGGGCTGCTAGCGGCCGCGCAGCAGGCGCAGCGTTTCGTTGATGGCCGCGGCTTCCTTGGGCGATCCGCTGGCGCTGTCTTCCACCCGGTCCCCTTCGCCAGGAGCGAGGAAAAGATTCGATTCGACTCCGTGCTGGCGCGTGTACAGATCCCAGTAGCGGCCGCCCAGGGCGTAAAGCGACTCATGCGTGCCGCGCTCGACGATGCGGCCGGCCTCGACCACCAGGATCTGATCGGCGCGGCGGATGGTCGAAAGGCGGTGCGCGATGACAAACGTGGTGCGCCCTTTCATCAGGTACTTCAAACCTTCCTGAATCAGCGCCTCCGATTCGGAGTCGAGACTGGAGGTGGCTTCATCGAGAATGAGAATCCGCGGATTGGCGAGGATCGCGCGTGCGATCGAGACGCGTTGGCGTTGTCCTCCGGATAATTTCACGCCGCGCTCGCCGACGATGGTGTCGTACTTCTTTTCGAAATGTTCGGCGAATTCGTCCACGCGAGCGATGCGACAGGCTTCGAGAATCTCTTCCTTGGTCGCGCCGGGCCGCGCGAAAGCGATGTTTTCCTGAATCGTTCCATCGAACAGAAACGTATCCTGAAGAACCACTCCGAGCTGAGTTCGATAACTATCCAGGCGAACGGTCGAAAGATCGACGCCATCGACGAGAATCCGGCCCTGGTGGGGAGTGTGGAAAGCGCTGATGAGACTGATAATGGTCGATTTGCCCGAACCGGAGGGGCCGACCAGAGCGGTGACGGTCCCCGGATCGGACCGGAAGCTCACGTCGAAAAGGACCTGCTTTGAAGGATCGTAGGAGAAGCCGACGTTTTCAAAAATCACTTCGCCCTGGATTGGCCCGATGCTCACGACGCGGCGCGGATCGCTGGTTTCGCGATTTTCCGACAGAACTTCGCGGGTGCGATCGAGGCCGGCGAGCGCTTCGGTCAACTGCGTTCCGATGCTGACCACCTGAATCACCGGCGCGATCAGAAACGCCAGGAACGCGATGAAGGTCATCAGGTCGCCGAGCGTCAGGGTTCCGTTGAAGATCTGCCGCGCGCCGATGAACCACACGATCGCGCCGACGATGCCCATCAGAACGGTGGCCGAAAGACTCATCAGCGAGGTCGCGGTGAGCGATGTCAAAACATTCTGAAGCAGCCGCTCGACTCCGCCCGAAAAAACCTGGGCTTCGCTCTCTTCGGCGTGATAACCCTTCACCACGCGCACGCCGCCTAGCGATTCAGTAAGCCGTCCGGTAACTTCGGCGTTGATTTTTCCGCGCTCGCGGAAAATAGGACGGATTTTGGTGAACGCCTGCTTCATCACGAAGGAAAAAATCACCACGAAAAAGAACGTGATTCCAGTCATCAGCGGGCTGATACGGATCAGCACCACCAGCGCGAACAGCGCGGTCATCAGGCCGCCGACGAAATCCACCAGGCCGGTGCCGATCAGGTTGCGCACGCCTTCGACGTCGCTCATGATGCG
>JAJPHS010000146.1 GCA_021325175.1 Terriglobia bacterium
GCGGAATTGATGGCGGTGGTCGGGATGGCGAATGAAAGCAATCGCCTGGCCAGCGGCTATCAGGTGGAAATCGACGATCGCTTCAAGACCTGACGCGTCGTCAGGCGCAGAAAAAATTGAGCGAGCGGGCGATGTAATTTTTCATTTCCGAGCGCTTCACGACGGCATCCAAAAAACCGTGCTCCAGCAAGAACTCGCTTTTCTGAAAACCTTCGGGAAGCTTCTGGCGGATGGTCTGCTCGATGACGCGGGGGCCGGCGAATCCGATCAGCGCGCCGGGCTCGGCGATATTCAAGTCGCCGAGCATGGCGAAGCTTGCGGTCACGCCGCCGGTGGTCGGATCGGTCATCACGCTAATGTAGGGGACGCCGGCTTCGTCCAGCCGCATCAGCGCGGCTGAAATTTTTGCGAGCTGCATCAGGCTGATGGCGCCTTCCTGCATTCTGGCGCCGCCGGAAGCGGAGACGATGATGATGGGATGCCGATCGGCGATGGACCGCTCGATGGCCCGTGTGATTTTTTCGCCGACCACGGCGCCCATGCTGCCGCCGATGAATTTCAACTCCATGGCGCAGATGTTCACCGGGCGTCCTTCGAGCGTGCCGGAGGCCGAAATCAGCGCGTCGGAAAGCGAAGTCGCGCGCTGCATCGCCGCCAGCCGTTCGGTATAGGGTTTGGCGTCGGCAAAGTGCAGCGGATCGGTGGAAACCAGCGCGGAATCGTGCTCGGTATAAAGGCCGCCATCGAACAGCAGCGCGAGGCGGGCGCGCGCGTCCAGGCGGAAATGGTGCTCGCAGTTGGGGCAAACCTGATGATTCTCGTCGAGCGCCTTTTTCCAGATGATCTGGCCGCAGCTTTCGCATTTCAGCCACAAACCCTCGGTCCGGACCTTCTTTTCTCCATCCGCGCTGCCTTGCACACCGGGTTTCTGTCGCGTGAACCAAGCCATAAGGGAATACTTGTTCTAAGCTAACATTGGTGGGAGGTTTGTCACTACTGGCTTGAGGGCGCCAGATCCCAGACGTAAGCCGCGAAATCGCGGATGCTGGTGAAGCCCATCCGGCGGTAGAGGCGGATGGCGCTTTCATTGGAGGCGGTAACGGTCAAAGTCACCTTGCGGCGGCCGTGCGCGGCGAGCGCGAGCAGGGAATGGCGCATCAGCTCATAGCCGAGGCCGCGGCCGCGCTCGGCAACGGCGGCGCAGATCTGCGTGATGTGGCCGACGTCGTTGGAGACCAGGCTCGCGAGGGAGATGCCGCGCAGCTCGCCCGAGGAGGCGTCCACGGCGGCGTAGGATGCGGGGGGGAAAAAGGTTCCGCAACCGGGATATTGCACGATGTTCATCAGGAATCTGCGGGCTCCGGTGACGGAGCGGTACTGATCGTTAATCAAACTATCGACGTGGCCGCGATAGGCGGCGGCGATCAGGCGCGCGGTATCCTCCTGCCGCGATTCGTGCCAGCGATGAATGGTGACGCCGGGCAACTGTTTCACCGGCAGCCGGGCCGCTCCGGCCAGCGGCGCTTCCATGAAGCATCGCGGGAAGGACTGGAAGACGCCGGGATGCGGCACGAAGCGATGGAGCGGCGAGGCGATCATCATCAACTGCGCTTCGACGCGGCGGATGCCGGGCGTGCGCCACAGCGCATCGAGCGAGGCCTGAAGCAGAGCGTTTTCGGCCTCCACGGTGCGATATTCGCGCTTGACGTAGAGGTCGCCGATCAGGCCCTTGCTTTCTTCGCAGACGTAGTAGGCGTAGCCGAACACGTCGCGGCCGTGGCGCAGCGCGAATCCGCTGAGCGCCTGCATGTGCACGAAGCGGCGAACGAGGGCAATGGAGGGGCGCAGATCCCAATCGAGCTCGTCGCGCCAGGCGGCGATCTCTTCATCGAGCAGGGGCACCAGACTTTCCGCGGAGACGGAACGCAAGTCGACAATCGGGGAGTCGTACCGGTCCGGCGCGGCGGCCATACGACCATCCTAGCTCCGGGGCGGAAGCTCCGCGCGGGAGGAATCCGGGGCCGGCTGGCCGGCGCGCCGCAGATGAGAGGCGACGAAGGCCCGCGCCTGGGCCTCCAATCGACCCGCCGCGCCGGGCAAGCCGGCGTCGGCCTTGGAGTATTCGATTGCGCCATGGGAATGCGGCGCGTGATCGCGCTCCAGAACGTAGACGATTCGAATCCGCTGCTTGTCCTCGGCGATTAACGAGAATCGCACAGCGTCGGGGGCGCCGGCAGGAAATCGATCGCAGCGGAGGCGCGCGTAGCCACAGTTGCAGATTTCCTCGAGCCGGGATTCCGGGGGCGTGAACGGCTCCGCCGCGGCCTGGCACACACCGCGGTACGCTTCGCCCAGGGGGAAGCGCGGCGCGTGCCGCCAGTGCCGGCGCCCGAGCGGCTCGACCGGAACGAAAAAGGGGCAGGCCACAGCGGTATCCTAACATTTTGGACGCAAATTCCCGAATCGACGTTTTGCGCAGCCTGCTGGCGCAAAATCCGGACAATTCTTTCGTGCGATACGGCCTGGCCATGGAATACGTGAAAGCGGGCGAATTCGAGCAGGCGATGGACGAGTTCGCCGCGATTCTCGAAAGGGAGCCTTCTTATTCGGCGGCGTATTTTCACGGCGGGCAGACGCTTGAAAAAATGGGCCGGATCGAGGAGGCGCGCGAATATTACCGGCGCGGGATCGCCCATTCGGCGGATCCGCACGCCAGAAGCGAACTACAAGGCGCGCTCGATATACTGGGGGAATAGCGAGGTTCTGGTGGGCCGCGTCCTGATTTCGCTTTTCGCAGTCGCGCTCGCGATGCCGGCGCAACAGAAACCCGCGCAAGCCAACCGGGTGGAAGCTGCCAACCAACTGGAGGCAAGCGAAGCGATGTTCGACGTGATGACCGCCATCAACGTGGCGGGCTTCGAGCAGGGGACGGAATGCGTGGAAAAAACGTCGCCGCTGCGCGCCCAGATCCGGAATTATTTCAGGACGCAGAAGCTGAAGAGCGTCGAGCCGCTGGAACGTTTCCTTCGCGAGCACCGGCCGGATAAGAAAGCCGATGAGCTGACGCAGTATGTTTCCTACGCGCTGAGCATCAATCCGCCGCCGGATTTTTCGTATCGTTATCCGGTCGAATCGCTGCCTCCGGACGTGGCGGCGCTTGACGGATTCACACCGCTGCTGATTGCGTTCTATCGCGAAGCCAAGCTGGAGGAGCTTTGGAAGCGCGTTGAGCCGGCCTACGAACAGGCGCTGGGCCAGCTTCAGCCGGGGGTGGCGCGCGCGGTGCTCGAAGTGAACGCGTACCTGCGAAACGATACGGCGGGATATCTGGGGCGTCGCTTTGTCGTATACCTGGATCTGCTCGGGGCGCCGAACCAGGTGCAGATTCGAAATTACGGCGACGATTTTTACGTCGTGGTGACGCCGGCCAGTCCTGATCCGGCCGATCTGCCGATTGAGGAGATTCGCCACGCGTATCTGCTTTATCTGATCGATCCGCTGAGCCTGAAATACTCCTCGGTCGTGAAGAGTAAACACGCGGTCGGCGATTACGCGCTTGGTTCGCCGATTCTGGAGCAGCAGTACAAATCCGATTTTGTTCTTCTGACGACGGCCTGCATGGTGAAGGCGATCGAAGCGCGCATGGATAAAAAGCCGGCGCTGATCGATCAGGCGCTGCGCGAAGGCTACGTGCTCACGCCGGCGCTCGCCGAACTGCTGGCGGTTTATGAATCGCAGGAGACGGCGATGCGCCTGTTCTTTCCGGAGCTGATCAAGGGCATCGACATGGCGCGGGAAGAGAAGCGCCTGGATCACATCGATTTTTATGAGAAGGCGCCGGAGCGGGTTCGTAAAGTGACGTGCGAAGCCGCGCCCCCCGCGCCGACCGGAGTTGCCAAGACCCTGGATGACGCCGAGCGAGCCTACCTGAATCGCGATCTGCCGCGGGCCAAGCAAGGCTATCTGGATGCGCTTCAGGAGACGGCGGACCCGCCGCTGCACGCAAAGGCGTATTATGGTTTGGCGCGCATTGCGGTGCTGGAGCGCGATCCGGAGCTGGGCGATCGTCTGTTCCGCAAGGTTCTGGAGCTTCAGCCCGATCCGGCGACGCGGTCGTGGAGTCTACTGTATCTGGCGCGGCTGGCGGATTCGCAAAGCGATCGCGAACAGGCGCAGGAATTTTATAAACAAGCGTTGGCCGTGGAGGGCGCGCCGGATACGGTTCGCCAGGCGGCGGAAAAAGGATTAAAGGAAGCTTTCACCAAAAAATAAGGAGCGGGAACGATGAGGACCAAATTAGCGGCCTGCCTGGCCGGATTTTTAATGGTCGCTGGATTGGCGACGGCGCAGAAAAAAGTTTCGAAGAAAGAATACGATGCGTTCATGGCGATTCAAAACGCCACCACGGCGCAGGATCGCATCAAAGCGGTGGATAATTTCGTCACCAGCTTCGCCGATTCGCAATTGAAATCGACGGCGCTTTACCTGGCCGCCGACGCCGCGCAGCGCATGGGCGATTCCGCCAAAGCGATCGCTTACGGCAATGATGCGATCGAGGCCGATCCGAAAAATTTCGACGCGATGCTGGTGGTTTCCGGCGAACTGGCCCGGGGCACGCGCGAAAACGATCTGGACAAGGACGAAAAACTTGCGCGCGCGACCAAACTTTCAAACGACGCGCTGAACATTATCCAGACGGCTCCGAAGCCGAATCCGAATCTGCCCGACGACAAATGGGAGGCGTACAAGAAAGATGCGACGGCGCAGGCGCACAGCAACCTCGGCCTGATCGCGATGGTGCAGAAGAAATACGACGTCGCGGCGAATGAATTCAAGACGGCGGTGGACAACAGCGCGACGCCCGATCCTTCGACGATGGTCCGCCTGGCGACCGCCTACGATGAGATGGGCAAATACGACGACGGGATCGCCGAACTTAACAAAGTGCTGGCGACGCCCAATCTGAATCCGGTGGTGCAGAAGTTTGCGACCAACGAAAAGGCGCGGGCCGAGCAGTTGAAGGCGAAGAACGGCAAATAACGCGACGTTATTGAGACCGGCTCGCGATACGTTCCATCATTTCTCTGAACAATTGCAGAGCGCGGCGGGGGAGCGGATCGATGCGTTCCAGGGCCATCCGCCCGAGGAGGAACGCGCCTCCGGCGATAAAACCGAACAGCACCGCGATGATAAGCGCGGAAAGCCACAACGGCAACACGATGGCGAGCGCGACGATAAACGTCGTGGTGAGGCAGGCGAAGGCGAAAAATCCGAAGAGGCCGGCGACCGCCAGCATTCCGCCAGCCCTGGCGTACTTTCGAACTTTATCTTTTAGTTCGGCCGCGGCGAGTTTTGCTTCGGCGATGAAAAAATCCTGAAAGTCGTGAATGATGGCGCTGGCGATCTGGCCGAAGCTGCGCGCGGCGCTCGCGCTCGAAGTGGAAATCTCGCCGTTTTCTCTCATAGTTACCTCATTTCCCGGCGATGGGAAGCCAGTTGCGAGTAATATAATCGGTCATGGTCAAAGTGACCAGAATGAGAAACCAAAGAAGCGCTCCGCCCATAACCAGGCGGATGATGGCGCGTTCGAAAAGTCCGTGCATCAAAAACAGCGCGATGATTGCGGCCTGCATGGCGGCGATCATCACGGCGACGAACATATTCACCCATCCCATGTGGATGAAGGCCAGACCGACGTTCAGGCCCAGCAAACACAGCAGTGAGAGGAATGTGAGCAGATACGTTCTGAAGGTAAGATCAGGTAATTCCATAGCTCAGCGAAACCCCGGAATATAGAAAATCGCGTACAGAAATCCCCAGATGATATCGACGAAGTGCCAATATAATCCGGTCACGTCGATGGCGGTGTGGTAATTCCCGTTGAAGCGCCCGAGAGCGGTCCGCACCGCCATCGTAGTCACAAGGCCACAGCCGATCGAAAGATGGATGGCGTGCAAGCCGGTCATGGCGAAATAAAAAATATAAAAGAGCTGCTCCGGCCCGGCCTGTGGATCATGCGATTCGAACCAGATCCCCGGAACTTTATGCTCCTGATAATGGATGAAATATTCGGTGAATTTGAGCGCCAGGAAGACCAATCCAATCAGCGCGGTTATCAACAAAAGAAGGTAACATCGCAACTGCTTATTGTGCTGAATCGCGTGAATCGCCAGACTCATGGTGAATGTACTGGCGATGAGTACGGCTGAATTTATTGTCCCGATGACGAGAGTCATGCCGCGGCTGCCTTCGAGAAATCCCTGCGTATAGTACATACGGTAAACCGCGAAGGCGACGAATAGGCCGCCGAAAAACAGAACTTCCGTTGCGATGAATACCCACATACCGAGCATGGCGGTGTCGCGCTGATGTTGAGGTGTGCTGAAAGGCTCGCGTAGAGCCAGCGCTTCCGCTTTAGACAAGCCCGAGCTCCTCTTTCATACCGGCGTAATCGTATGCCTTGTGAGTCACGATCGGGGTGGTTTCGAAGTTATGCTTCGGCGGTGGGGAGGAAATTTGCCATTCGAGTCCGGTAGCTCGCCAGGGGTTGTGGCCAGCCAAGGGCCCTCGCTTCCATGCCCACGTAAGATAAAGAAGTGGCATAAGGTAACCTACCGCGAGAATTGTGGCGCCCGCGGTCGAAAGGATGTGCAGCCACTGCCATTCGGGAGGATACGCAGCATACCTGCGAGGCATTCCCAGCCAACCGAGGACGAATTGCGGAAAAAACGTCAGGTTAAAGCCGAGAAAAACGATGAGCGCGGCCGCTTTCGCCAGGCGTTCGGGATACATTCTGCCGCTGATCTTGGGCCACCAATAGTGCAACCCGCCGAGGTATCCCATAACCGCTCCGCCGACCATAATGTAATGAAAATGAGCGATGACGAAGTAAGTGTCCGTTACGTGCACGTCAATTCCCAGGGCCGCGACAAATAGTCCGGTCATTCCGCCGATGGTAAAGAGGCCGATAAAGCCGAGAGCGTATAGCATCGGCGTGTCCAGACTCACGGATCCCTTGTATAAGGTGGCGCTCCAGTTAAATACCTTGATCGCGGATGGCACCGCGACGAGATAGCTGAGTACCGAAAACGCCAGCGCGGAGTAAACGCTTTCACCAGCCACGAACATGTGGTGTCCCCAGACCAAAAAGCCAAGGACCGCGATCGCGACGCTCGAAAATGCAACGAATACATATCCGAAAACAGCTTTTCGCGAAAAAGCGGCGACGATTTCGCTGACCACACCCATGCTCGGGAGGACCATAATATAAACGGCCGGATGCGAGTAAAACCAAAACAAATGCTGAAACAGAACGGGGTCCCCTCCTAACTCCGGGCTGAAAATACCCACCTGAAACACTCGCTCCCAGATGATCATCAGGAGAGCAATCGCCAAAACCGGGGTCGCCAATACCATCACGACACTAGTAGAATAAAGCGACCACAAAAAAAGCGGCATGCGAAACCAAGTCATTCCCGGAGCACGAAGCCGGTGAATGGTGACAATAAAGTTAACGCCGGTCATAATGGATGAGAATCCGACAATGAAAATTCCCACCCCAGTTACGGCGACCTCGGTAGTCGAATAAATCGTACTGAAAGGAGTATAAAAGGTCCAACCCGTATCAATGCCGCCGCGAGCGATGCCATACATGATCAGTAAGCCGCCGATCATGAAGACGTACCAGCTCGCGAGGTTTAGCTTCGGAAAAGCAACATCTTTGGCTCCGATCATCTCCGGAATCAAAAAATTTCCGAGCGTTGCCGGAATGGACGGAATGAGAAACAGCCACACCATGATGATTCCGTGTTCCGAGAAGAGCTTGTTATACGTCTCAGGCGAAACCAAATCAGTCACGGGAGTCAACAACTCCAGGCGGATCAGCAAGGCGGCGATTCCTCCGAGAACGAAAAAAAACGTGATCGCGGCGATATAAAGCAGGCAGATCCGTTTATGATCCGTCGTGAGCAGCCAGGAACGAATTCCCTGCTCTTCCGTGAGATAGTTCGGCGCTTCGGCGATTCTGATTTTCGAAATCATCTGACACCCGGTTTCGATCCGGCGTTTGAAGTGATTCCGGGCGTGACAATGCCGGAATGTACACCTTGCGACTCAAGCGTTGTGCCGGGCTCGGAGTCGAGTTCCGTCCCGAACTGTCGGCCAATGGATTTGATATAGGCGACGAGCGCTATCAATTGCTCCTCACTGACCTGGCCGGTAAAGTTTGGCATAATTCCCTTAAAACCGAAAACAGCGCCGCCTTTATTGCCGACTATGCAATCGCGAATGTATGCCTCGTCGGCAATGCGTGTGACTCCGGTATCGAGTGTCACAGAAGTTCCATACAGCCCGCGTAAGTCGGGTCCGGGACCATGTCCGCTGAACCGGTGGCAGTTCGCGCACCCGAACTGATGGAACCATTTTTCACCGGTTGATGCGAGCGATCCTTCGGCGCCACTTTCTTGCACCCATCGCTGATAATCGTGCGACTCCATCGCATAAACCCATCCGATCATGCCCGAATGTTTCGCGCCGCAGTATTCGGCGCACAGTAAGTGATACTTGCCTGGCTTCGTGGCCTTAAACCACAGGGTCACGTAACGCTGCGGAAGAACATCCTGCTTAACACGAAACGCCGGAACAAAAAAGTCATGGATTACATCCTCGGAAATCATTGTCAGGCGAACGGAGCGATCCACGGGCACGTGCAGTGTGTCGATTTCGCGAATTCCGTTAGAATGCTCCACTTTCCACATCCATTGCTTGCCGACAACCCACACATTCAATGTGTCAGGCGGAGGCTGTTCAGCATCGAAATAAGTCTTCGCGCCCCAGCCGAACATACCGAGGAAAATGATCGCCGTAACACTCGTCCAGCTCCATTCGAGCGTGTTGCTGCCCTGGATTTGATCGGGTAACTCGTCAGGATCGCGCCTGCGGTACTTTACGGCGCAGTGAACAATGAAAACGGCTATTGCGATTGCAACGACACCACACAGCGCGACCATAACCCAGAAAAACGAGTTCAACTCGTTAGCATAAGTGGACGCGGTCGCCGGAAGTACATCGAGTGAGTTCACAAGCGCTGCATTTCCCGAAAGCGCCGCTGGAATTTTAGATCGAAGCGCCAAAGCAGCGCAAGACTGGTTGCCACAACGATAAGGAACAGGACGGCCGCCGCGCGGAGCACATTCAATACCGTCGTTGTATACTTTCCCTTAAGCGGGTCGTAATGATAGCAATACAGCAGAATCTGCTCCACGGGCGAGCCGATTCGATTATGAGACGCGTCAACCAGCGCAAGTTTTAGATCGTTAGGCTTAAACTCGACTCCGTATAAGTAACGCGCCAGCCGGCCCTCCGGCGTAGCGACCATAATTGCGGCAGGGTGGAAATACATCTTAGACGCAGAATCGTATCGATATCGAAATCCCACGGCGTCGGCGACCTCGCGAACAGATGCTTCGCTGCCTGTCAGGAAGTGCCATCCTGGAGAAAATGCCCGACGCGAATAGAACTGGACGATCTCCCGATGCTTCTTCGCGCCGTCCGCCGGACTTTCTTGTGGATTAATACTGATCGCGATGACGTCGAAGTCACGGCCTGCTGTGAGGGCGAGCGGAGACAGCCCGCTGGCGACACCGTGTAAAATCTGATCGCACAAACCCGGGCAGGTGTAGTATACCAGGGTAAGAATCACCGGCCGGCGCCCGAAAAGATCGCCGAGCCGTAGTGGCTGACCGAATTCGTCCCGAAACTCGGTTTCAAGCGGAAGCGGCGCGTTGAACTTTTGCGAGATTCCGACGAGATCTAAGTAGCTCGGCACGGGCGGGCTACTTTGACCAGCGGCGACAACGATACTAAATATCCAAACGACTTTCATGGTGAACCTCGGGCGCCGGTTCGCATCGAGCCGGCGTGGGGGTGAACATATTCGCCGCTATGTGTGCTCCCGCGCGGAATGCCACGCTGCGCCAGCAAAGCGATTGCCCGATCTATCGGTATGGACACAACTCCGGCTTTTTTATCGATCCACGAATAATGAGTAAGTATATATTCTTCGCGGGCGCGAAATGCATTCATTTCCTCAATTGAATTACTTTCGTTTCGCGGCAAAGGCGGTTGGGGTGGAATGTAGCTCAGAACTGCTGACGGGCTTCGGCCGCCGGTGCGGTCATATTTCAAATATACAAAGAAAAGCGAAATCGACACTACAATGGCCCACAGCAACAGCAAAAGGCCACTCCCAACGATCACGACCCACTTTGCATTTACGTCACGAGATTCAGCGAAGGTGCTGGGATCGATTGGATCGTGTGGCGCTCTAACTTCCGCAGCCATTTCTCCCGCCGCCCGCATCAGTCCGGCCATTTCGCCGAGGTATACGGTGAGCTTTTCGCCCGGAATGGATTTACCTTGTTTCATGGGCAAACGCTTCTTTTAGGCCGGGCGCATTCATTGGTAGCAGCGGTAGCCAAGACAGCTCTCGCAGGAATACCCATAACCAGACGCCGCCTACTCCCATCGGAGTCACGATATCCATCCAGTTAAATCCAAAACCGTTTTTGTAATAACTTGGAAGGACAATCCATACCAAATACATATATTGCATAATAAACACGACGGCCGCGACGGCGCCTAATAGATACGCATTTCGTTTCAAAAAACGGCTTAGAAGCAGCACTGCCGGAATCGCGAACTCGACAACGATAAGGCATAACCCGAGCCATCCCCACGAGGTTCCGGTTCGCGTCCGATAATATGAAATTTCATTCGTAAGATTTTCCGACCACACGATTAAATACTGCACAAAACACAAATATGCCCACAGCATAATGTTGGCAAACAACATCTTGCCGAGATCGTGAAAGTGATCCGGCTTAAGAATCCGGGACATGGGTTCACGTGTTTTCAAATATGCAAGCACAATAATTGTAAAACTGAGGGCCACCACTCCTTCGGCGGAAATGAACAAAAATCCCCAAATACTTGACGCCCAGTTCGTTTCCAGCGACTCAGCCCAATCGACCGAAGCGAAGCTTATCGTAAAGAGATAAATAATCACCCCGGCCGCGCTGAATTTGGCCAAACGGCTCTGTAAAGCCAGTTCGTTGCCTTTATCCTGCCGTATCGACCATCGATTAAGAAAGAATGCGAGCGCTATCCATAACGCGAAATAAATGCCGCTGCGGCCGATAAAAAACGCCGGGTTCATATAAGCGCTTCGATGTTGCACAATTGGATCGCGGCGAGTAATATCGGAAATAGCCCAGTCATAGAGATCGGCTAAACCAAACACAAAGGGAATAAATAAAATCACAAACAACGGCAGGGTTCGGCTGGCGGCCTCAAAAACGCGGCGAGTGATTAGTCCCCACGCGCCGCCTGTAAGATACTGGAGCATCAGGAGCGCCATTGCGCCAAGAGTTACTCCCAGCCAAAGCAGATAGCCGATCAGGTAAGCATGAAAGAAGTCGGTTGGCGCGAAAAAGGCCGCGCCGGCGGACGCCGCGAGAAATGGGGCACCAATTAACATGCTGCGTCTTTGAATGCTCCGACATTCAAGCCGTAGAGGGAGGCCGGGGGGTAGTGCCGGTGTCATGGCTGCGCCTCTAATTGTGACCGCTCCTGTGGGGGGACGTCGTCGAGCGTCGCGCGTCGACTTAGTTCCAAGGCGCGAATGTACGCTACGATCGCCCAGCGGTCACGAGCGTTCTTTATCTGGTACGCGTACTCATCCATAGCTCCGTATCCATTGACGATGACTTCATACAAGTATCCTGCGGGCGCGTTGCGCACGCGATTACTATTTAAATCCGCCGGTTTCAAAAATCCGCGGCTGGCGATTCGCCCTTCGCCGCTTCCACTTCGACCATGACAGGGGGCACAGTATATGTCGAACCGGTCCCTGCCACGCTCCAACAGCTCGCGTGTGATTGGCAGCGGAATTGTTGTCAGAAAAGCGTTGTCAGTTGTGGTTTTTTCCGAAAGTAACATTGCGTTATCTACAGCAATGGTATCTTCCGGAATTGGTCGCGCGGACCTTCCGTCGGCGAAAAATGAGCTTGGAACCAGCGGCGGATACTTCGGCTGAATCTGCATGTCCTGCCGGCATCCCACACAGGCAAGAACAGACGTGAGAAGGTAGCTCGCTTTATTCATAGTCTACCTCCCACACGTTGATTGGGTACAGTGATTGCAGAAAACGCGACGTGTCGATCGGTTGAAACTGCTCGTCCCATGACTCGATACAAAGAAAGTAGCCGTTGGACGACGCCCGGCGAAAAGATGGAATTTTAAACAATGGATGATACAGAGATGGCATTCCCTGAAAAAACACGGTGGCGCCAAATACGGCAATCAGGCCGAAAAGCACCGTCAGCGCAAAAGTGATCACGACAAACGCCTGCCAACTGTTTAGCGGGCGGCCGCCAATATTGGTCGGATAGACATCGGCAGCGATAAAATACTGCATATAAAATCCAATTACGCCGCCGGTCAGCGCTGAAACGAAGCCGATCGGCGCGATCATGTCCCAGTGCTGCATGACTTGATCGATTTCTTCAATCGGATGTGGAGAGTACGTTTCGAACCTGCGATAGCCGGCCGCGCGCGCTTTTCGAACCGCGCGAACGAGAGCACCGGCATCGTCGAACTCCGCGGCCATTCCATATGGGCGCGGCCGAGTCATTCGATTGCACCTCCATTTTGCGCATGCGGCAACAACTGGCGAACCGAATGAAGCGGCACCATCGGAAAAAGTCTTACCAGTAGGAACACCATGGCGAGAAACAATCCGCACGACCCGTAAAGAAGCGCGTTATCTTCGGCAGTGGCCGCAAAGTTCGCCCAGGCCGACGGCATAAAGTCATGGCTGAGGCTAACCACCATCAGCATGTAGCGTTCCTCCCACATACCGATGACCACAAGAAGCGAGATCACGAACAGTGCGCGGGGGTCTGTGCGATTGCGTTTCCACCATAGCAACTGCGGCGCCGCGATTCCGAACGCAACGAACGTCCAAAACACCCACGCGTAGTTGCCGAAGACGCGAAACCGATCAGTGTACTGTTCGTATGGATTTCCGCCGTACCAATTGGTAAAGCTATCGAAGCAATAAATGTAAAAAAGAAAAACTGAAGTCGTTAAAATGATTTTACCGAGATTGTTTAAGTGCTGATCGGTAATAATGTTTTCGAAGCTGAATGCCGAACGAAGAGCGATTGTGATCATTGACACCATGCTGATGCCAGCCAGGATCGCTCCGTCAACGAAGTAAGGCGGAAAGATTGTGGAGTGCCATCCCGGCACCAGCGCGATTGCAAAATCGAAACTAACTACAGTGTGGACCGTGAATACCAGCGGCGTGAGTATGCCGGCAAGAAGCAGGCTGCCCTTTTCCTGCATTCGCCACTGTTTCGATGATCCCTGCCAGCCGAGAGCCAACACTCCGAAGATCAGGTAGGCGATCCGATTTTCGGCCCGATCGCGAACAGCAGCCAGGTCGGGAATCATATCGAGATACCAAAACAGCACCGAAGCGGCGGCGTACGTAAAGATTCCGAAAACATCCCAAATCAACGGACTTCTGAAGTTTGGCTGAATCGTCAAAGTATTTGGATACGGTAGCGTCCAATAAAATATCCACGCGCGGCCGAGATGGAGAACCGGATATAGGCTCGCGCACATTATTCCGGCAAGAGTGACAGCTTCAGCGATGCGATTGATGGAATTTCTCCATTTCTGGTTCGTAAGGTGCAGGATGGATGACAGCAGCGATCCTCCAACCGCAATTTCAATCCACCACACGTAGTTTGCGATCGGAAACGCCCACCCGACCGGAATGTTCGTACCCAATTCGCCGATCCCGACATCCAGCAGAATTGCTACGGCAATCACAAACATGCACAAAGCGATGATACCGATGCCGAACATCGTCAGCCAAAAAAGCGGCACATTCGGTTGCAATATGACGCCAGCGATATGGCTGGTCAACGACTCTGAGGTCACGCCGGGACGAACCAGCACGACATCGCCGGCGCCAATTCGCCGGATTCGAGCCTGCAATCGTTCTTTTTCGTCAATCGGCATAGTTAGTTATCGCAGGGTTCGGATTTCGTAATTCGGCCAGGTATGTTGTATGCGGGCGAGTATTCAATTCAGTGAGCATTCCGTAATTGAGCGGCTCAGCTTTCATCCGTGATACTTCACTCGCGGAATCGTTTATGTTGCCGAATACAATCGCCGCCGTGGGACACACTTGCTGGCAGGCGGTTTTCACTTCGTTCGCCTGAATCTTTCTATTTTCCATTTGCGCCCGTATCTCCGCTTCCCGAATTCGCTGCACGCAGTAAGTACATTTTTCGATGACACCGCGGCTGCGAACGGTCACGTCAGGATTGCGCTGCATTTTTAGTTGATCCGTAAACCAGTCTGCATATAACAGAAAATTAAAGCGCCGCACCTTGTAAGGGCAATTATTAGAACAGAAACGTGTGCCGACGCAGCGGTTATAAATCATTTCATTTAACCCATCCGAGCTATGAACCGTTGCCTGAACGGGACATACCACCTCGCAGGGAGCGTTCTCACAATGCATGCAGGGAATCGGAGCAAATCGGGCCGATGGCTCACTCCAATCTCCTTCGTAGTAAACATCGACACGCAGCCAGTGCATCCAGCGATTAAATAACACTTGCTGCTTTCCGACCACTGGAATATTGTTTTCTGCCTGACAGGCGATGACGCAGGCCTGACAGTTAACGCACGCCGTGAGGTCAATCGCCATGCCCCAGTTATAATGCGGGTACTCCCAGTGCGGATACAGCGTGTCATTATAGCTCGGCTGCGGATGCGCTTTTTGCGCAAACCGAGGGTCGCGCTGATATGTCGTGATCGGCTGAGATACGACGAGATCGCGACCATGCTGCGATTTATTCATTTGCGTCGTCGCCAGGGGATAGGTTGCACCGGTGTTGCTAACCTCGATATTCGGGACGTGCCACAACCCCGTCGTCGTACGAATTCGATAAGCATCGAAACCGATTCCGGTTCCGATCGGGCCGGCGCGGCTGCGGCCGTACCCGAACTCAACCATGATTGAGTCGTCCGGCTGGCCGGGCGAAAGCCATACGGCGCCCTCAACATACTGAGTGCCGACCTTTATACGCGCGATTTGCTGGTGCCGCAAACCATGCCGCTCCGCGGTTCGCGCACTTACGTGTATTGCATTATCCCAGGTAAGTTTCGTAATATGTCGCGGCAGTTCTTGAAGCCATGCGTTACCGGCGTAACGGCCGTCATATAAATACGGATTTGCCCTAAACGTCAGTTCGATGCCCGAGTCGCTGGCGAGCAGCGACCCAACGTCAATTGGCTGAAGCGCCGGCTGGCTTTCCGGAAGGGAAGATGCAGGAATCATGCCCTCGCCGACGGCTTTTCGCCACCATGTTTCGAAGTCATATGCGCCCGCCTGCTGCTGCCAATAACTTCGAACAATCGTGCGGCTTGCGCGATTAGGCATTTCGACCAGCAAATCTAACAACTCCACTTCGGAGCGCGAGTCATAAAGGCGTTCGATCAAAGGCTGAAGTATTGTGACCGTTCCATCAAAGGCTCGCGCATCGCTCCAGGATTCATAAAAGTGACTTGCCGGAAGGCTCCACACTGTATGCTGCGATGTTTCGTCGTGATACAGTCCGAAATGGATCGACGTTTGCACTCTAGCCAGCGCATCGCTGAACCCGAGGTCGTTTGGGGCATTATATGCCGGGTTTCCATTTATAATCAGTAATATTTTTACGGTCCCGGCGTTCATTTCCGCAACGAGCGTTTTGAGGGATTCGATTTGGTTTTCCGGGCGGGTTTCCAGCGCTTCGGTATAAGCGACAGCGTGGCCAGCGTTGCCCAATGCTGCATTCATGGCATGCACCAGGGCGTGAAGAGCAGGCGGCTGATTTTCACCAACCAAGATCGCGGATCGCCCGCGATTGGCAAGAAGGTCCTGCGAAAGCGGGCCAATGATGCGTTCGAATCGCGGTGAACTGACTGCGGCAACGCCGGGGACGCCGATTGCAGCCGCCAACTCCACGCCGAACCGTCCGATATCTGAATACTTGAGCTGTAACCTGTGATCCGCTTTGCCGCCCGTTGAGGTCAGCGTGCTTTCCGCGACATATAGGCGGTTCATTTGCGTATTCGACCCACGCACTTTACGGCCGAACGCGTAGTCATGTGCGTAGCGCGTGCTTGCTGGCCCGTATGTAAAAAAGTCCGAATCGAGCGATAACATTACATTTGCCTGGTCGAGGCGATAATATGTGTTGACGTATCGTCCGAACGCGTTTAGGGAGCCTTTTCGCGAGGAGTGCGGGCCGGCTGGGTCATACTGATGCCAGCGAGCTTCTGGGAACTGCTCGAGAACGCGTTGCAATTGCCAGCCTAGCGTTGGAGACACGACGGTTTCCGTTAGCAGACTTAGTCCACGTCCATTGGCTTTTCGGATGGGCTCAAGAGCAGCATGTAACTCCACAGTGAACTGATCCCAGGATGCTGTTTCATTGTTTTTGGTAACTTCTTTTGCACGAAACGGATCATACAAATCGAGTATGGAGGCTTGCGATAACACGCTTGTTGCCCCAAGGCTTGCGGGATGACGAGGATTGCCCTCGATTTTTGTCGGCCGGCCTAAGTGGGTTTCCGCGATTACTCCTTCTGCAATTCCATTTGTTACCGCCGCGGTTGCATAGTAGCGGGCGACGCCTGGAATCGCCTGCTCGGGGGGTGTTACATAAGGCATCACAAATTCGGTCGGCGGACGCGTGCATCCCGCTCCCGTAGCAAGCGCGATGGAAGCTCCCATGAGCTCCAGAAACCGCCGCCGGGAGGCTTCAACCGGGTTTTCGCCGATCGTGATAAGCTCGCTCATCGATGACAAACCGTGCAACTGGTTCGCCGCTCGATTTGGTACTCTTGTACCAGTTGCGTTCCTAACTTCAACTGATTGGTCGGCGGGGAGTAACTCATACTGAACACCTCTGAGCGCGGGCGAACGTACTGCTCCGGATTTTTGTGGCAATCTAAACACCATGCCATGGTCAGGGGCGGATCTTGCCATGTCAGTGGCATGCGGTCAACTCGTCCATGACACGTCGTGCATCCGATTCCTTTGTGAATGTGAATACTGTGATTGAAATAGACGTACTCCGGAAGCTCGTACACTTTGGTCCACTGAATGGAGCGGCCGGTGGTATAACTTTCGCGAACGGGCGCCAGGTCTGGAGCGGTCGTCCACATTTGCGAATGACAATGCATGCAGATTTCGGTGGGAGGGATATCCGCGTAAGATGACACTTCTACCGAAACATGGCAATACCGGCAATCCAGACCAAGGCCGCCGGCATGATGCTCATGACTGAAAGGGACGGGTTGTTCGCGCGGAGACTTTTGCCTCATTTCATACGGCGAGCGTACAATTTGATACCCGATCCATAACGCCGCCGCGCTGAGAGCAGCCGCACCTGCCAAGCCGAGTTTAAAGATGGTGCCGGCGATGGGATGGAATGGTTCAGGCAAATAGGTTCTCAAATGGCGCTTTGTTTGAATCCGTCAGCCGGCAAAAGACTATGAACAACATAGTCCGTCCTTCTTGCACTTTTTTTGGTGAGTACCTATGAGACTTCGATACTGGTTTTCTGTTTCAAAAGTTTTTTTTTGGCGGGGCAGTTCGTGAAACCGCAACAGCAGCGATGGATCTAACTAGCTGGCGAATGAGGAGGAAGGTATATTTTCCGGCTAAATGGGCCGTACGAACCATTACAGCCGTTTTACTGTTCGCGATTAGTTTGTTGATTTATATTTACACGCAAGGCGGCGTCGCCAGCTCCATTTATCCGCACCCGTAGATTCACGATCGCGAAAGCGCGCGCAACGCAAGCGCCGCCCCGATCGCCATGGCAGCCCACTTTGCGGCGGGCCGCAGTTTTTTGTCACGTTTATCGGCATTTAGCCATTTCAAGAGATCGGGTAACAGATCGCGCTGGATTGGGTGGCCGCCAATAAACAACACGCTGGGATTGTTTTTATAAACCGGCCGCGCCGCGTCATCAAGCACAAGATATGGCCCCTGATTCAGGTGTCGTTCAAACTGTGGATCTTCAATATCTCCGATCATCACCGTCGGTGTGCGCCCGGAGCATAAGATTCGCTCCAACTCACCGCGGCGTAGCAGGATATCGAGTGCGTTTCTGGTTCGCCCGATCGTGCCAGCCATTGTTACATGTTTTCCAACCAATACGTTTATTGGCAGGTGCTGAAAGTCTGGATGGCTTTTCCAGGAGTGAAACGCGACCTGCTCGATGCCCGTTCCCAGCCACACAATCGGCGCGCGGCTACCCACACCCTGTTGCTCGCCGGCGGCGGCAAAGCGAAGCGATCGTGGATCGCAGCCGAGCAGTAACGCGATCGATACATCCATGGCTACCGGATCCGTCGATGCCAAGACGCAGCCGCACCAGTGCGGCACATGCGCCCCCGGGCCGTCGCCCTCGCCGCAGATCAGCGCGTCCGTTACGCACAAATCCGGCCGAATTATTGTCATGAGATCGGCATAGGAGCCGACCATATCCTCCATCTGGTGCGCGGCGCGCCAATTTGGGCTTACCAAGCCGGACCAAAGTTGAATCGTTCCGGCGATCTGATCGAACGGGTGGGTTTTGGCTTTCGGCGCGGCGATCATCACGTCGGATTCAATCAAGGCAACCGGCAGCGCGGCGCGCCGCGGCGCGCTTGCGCCGGGCACGTCGATTTGGCGCGTCGCATTGCGGCTCAGATCGATTATTTGGGCGCCCTCACGTTCGGCGATCGCGGCAAGTCCGGTTTCGCGCATGCAGCGGAACGCGTCCAGGCAACCCTCGCTCGATCCGGCGACCTGAATTCGTGATGCTCCGGCGATTCGCGCCAGCCGAATCAGCGCGCCGATCATCAGGGGGTCCGTGGTTGAGCCCGTTTCAGCGGGCGCGGGCACGCTCTGATCGGGTTTGATCAGAACCGTTTGCCCCGGCTTGATGAAGGACGCGATCCCGCCGATCTTTTCGATTGCATCGTTCACCAACGACAGCACGCTTTCCGGCGAACGATGCCGCTCCCGGGTGCGCGCGATGGCGACGGCTGGCATTCGATCAGATCATTTCGCGAATCTTGTCCTTGCCGACGCTTTCGAGGATGCGCATCCGGTTCGGCTCGCCTTTCAGCAGCGATTCGGCGAATTTCCGCGCCTGCCGCGCGGTGATTTTCGCCGGCAGCGGCGGCTCGTAAGGATCGACGATGCAATCGACGATGACCGGCCCGGGGGTTCGCAGCGCCTGCTCGATGGTGCGGCCGGCCTGTTCCGGATCGGAGAGCCTGAATCCCTGGCCGCCGCAGGCGCGCGCGAACAGCGCGAAATCGATGGGAGAAAAATCGACGCCGTATTCCGGATTGCCGCTCAAAACCATCTGTTCCCAGCGAATCTGGCCGAGCACCAGATTGTCGATCACGAACACCTTCACCGGAAGCTTGTATTTCACGGCGGTGGAAAATTCGGCCATGAGCATGGAAAATCCTCCGTCGCCGACGAAGGCAATCGAAGGCCGGTTCGGATACGCGATCTGCGCCGCGATCGCATAGGGAAGACCGGGCGCCATCGTCGCAAGGGTCCCGGAAAGCGAGTACATTTGGCCTCGCCGGGCGGGAATCTGCCGCGACCACCACGTCGCAATCGTTCCGGAATCGCAGGAAACGATGGCGTTGTTCGGCAGGCGCTTTCCCAGCTCCCAGGCGACCACCTGAGGCTTCATTGGCTTATCCCGCCGCGTGCCGCGCTCTTCCATTAATCGCCACCATTTTTTCATCCCGCTTTGCGCGTCTTCCAAGAAGCGCCGGTGTTTGTTTCGTTTCAACATCGGCAAGAGTTCCTGAAGGGCGCGCGTCGCGTCGCCGACCACGCCGACCTCCACCGGAAAACGCAACCCGATCCGCGCCGGGTCAATATCGATTTGGACCGCTCTCGCCTGGCCCGGCTTGGGCAGAAACTCGATATACGGAAACGAAGTGCCGACCATCAGCAGCGTATCGCAGTTTTCCAGCGCGTCCTGGGAAGGTTCGGTTCCGAGCAGGCCGATCCCTCCGGTCGTGTACGGGCTATCATCAGGCACCGCGCCCTTGCCGAGCAGCGCCTTGATGATCGGCGCGCCCAGCCGTTCGGCCGTCTCTTCGAGGAGCTGCCCGGCGCCGAGCGCGCCCGCGCCGGCGAGAATCGCGATCCGCTTGCCGCGATTCAACACCTCGGCGGCGCGTTTCAGATCGGATACATTGGGCAGGCGCGCGCCCAGAGCCAGGGTGTCGGAAACATGATGCGGAACGTTTCGCGGCGAACGTTCTTCCACCGTTTCTTCCTGAAAATCGATGGGGATCGTGAGATGAGAAACGCCGCGATAAGCAAGCGCGGTGCGGCACGCCAGCTCAGCGACGTTTTCCACGTGCGCTTTGCCCATCACCCGCTCGTTGTAAACGGAAACGTCCATGAAAAGTTTGTCTAAAGCAACATCCTGCTGGGTGTGGGTACCGAGCAGATCATGATATTGCATCCCGGTAATGGCGAGCACCGGCGCATGATCGAGTTTGGCGTCATAGAGCCCGTTGAGCAGATGGATTCCCCCCGGACCCGAGGTGCCGAGACAGCAGCCGAGCTTGCCCGTGTATTTGGCGTAAGCGCAGGCCATGAACGCGGCGGATTCTTCGTGGCGGACGTGAATGAAACGTACCGTGTCCCGCGCCTTGCGCAGAGCCTCCATCACGCCATCGATGCCGTCGCCGGGGATCCCGAAGACCACATCCACACCCCAATTGTGAATCGTTTCGATGAGAACGTCGGACGCAGTTTTGGCCATCGGGTGTTAGACCAGCGGAGCAACGACGAGTTTCTAATGCGGATTTCCAGCACGAGGCCGCGAATTTGGCGAGGCTCATGCAGTGCTATAAGGCGAAGGTAGAAAGATTATGTGCGATTATTCCTTGCATGCAATTCGAAACAGACTGGCGAATGACGGAGACCGGTTGATCGTCCACCGCTTTGAGACGGGATCGATCGGGCTGGCGGCCGATCGCAGCGAAATGGGGGTTCCGGCGACGGAGCGCAAACGCGGCTTTTGGAGAAAGCTTTTCATGATTGGCGCAGAAAGTGATCGCCCCGACTGCGCCGTTTGCATCCCGCCCGGGGCAAGCCTCGTACTGCACAACATTCCCTCCCGCATCCGGCGCGAGTACGGCGTGGAGGAAAACGAATACGTCACGTTCACCCAGATCTCAGCGGACGAAAACGCGTATCGCGACGCGGTGAGATTCCGCAATGGCCGAACCATTTTATTACAGCGCCTGGATCCGGGCCAGAAAGTGAAAGTGTTGACGGTTTCCGGAGCCGAGCACGGCGAAATCGAACCGCGGGTAGAGAATATCCCGGCCAGATAGCTAGGACTGAAGTTGCGGCGGCGCCAGAGCGTCCCGCAACTTTTCGCCGGTATCCATCGGTATCGTCAACCTTTCGCTTATCCTGACACAATAGAAACCATGCTGAAATTGCTGCTTGTCCTGCCCGTGGTCGTATGCGCTCTTGCGGCGCCCTATCAACCCACGCCGGAAAACCTCAAATCGAGGGAGTGGTTTGAAAACGCGCGCTTCGGCCTGTTCATCCACTGGGGCGTGTACAGCGTGCTTGGCAAAGGCGAATGGGTGATGAATAACGATAAAATGACCGCCGCCGATTACGAAAAGCTGCCCGGCCGCTTCAACCCGGTGGAGTTCAACGCCCGCGAATGGGTCAGCATGGCGAAAGAAGCCGGGATGCGCTACATCACCATCACCAGCAAGCATCACGACGGATTCGCGATGTGGGGCACAAAACAGAGCGACTGGGATATCGTCGATCGCACGCCCTATGGCCAGGATGTCTTAAAAATGCTCGCGCGGGAGTGCCGCCGCCAGGGGATCAAGCTGTTTTTCTATTATTCCCAGCTCGATTGGCATCATCCCGATTATTTCCCGCTCGGCCGCACCGGACAATCCTCCGGCCGTCCTCCCGGCGGCGATTGGGACCGCTACCTCGATTACATGGACAACCAGCTTCGCGAGCTGCTCACGCAGTACGGTCCGATCGGCGGAATCTGGTTCGACGGCATGTGGGATAAGCCGGACGCCGATTGGCGCATCGAAGAAACCTATGCGTTGATTCACAGCCTCCAGCCGGGCGCGATGGTCGGCAGCAATCATCACAAGAAGCCATTTCCGGGCGAAGATTTTCAAATGATCGAGCGCGATCTTCCCGGCGGGCGCACCGCATCCTTCAACACCGGATATGAGCTTGGCGAACTGCCGCTTGAGACCTGCGACACGATGAACGGCGCCTGGGGCTATAATTCGAGCGACAAAAATTTCAAAACGCCCGGACAGTTGATCCAGTATCTGGCCAAAGCCGCCGGAAACAATGCGAATTTACTGCTCAATGTGGGCCCGATGCCCGACGGAAAAATCCAGCCCGAGTTCGTCGAGCGCCTTCGCGCCGTCGGCCGGTGGACGCGCCGCAACGGCGAATCGATCTACGGCACTCGCGGAGGCCCGTTGAAGCCGCAGCCCTGGGGAGTCACGACGCAGAAGCGCGGCAAAATCTACGTGCACGTTTTCGCGACATCCGATGACTCGATCACGCTCCCCGGCATCGGCCCCATCGCCGGCGCGAAGGTGCTGACCAGCGGCGCGCACCTTCAAATGGACGGGGAAACTCTGCGCCTGCCCAAGGAACGCGATCCGGCCGACACGGTCATCGTCCTGACCCGCAAATGATCGGCTACTTGCCGATGCAAAACGTGGAGAAAATTCGATTCAAAATATCATCCGCCGTCGTCGCGCCGGTGATCGCGTCGATCGGCCGCAGCGCCGCGTACAAATCGAGCAGCAGCATTTCATGTGGAATTCCCAGCTGCACCGCTCGCCGCGCCTGATCCAGCGCTTCGTGCGACTCGCGCAGGAGCTGCTCATGACGCAAGCTCGTGATGAACCCGCCCTCCTGCTCGAATCGCCCGCGCGGGGCGATCAAATCGGCGATTGCGCGTCTCAGCTCTGAAATCCCCTGGCCGGTCAGCGCCGAGACGGCGATCATCCCATCCACGGCGCCCGCGTATCCCAGATCGCATTTATTTCCCGCGAGCAAACACTTGCCGCGGGTGCGAGCGCGCCCGATCAGCTCCACATCCTGCGCTTCCAGCGCGCGCGATGCGTCCACCACCACCAGCGTGACATCGGCATCGGCCATGGCCTGATAGCTTCGCTCGATTCCCAGATTTTCAATCACGTCGGCCGCTTCGCGAATCCCCGCCGTGTCCACCATTTTTACCGGAATCCCCTCAAGCGACGCCGTTTCGGAAACCAGATCGCGCGTCGTTCCGGGAATATCGGTGACAATCGCGCGATTCTGCTCGAGCAGCCGGTTGAAGAGGCTGCTCTTGCCGACGTTCGGACGCCCGACGATGGCCAGCGTGAACCCTTCGTGCACCAATTTTCCGAAAGCGAAGCTCGCGGCGAGCTCGCCCACCGCGGCGCGTATCGGCTCCAGCCGCCGCAGAATTTCTGAAGCCGGAGCGACGCTGATATCGTCTTCGGCGAAATCGATGCCGGCTTCGAGCAGCGCGATTAATTCGAGCATCTGGTCTTTAATCGGTTTTAAACGCCGCGAGACCGAGCCTTCCGCCTGCTGGGCCGCCACGCGCGCCTGATAGAGCGTGGTCGCCTCGATCAGATCGCGCACGGCTTCGGCCCGCGGCAGATCGATCCGGCCGTTCAGAAATGCGCGCAAAGTGAATTCACCCGGCTCGGCCAGGCGCGCTCCCGCCGCGCACGCCCGTTCCAGCGCGAAGCGCAGCACGACCGGCGATCCATGGCAGGAAATTTCGACGAGGTCTTCCGCCGTATACGATCGGGGCGCCGCGAAATACGTGACGACGACATGATCGACGACGCGCGCGCGCTCGTCGATCAACTCCGCAAGCGACGCCGCCCATGGCCGCCACGCGTGTCCCTCAGGAAATCGCAGGATCCGCCCGGCAATGGCGCGCGATTCGCCGCCGGAAAGACGCACCACTCCAATTCCGCCGCGTCCCGGCGGAGTGGAAATCGCAACAATCGTATCCTTGATCCGCACTTGAATTTGCAGGGCGGGCCTTTAGCCCTGCTGTGGAAGAATCAATTCGCGGCGATCATCTTCGCCGGTCGCGATCCCGTCTGGGCGGACCCCCGCGGCGATCTCCGCGCCCGTTCCCTCGCCCGAACGGCCGCCGTGGACGATCTTCCTCCGGCCGCGGTCGCGGAGGGCGAATCGGCTCCGGCAGCGTTTTCATATCCGAGGGCACCACCACCACCTGGCGGATCGATCCCATGCCGACGCTTTCGCTGCGCACCTCGGTTTGGTCGCGCAGGGCGAGATGCAAAATTCGCCGCTCCCGGCTGTTCATCGGGCTGAAATGGAACGGCACGCGCGTCTTTTTCACCCGCTCGGCCGCCGCCAGCGCGCTCATGCGAAGCTCCTCGATGCGCAGCACGCGATAATCGTTGGCGTCGAAGCACAGCCGCGAATGCTCCTCGGCGGGCATGCCCAGCGCTTCCATGGTCAACTGCTCCAGCGCCAGCAACAACTCCGCTTTGTTGGCGAGCAGCAGATCGACATCGGGACCGCTGAAGCGAACCAGCAAGTCCGGGTTTTCAAAATCCGGGTGCGGCGTTTCCCCTTCCACCACCGAATAATTCAGATCGAATCCGGCGAGCCGAAAAATATTCCCTAAAAATTCATCAATGCGCGGTTTGGATTGGGCCAAGCTATACTTCGCGGACACGGGACGTTATTTCTTCCTTTTCGCAGCCGGCTTGGCTTCAACGGCGGCCGGCGCCGGCGTTGCGCCACGATTCAATATCCATTGCTGCAAAATGCCCACCAGATTGCTAGTCAGGTAGTATAACACCAGCCCGCTCGGCAGGAAATAGAACATGTAGCCGAGCACCAGCGGCATGAACATCATCATCTTCTGCTGCGAAGGATCGACGCCCGGCGCCGGGGTCATCTTCTGGGTCAGAAATTGCGTGATGATCAGGATCACGGGCAGCATGCGTATGGGCAGCGTTTCCGGCTGCGACAGGTCGTGGACCCACAGCCAGCCCGCGCCGCGCAGCGAGATGGAAACCGCCAGCACGCGATAAAAGGCGTATAGAAACGGAAGCTGAATCAGCATCGGCAGGCATCCGCCCACCGGATTGACGCCCTCGCGCTTGTACAGCGCCATCAATTCTTCGTTCTGTTCCTGCTTGCGCGGGTCGTTGAGCTTGACGTTTTTGTATTTCTCGTTAATCGCCTTGATCTGCGGCTGCAATCGCTGCATTTTCCGGGCGGATTTCATGCTCGAAATGCGCAGCGGGAAAAGCAGCATGGTGATCGCCACGGTCACCAGGATGATGGTCCAACCCCAGTTGTGAATCCAGTGATCCGCTGTCCAGTTCATCACCAAAAACAGCGGTTTGGCGATAATTTCAAACCATCCCCAGTCGATCAGCGATTCGAGTTTCTTGTCCACCCTGCCCAGCAGGTCCGTATCTTTCGGTCCGACGAAGAGCGAAAACGCGTTGACGCCGTCGCCGCCCACCGCCGCGCCCACGCGAGGCTGATCGCCTCCGCTTGCGGCCGGCACCGAGTCCGAATAAACCGTGATCTCCATCGGGCCAGGCTTCTCCGGCAGAAATACGGCGGCGAAAAACTGATCTTCGATTCCGGCGTAGGAAAACTGCCCGCTGAAACTTACTGGACCGTTTTTCGCTTCCTTGGCGTCTTTCTCGTACAGCTTGGAATTGGATTGATCGTAATAGACGGCGTGCTCGGTCGAGGCGGCGTTGCTGATCGTCTGGTCGCCGAATCCGCCGCGCCATTCGAGCGTATGCGGCGCCAGCGTCCCGTTATCCGTCACCTCGCTGCGGACCGCGACCAGATAGCTCTTTTGCCGAAACGCAAACGATTTCTTCACCAGCAGCCGGCCGTCGGAGTATTCGAACTCGACATCGTTGCCGGTGCGCTTCACCGCGAATAATCCGTTGTTCGGATCGGTTGCCGGCGGATTCTTGAAGGCGAGCGAAAATGGCGCCGGCACCTTGCCCGGCGCCTGCGGATTCACCAATTCGAGCGGCTTACCGTTGCGGTCCTTATAAGCCTTGAGAACCCAGCTCCGGACGACCGCGCCCTTATTGGAAAATTCAACGTGGTAATAATCCGTATCGATGGCAAACGTTTCTTCTTTGTCGGCGTGAATTTGTCCGGGGATTTCGGCCGGTTCCGCAACAGCGGGCGCCGGAGTTTTCGTAACGGGTGCCGCATCGGGCGCCGTCTTCGCCTGCGCCGGTTCGCTGCTCTGCGCCTTCGCCGGAGGCTTCGCCGCGGGCGGCGGCTTATAAAGGTACTGCGTGCCGAACAGCACCAGCCCCATCAGAAGAAACGCCAGCAGCAGCCGCGTCTCCATCGACATTTCCTTCTTTTCCATAACTACCTAAAGACCGTCATTACTAAGGACCGTCATTTGACGGGATCGAATCCCCCCGCATGGAACGGATGGCATCGCGCCAGCCGCATGATTCCCATGCAGATTCCGCGCGCGGCTCCGTACTTTTCCACCGCCTGCAACATGTATTGCGAACAGGTCGGATAATAGCGGCAGGCCGAGGGCAGCATCGGAGAGATCCATCGCTTGTAGAAACGCAACGCGGCCGTAACCGCCGAGCGGGCCGCCTTCGCGGCAATTTGCGTTCTCGCCTGGCGTCCCGCGCCGCGCTGGCTCAGCGGATCTGAAGGCTCCTGCGCCGCTTGATTTACTTGCATTTCTCAATTACCTTGCGCAGGCAGCGCTCGAGCTCGCCGAACGGCGCATCCAAGGCTGCCCGCCGCGGGTTGATAACGATATCCCAGCGCGATCCGAACTCATGGCGATGCTTGCGGAAAGCCTCGCGTATTCGACGCTTGATCCGGTTGCGCACCACCGCTTTTCCCACGGCACGGGGAACGGTGAGCCCCAATCGCGCGCCCTGCGGATCCGGCCCGCTTTCCTGACGCGCGCGGCAGAAGGCGGCAAACAATGGACACGAAACCCGAAGGCCCTGATCATAGACGAGCCGAAAATCGGCGGAACGCACGATCCTCGACGGCGGGAGATTAGCTCGCTTTGGCAGCGCGAACGGCTCTTTCGTCGCTCACCGTCAACTTATGACGGCCGCGGGCGCGGCGGCGCGCCAACACCGCTCGCCCGTCTTTCGATTTCATCCGCGCCCGGAATCCATGAGTCTTGGCGCGTTTTCGATTATTCGGCTGAAATGTCCGTTTAGGCATGTAAGTGACCGGCCGGGCAGGCGAAAGCGCACCCGTGCTTTCAGAAATCTAATGTCTCCATCATTGTATCAAACCCGCGAAAGCGGCGCGATAGCGGGGCCGGAGCCTAATCCTGCGGCAATGTTCCGGTCAGAAATATGGAGCGCGGCTGCTCGCCGCCTTTGCCGCGCGAGCCGACCTCGCCCGGCTGCGCCCGCACCACGCGAAACGCCACCGGATCGCCAGGTTTCAGCGTCTGCTGCACCTTCTTGATATCATCCACCGAGCTTACCGATTGACGGTTGATCGCGATGATAATATCGCGCTCCTTCATGCCGATCTCGTCGGCGAACGATCCCGGCTCGACGCGCGTAACCGTCACGCCGTGCTTGTCCGGAGTCGCCTGACTCTCTTCATCGCTCGCCGCGCGCCCGATGATTCCGAATTTCACGGTTGCGTTTTCCGGCTTCGGCGCTTCCGGCAGGGCGCTGGGCTTGCGCCCCACCACATCGGTGCGATCCGCCCAAAGCTCCATCCGATCCTGGATGGTCACCTTGAAATCCATCTTTTTGCCGTCGCGATCCACATTCAGCGTCACCTGCGAGCCGACCGGCATGTCGGAAATCCGATTCACCATGTCATCGCCATCCTTGATCGGCTGTCCGTTCATTCCCAGGATGATATCGTCGACCTTCAGGCCGGCTTTATCCGAGGGGCCGCCGGGGCGAACTTCGCTCACCAGCACGCCGTGATCGAAGCCCATGGCGCGCATCAGAGTGTCGTTCTTGTTGTAATTCTTCGCGAACGTCACGCCAATCGCCCCGCGCGTGACGCGGCCGTCTTTGATAAGGTCATTGTAGACGCGAACCACCATGTTGATCGGCAGCGCGAATCCGACGCCCTGCGATCCGCCGTTCTGCGTGGCGATCATCGTGTTTACGCCGATCACTTCGCCGCGGATATTCAGCAGCGGGCCGCCGCTGTTTCCGGGATTAATCGCCGCGTCGGTTTGGATGAATCGCTGAAGCTGCTTTTCCCCGACGATATCGCGTCCCAGCGCGCTGATAATCCCCGCTGTCACCGTCGCCTCCAGACCGAAGGGCGATCCGATCGCCACCGCCCAATCGCCCACCTGCACGCCGTCGGAGTTACCGATCACCACCGGCATCAGAGGCTTTTTCGGATCAATCTTGATCACCGCGATATCGGTCTCGTTATCGACGCCGATCACACGCGCGCGATAATCCGTGCTGTCGCCGTGCAGCCGCACCGTAATATGATCCACCAGATTATTTTCGTTATCGGCGACGACGTGTTCGTTGGTGATGATATAGCCGTTCTTATCGACGATGAATCCCGTGCCGGACTGCTCATGCCGGAACATCTGCTGCGGCATGTCGCCGCCGCGATTGCCGAAGAAGCGGCGGAACAGATCCATGCTGTCATCGCCGTTGTTCTCCTCATCGGGGTCCTGCTGCTGGCCGCGCCGGTTCATGCGGCTCTGCGATTGCTTGGGCATGTAATCGGCGGTGATGTTCACCACGCTCGGCTCCACGCGCTTGGCGAGCTTCGTGAATTCGTTGCCCAACTCCTGGGCATGCGGAATCACCAGCGGCGTGGCGTCGGGAGCGGCCTGCTGCCCATCCCGCGCCGCTTTCACGCCGGTGTTGACCAGCGTCCCGATCAGAATGCCCACCGCGAGGGTGACAAAAAGCAGCGATGTGGACAAAACCTTCTGCTGGCGCATCGTATCGAACAGCTTCATTGTTTCTGCCTCGTCTTAGCTCTTAAGCGCGGGGATCGCCCCGGAACTATTATACGAATCTCACAACATGGATGTACGCCGC
>JAJPHS010000122.1 GCA_021325175.1 Terriglobia bacterium
AACGGCGGCGCCACGAGATCGCACTGCTTGAAAGCGAAGCGAAATTCCGCCAGCTCGCCGACGCGATGCCGCAGATCGTCTGGACCGCGGACGCCGCGGGCCGCCCGACGTACTTCAACGAGCGCTGGTACGAATTCACCGGCCTGGAGCGCGATCGCTTCGATCGCGAGGCTTGGGAAGGTATTCTCCATCCGGAGGACTTCAAGGCCGGAGCGAAACTTTGGACCGCCGCTGTCCGAAAGGGCGAGCCATTCCGCGCCGAGACGCGACTGTGGGATCGACGGGAACAGCGCTGGCGCTGGTTTATCAGCCGAGCGCTGCCGGTGAGGGACGCCCAGGGCCGGGTCGCGAAGTGGTTCGGAACCTCCACCGATATCGACGAACAGAAGCGCGTCGAAGGCGAGCTGCGCCGCGCCAATCAGCATCTGGAGCAGTTCGCCTATTCCGCCAGCCACGACTTGCAGGAGCCTCTGCGCAGCATCAAGATTTACGGCGAACTGCTCAGCCGGAGATACGGCGCCCAACTGGAGGGGCAGGCTCTGGAGTTCTTGAATTATCTGCGAACCGGCGCCTCGCAAATGGAGGTGCTGATCCGCGATCTTCTCGAATATACGCAGGTCACGCGCCTGGAAGCGCCGGATGCGCCGGCCGACACGGTGGAAAGTCTCAACGCCAGCCTGGCGAATCTGGCCGGCGCCATTACCGAGAGCGGCGCCACCGTGACCTACGAGCCGCTTCCGCCGCTGCGCGTGCACAGCACCCACTTGCGGCAATTATTTCAAAATCTCATCGGGAACGCCATAAAATACCGCCATCGCGATCGCGCCCCGCTGATTCATGTCAGCGCGGAGCGCGAGGCCGGAGCCTGGGTGATCTCCGTCAAAGATAACGGCATCGGCATCAAGCCCGAGTACAAGGAGCACATTTTTGGACTGTTTAAACGTTTGCACCCGGGAGACGAGTACTCAGGAACCGGCATTGGACTGGCCATCTGCCAGCGGATTGTGGAGCGATATAATGGCCGGATCTGGGTGGAATCCGAAGCCGGGAAGGGTTCCGATTTCCGCTTCTCCATCCCAGCCTGAAACGGCTTCGCCCGGAGCGCGCCGCGTGATCCTGCTGGTGGAGGACAACCGCGCCGATGTTTTCCTGATCCAGGAAGCGATTCAGGTTGCCGGCATCCAGGCCGAAATCGAGGTTCTGGCGGACGGCGAAGGAGCGATTCAGTATTTCGAGCGGATGGACGTGGATGCCTCAATGACATGCCCGGCCATTATGATCCTCGATATCAATCTGCCGAAGCGTCCGGGCAATGAAGTGCTCGCGCATATGCGGCGCACCAACCGGTGCCGGGAAACGGCGGTGGTGGTGGTCACTTCCTCCGATTCCGATCGCGATCGCGAGGAGATGGCCAGGCTCGGAATTAAAGAATATTTCCGCAAACCGTCGGATTTCGCGTCGTTCATGAAGCTGGGCGATATTTTGAAGGACCTGCTTACGCCCCGGGCCTGATCGCAATCGCGCCATCAGTGGGTCAGGTCGTAAACGAAATAGTTCATGGCGATCCGATACGCCAGCGAAGCGAATTTTTCCGGATAACGCGGATCGTCGGACCACTCCCAGGCATCGCCCAGATCCATGTTGTGGCAGATGGCGACCATCACGCGGCCTTTATCGTCGAAAATGCCGCGCCAGTGCGGGGTCATGCCGGTTGCCCCGGCCTCGTAGGTGATGCCGCGCCGCGCGGCGCCCCAGCCGGGCACTTGAAAGCGCTGATCGAGATCATAGATGGTGTGAAAAATCGGATTTGAATTATCCAATTCTTCAATCGGACGATCCGGAAAGACTTTGGTCATGCTGGCCACGAACACCTGCCATTCGCTGCTGACGCCGTGATAGGGCTGGTCGCCGTGAAAATCGTCGACCATCAGGAATCCGCCGCGCAATAAAAAATCGCGCAACTGCGCGGCCTGCTGTTCGTTGAGCGCCCAATGGCCCACCTCGACCGCGTAAAGCATCGGCCAGTTGTAAATATCGTCGCTGCCGTCCAGATCGACCACCTGCTCGACGGATCTGCTATCGATGCGCGTCAGGCGGCGCACGCCTTGCAGCAGATGGCGATCCGACCGCGGGTAATCGGTGGTCCAACTCAGGTCCGCGCCGCGCCAGCCACGAAAAACGCCGGGGTAGCGCAGACGGGCGCGGGTCCATTCCGCGGGTTTCTGATAATCGGACGGCAACGGAAAGTCATCGTATTCGAGCGCCTCATATTGCCGGAAAGGCCGCTGCGCGCGAAGAGCGCTCCAGAAGCCGACGCCGATCAGCAGCAGGAGCAGCGAGGAAGTCAGGCGCATCGCGAATCTTCGAAGGAAGAATAACACGGCGGCGAGTGCGTCGCCGTTAGTGCGTCAGATCGTAGACGAAATAGTTCAAGCCGACGCGATAGGCAAGCGAGGACCATTTCTCCTCGTATTTGGGATCGTCAGAATTTTCCCAGCCATCGCCCAGATCCATGTTGTGGCAGATCGCGACCACGATGCGGCCGCGATCGTCGCGGATGCAGCGCCAGTGCGGCTGTTTTCCGGTGGGTCCGTTCTCATACGTGGTATGGGTTCTCATCCAGTTTGAATAACCGGGCACCTGGAAGCGATCCTGCAAATCGTACAGCGTGTGGAAGATCGGATCGTTGTCCGGGATATCCTCAATCGGGCGGTCGGGAAAAACGCGCGTCATGCTGTGGGTGAACGTCTCCCATTCATTCAAGGGACCGAGAAAATCCTGGTACGGCTCCGAGCCGTGGAAATCGTCGACCATCAAAAATCCGCCGCGCAGGAGATATTCGCGCAACTGCTGGGCCTGAGCGGGCGGCAGCAGCCAGTGGCCCACTTCGACGGCGTAAAGGCACGGCCAGTTGTAGATGTCGTCGCTGCCGTCCAGACTCACGACCTGCTCGACCGAGCGCGTATCGATGCGCGTCAGCCGGCGCACGCCTTGCAGCAGGTGGCGATCCGAGCGCGGATAATCCATGGTCCATTGTCCGGGCCAGGGGCGCCCGGGTCCGAGGCTCAAGCGGGAATCATTGGGGTAGCCGTAAATATCGGGATAGCGCAGCCGCGCCCGCACCCATTCGTGATTCGTATCTTTGTAGTCCGGCGGAAGCGGAAAATCTTCGTACTCGATCGCCGGATACTGCTTGAATGGTTTTTGTGCTTGGAGCAGGCCCAGACAAACGACCGATCCGAAAAGGCCCGCCGCAAGCGCGGTGCGGAAACGCATGAAAACGACGCTTTCGATCCCCAGAATAACATGCGGCCTTAGCGCGCGACGTCGGCGACGCAGTTGAAGCCGGAAAGATAGCCTTTCTGAAATACCGGGGGCGCGCCCTTCAGGTCCAGAGAGAAGGGAATCGCCAGGATTTTGCCATCCATCCGGATCGGCTGGCCGGCTTGCCCCTGCCGCGAGACCCATTGCAGCGTATAGGTCGAGCCGGAGGGCTGGAAGCGGTCCGCGTCGCCGAAGAAGCGGAAGACCGCCCAGAGTCCGTCCTTATCGATGAAGGCCAGTTCGGCGCCGTTGAGGTTTCCCGCAAGATGGGCCCCATGAGTCGCCGCGCCGGGCCAGGTGAAATCCTGGAACTGGCTGCCCTTGGCGTCGGCCTTTAAAACCTGCCCGTCGAGATTCAGCGTGACGCCCTTCAATACTTCAAGCGGCAGCGCTCGCATGGCGTAGGTGATCGATGGGTCGCGGCTACCGTTCTTGTACAGCGCGTTGCTGAACGCCATGGCCCGATTGAAGAAGCGCAGGAACGCGTCGGTGACCTGCACGCGGCTGCCCGGCGCGCGGACGTATTCGCCGCCCTGCTGCGTCACGTAATTTTTCAGATTCGTTTGATAGAACTGCGCGAGCCGCCCATCGCCGGGGCGGAAGATCTTGTTGACGTCCTGAAGCGTGGCGTCATTGGTGGAGCTGGTATCAAACGGATACTTTTTCATCAGCGCGAAGAAGTCGCCGCACACGCGCCGGCCTTCCGAATTGAGCTGCGCCGGACCGAGACGGCCGAGAATCGCCTCCGCCTGACGGATCGGATCCTCCATCAGCTTCTGGACCATCGAATCGACATGGCCATCGCGGTCCGGGCGGAAATTCTGCGCGATCTGCGCGACGGCGCGATAGCCGCTGGTGGCGTCGCTCTGCGTCTGCGCGACCAGATCGTCTTTCACCTCTCCGCCCGCCTTGGCGACCCGGTCCATGGAGGTTTGAAGCGCCGCCAGCGCCGTGATGTATTGGCTGTTGGACGCCTGCACGTAGCGGTCGGCGCAATTGGCGGGCGTGACGAACTGGACCGGCTGATAGGGCGCCTTGACGTCGGCGCTTCCGGGTTCGATATTCGCCGACGCCAGGCAAAATAACCCGAGCAAATAGGAATCGTTGCTTGAAAGCTGCTTGAGCTTTTCCGCCGCGTCGGCGATGCTGCGATACGGCGCGATCTGCGAGTTGGCCAGGTATTCGCGCCAGTTGGCGATGAAATCCTTCTGGTAGCGCTGGCGCAGCAGCGGGACGATCTGCGCCGGATCGAGCGATCCGTAGTTATGATCGCCCAGCACCCACGCTTCGCCGCCGAAATAAAGCTTCACGTTATTGATCGCGTTATCGACGAACTTCCAGCCCTCGGCGGTGAACGCGCCCGCGACATTCTTATCGTTGACCACGTAGCGCGCCGAGCCGGGAAATTTCTTATTGAAATTCAACGGCGGATTCTTATGCGAAGCGTCGGCGATGATGAACTGGTAAATGCTCTCGATGGCGTTGAACTGCGCCAGATAGGACCGCGCGTGTTCCACCGCGCCGCCGTCGTTATCGGAAGAAAACGGATTCGCCAGAAACAATTCGTCGCTGTAAAACTCGAACTGCCGCCGCGCCAGATCCGCACGCGCGGTATCCACGTTGCGGGCTGCCGACCATTTCTCCATCAGAATCGGCGGAAGAAAATCGCGCGTCGTTTTTTCGTGATGCGACGTGGTGATCAGATATGCCTTCAGATCGTCATAAGTCGGCTTGTATTGATCGTTGGGACCCGGTTTTTCGGGCAATTTGCGGAGCCAGTCCAGCAGCGCGAGCTGCGTATTGCCGAAAAGTAGATGATAGAAGGCGGTGAAGTACAGCCGCCGCGCGCTCGGATAAAGATCGTGGCCGGCGTACAATCCCCAGCGCAGGCTCCACGGCGCGCCTTCCCGCTCCCAGATCGAAAGCTGCTGAACGG
>JAJPHS010000108.1 GCA_021325175.1 Terriglobia bacterium
CGGCATCCTGGTTCTCGGTAGACTTCAAGGAATTGGAGGTTTTCATGCGTCTTGCCGCTACCGCCGTAGCCGTCACGTTTTCCGCTTTCGCCCAGATTCCGGCCTCGACGTTGAGCGGGCTGGAGTGGCGCGCCATCGGACCGGCGGCGACCGGCGGGCGCATCGCCGATCTCGCCGTGGTGAAGGCTCCGGGACAGGCCGACACGATTTACGTCGCCACCACCACCGGCGGAGTCTTCAAGAGCGTGAACGCGGGAATCTCTTTCACGCCGATTTTCGATCACGCCAGCGCGATGATGTCGACCGGCGCCATCGCCGTCGCGCCCTCGAACCCGTCCATTGTGTGGGTCGGAACCGGCGAGGCCGATAACCGGCAAAGCTCCTCGTGGGGCGATGGTGTTTATAAGTCGATGGACGCGGGCGCGACGTGGCGGAAAATGGGTTTGGCCGATACGCGCCATATCGGCAAAATCGTCGTCGATCCGCGCGACTCCAATATCGTCTACGTCGCGGCGGCGGGGCATCTGTGGGGATCCAACGCGGAGCGCGGAGTTTTTAAGACCGCCGACGGCGGCAAGACCTGGCAAAAAGTTCTCTTCATCAACGACAACACCGGCGCGATCGATCTGGTGATGGATCCGAAAAATTCGAGCGTCCTTTACGCCGCCATGTACCAGCATCAGCGCAAAGGCTGGGGCTACAACGGCGGCGGGCCGGGCAGCGGAATCTACCGGACGATGGACGGCGGCGCGAGCTGGACCGAGCTGACCAACGGCCTGCCGCGCGGCGATAAAGGCCGCATCGGCCTGGCGACGTTCGCCGGCGATAATCGTCTGGTCTATGCAATCGTCGAAGCCGATCCAACGCCCGCGCCGGGCGGACGCGGCGGAGCACGTCCAACTCCATCGCCCGATACGATCACCGCGCGCGGCGGCGTGTTTCGCAGCCGCGACGGCGGCGAAACCTGGGAGCACATGAGCGGCCTCGATCCGCGGCCGATGTATTACAGCCGGATCTATATCGATCCGCTGGACCGCAATCGCGTCTACGTGATGGGATCGAATCGCGGCGTGTTTATCTCCGACGACGGCGCGCGCACTTTTCGTGAAGTGTTCAGCGAGGTGCACGGGGAGGATCACGTTTTGTGGATCGATCCGGAAAGCTCCAATCATCTCGTGGTGGGCGGCGATGGCGGCGTGTCCATTTCCTTCGATCGCGGAGCCACGTGGCTGTTTCGAATCAATCTTCCGATCGGCCAGTTTTACAACATCTCCGTGAACCAGCGCGATCCGTTCACGGTGTGCGGCGGCTTGCAGGATAACGGAAGCTGGTGCACTCCTTCGGCCACGAATATGAGCTACGGAATTTCCTTCAAGGACGCTTATAACGTGGGCGGCGGCGACGGGATGTACGCGCAGTTCATCGACGATCATATGCTGCTGGTAAGTTCGCAGAACGGCGTCACCGGACGGCTCGACCTGGATACGATGGAGCGGCAGCAGATCGGGCCGGTGCAGCCTCAGGAAAAATTGCGGCCCGGGCAGCCCGGCTACCGCTGGTATTGGACCGCGCCGCTGATCGTTTCCGCGCACGATCCGCGCACGATTTATACCGGCGCCGACGTGTTGTTCCGCTCCGAGGATCGCGGCGTGACGTGGAAGCCCGTCAGCCCGGATCTGACGGCGCATATCGATCGCGAAAAACTGGAGATGATGGGCGGTCCGGTGCCGCTGCGCGCGCTTTCGCGGCACGACGGGCAGACGAATTTCAGCGCGCTGACCGCGATCGCCGAATCGCCGCTGGACAAAAATGTTTTGTATACCGGCGCCGACGACGGGACCATTCAGATGACGCGCGACGGCGGCGCGCACTGGACCAATTTGACCGCGAACGTTCACGGCCTTCCGCCGATGCTGAACATTAGCGGAATCGTGGCGTCGAAATACGCCGCCGGCCGCGTGTATCTGACCGTGGACGGCCATTTCAACGACGATTATCATCCTTACATTTTCGTGAGCGAGGATTTCGGCGCAAGCTGGCGCGCGATCACCGACGGGCTGCCGGAAGCGTCGGTGCACCGCATCCGCGAGCATTTTTCCAATCCGGATCTGCTGGTGGCCGGCACCGAAATGGGCGTGTACGCGAGCTTCGATCGCGGCGCGCACTGGACCTCGCTCAACACGAATCTGCCGCCCGTTCCGGTTTACGATCTGCTGTTTCAGGAATCGTCGAATGCGCTGGTTCTCGGCACCCACGGCCGCGGGATCTGGGTGCTTGACGACGATCAGCCTTTAACCCAGCTTGCGGCGGCGGTAGCGGCGAAAAAATATGTATTTCCCGTTGCGCCGGTTTATCATCGGCTTCTGTATAGCGGGCAATTCTGGTTCGGGCACGGCGAATTTTTCGCGCCCAATCCGCCCGCCGGAGCGGTGTTCACGTACCTGCTGCCGGCCGCGATACCGGGAGGAGTCACGATCACCATTTCCGATGCCGCCGGGAAAACGATCCGCTCCTTGCGAGGTCCGTCGGAGGCGGGATTAAATCGCGCCTGCTGGGATCTGCGCCAATCCCCGCCGCTTTCGGACGGCAATTCGACATCGGCGGCGACTTGCATCACAACCGGCGGCGGCCGCGGGGATGCTGGAGTTGTGCGGCCGGCTTCGGATCCGGTGATTCCGCCTTCGGGGCAGATCCCGAACGCATTCGGCGGAGGCCGTGGAGCGCGCGGCGCCGGGCCGGTGGTGCTGCCGGGCCGCTACACTGTTTCGATCGAATCGCTCAAGCAGGATTTTACGGTAGAACCGGATCCGCGCTTTTCGATCTCGGACGCGGATCGCAAGAGGCGCCAGGCGGCCATCATGAGCGCGTACTCGCTCCAGCAGCAGCTTGGTCCGGCGCGTGAAATGGCGCGGAGCCTGGCCGAGCAGATGGCGGCGCTGCGGCAGTACTTCGCGGCGCAGGGGGAGAGCGCGAAAGCCTCCGCCGCTGATCAGGCTGTTCCGGCGATTTCTCAGGCGCAGGGCGAAATCGATCGCGCCATCGCATCGGCGGCGCAGGTCGAAAATGCGATGGAATCCTACGACGGCTTGCCGACGCCCTCGCAGATGCGGCAGATCGATTGGGCCTGGGAGGACGCAACCGCCGCGGTCAACGCGCTGAACCGGCTGATTCGCGAATCGCTTCCTGCGGCGTATTCATCGCTGGGCGGCGCGGTTCGGATGCCGGAGCTAAAGCCCGTGCCGGTCCCGGCGCGGCCGCGCTGAGGCGTGGTGTTCGATGTAGTCCTTGAGCGCGGCGGCGTTATTGTGTTCGGTGTCGCGCGAGCTATACAGCAGCGTCACCGTTCCGCGGCGCATGGCATCGCGGATCGGCGCCCACGCCTCGGGGGCGCGATCGAGCTCGGCAAAATATTTGCGCCGGAACTCGTTCCATTTGGCCGGATCGTGATGGAACCATTTCCGCAGATCCGTGCTGGGTCCGGCGTCCTTGAGCCAGCCGTCGATGCGCAGCGACTCTTTTTTGACCCCGCGAGGCCAGAGCCGCTCCACCAGAAAGCGGGCCCCATCGGCGGGCGACTCGCTGTCATAGACTCGTTTCAATTTAATCATCGCTGCCCTCGGGAGACGCCGGAGAATTGATGATTACATTTCCCGGCGATTTTCCAGAGATTTTGAAATTGTGACCTCGTCGGAGAATTCCAGATCGCTGCCGACCGGGATGCCCATCGCGATGCGTGTCACTTTCAATCCCAGCGGTTTTAGCAAGCGCGACAAGTACACCGCCGTCGCCTCGCCTTCCACCGTCGGATTCGTCGCCAGAATGATCTCCCGAACCTCGCCCTGGGAAACGCGATCGAGCAGACCTTTGATCTTTAACTGCTCCGGGCCGACGCCGCGCAACGGGCTGATGGCGCCGTTCAGAACGTGATACACGCCCGAGTAGCTGCGCGTCGTCTCGATCGGCAGAATGTTGTGCGGCTCCTCCACCACGCAAATCGCGGACCGGTCGCGGTGCGGATCGCGGCAATAGGGGCACAGCTCCGCGTCGCTGATATTGTTGCATTCGGCGCAGATGCCGAGATTGTCTTTTACATCCAGCAGCGCGGCGGAAAGCTTGGCGGCGTTCTCGCGCGGCGACCGCAAAACGTGAAACGCCAGCCGCTGCGCCGATTTCTGGCCGATGCCGGGAAGGCGCTTGAATTCATCGATGAGGCGCTGCAACGGCTCGGCGAAATCAGGCATGGGCTAGATCAGCCCCGGCGGCAGGCCCATTCCGCCCAGCATGCCGCCGACTTTCTTCTGCGTCTCGTCGTCGACCTTTTTCGTCGCTTCGTTGCAAGCGGCCATGAACAGGTCTTGCAGCATCTCCACGTCGCCGGCGACCTCGGGATCGATCTTCACGCCCGTAACGTTTTTGTGGCCGTCCATGGTCACCGTGACCATGCCGCCACCGGCCGAGGCTTCGACGCGAATCTGCGCGATCTCCTCCTGCATCTTCTGCTGCATTTTCTGCGCCTGCTGCATCATTTGCTGCATGTTTCCGGGCATTTTCATATCTTTATTCTTTCTAGAGTTCGTTCTCCCTCAGGTTGCGGACCGCACGCACCTGGCTGCCGGGGAACTCTTCCTGAAATCTTCGCACTTCGGGGTTGGACAGCGCGCGTTCCCGTAGCGCATCCTCCCCGGAAGACGCCGCGGAAACAGCGGAAGCGGCGGCCTCGCCTGCCTTGATCGTAATCCGCACCGGTCTTGCGAGAACGCGCCGCGCGGCGGATTCGAAGTCCGGCTGCTTCAAATAGAGCATATACATTTTGGGCGTGGTCACGATCAACTCATTGCCGGATTCGACGATTTGGGAATGCTCCACCGCGTCGGCGATGTGCATTTGCTTGGCTTCGATGAGAACGGCGTGCAGCCGCGATCGCAAATCTCCCGAAGCGGCCGGCGCCGGTTTCGGCGGGGCGGGCTTGGGCGCCGCGGCTTTGGGAGGCGTGCTCTTCACCGGCGCCCCGCCGGAGGATTGCAGCGAGCTGAGCGCTTCCTCGATCGGCTGCAATCGCCCGGCGTGCACCATGCGCAGCAAGCCGATTTCAAGATGCAGCCGCGGCTGGAGCGAGCTTTGCAAATCTTTAAACAAATCGAGCGCCAGTTGCAGGTAGCGCGTCAGATCCTCCTCGCTGAACTTCGCCGCCGTTTCCAAAAGCTGCTGCTGTTCGTTAACGGCCGCGGCCACCAGGCGCGTGGGCCCGCCGGCGATTTTCACCACCAGCAGATTGCGAAAATAGCGCGCCAGTTCGCGCGAAAAATGCTGCAAACCGCGCCCGTTTGCCTCCAATTCCGCGACGATTTCCATCATTTTTCGCGAATCGGAGGCGGCCAGCGCCGCCGTCACCTGCTCCAGCGACTCGAGCGAAAAAACGCCCAGCAGCTCGCGGATTTCCCTGGCGTCGAGCGTCGTTCCGCAGCAGGCGATAGCCTGATCCATGGCCGAAAGCGAATCGCGAACGCTGCCTTCGCCGGCGCGGGCCAGCACGCTCAGCGCATCGGGGCCGGCGGCGATGCCTTCCTGCCTGGCGATCCATTCGATTCGCGCCATCAGTTCGTCGAAATCCACGGAGCGAAAACTGAACTGCTGGCATCGCGACGCGATGGTGGAAGGAATTTTGTGCGCTTCTGTGGTGCAGAGAATGAACGCCACCCATTCCGGCGGCTCCTCCAGGGTTTTGAGCAGCGCGTTGAATGCTTCGGTCGTGATCTGGTGCGCTTCGTCGATGATGAAAATTTTGTAGCGGTCGCGCGCCGGGCGGAAACGGACCGCCTCGCGCAGCTCGCGCATTTCGTTGATGCCGCGATTGGACGCCGCGTCGATTTCGATCACGTCCATGCTGGAGCCGGCGGCGATCTCCAGGCAACTGGCGCATTTCCCGCAGGGATTCGCGGTCGGGCCCTGCTCGCAGTTCAGACACCGCGCCATGATGCGCGCCACTGTCGTTTTTCCGGTCCCGCGCTGGCCGGAAAAGATGTAGCCGTGCGCGATGCGGCGCTGCGTGATCGCGTTTTCGAGCGTGGTCTTGACGTGCTCCTGGCCGATCAGCTCCGCAAAGGTTTGCGGCCGGTATTTTCGCGCGATGACCTGATACATTGGGGCGGGGAAAACGCCAATCATGCCAGACCCCGGGTGATCCGCGGCACACGGGTTAAACCGCTACCGTTGCTTCCTTCCGGACCTGGCGGGGTTCGCAGCCGCCCGTTGCACGAAGCCCGGAGC
>JAJPHS010000034.1 GCA_021325175.1 Terriglobia bacterium
CGATCCGGGCCGTTGACGGATCCCGGCGGAAACGGCTGCGATGACCCGCAGCAGCGCGGGGCTGGATGTGTGCCAGCGAACAGCCATGACACTCAGACGATCCCAGTAGTGCCTAGGATAACCAGGATTTGTCGAATCGACCCTCTCATGGCGAGCGTGCGATCTCCTCGGCTTGAGGATAAGACGCATTTTCGGACCGGCGCGGCGAGTGGAAGCGGTAAGTGGGCGCTCAAAGGGGAAATAAAATTTCCAGTCGCCAGGGGTTCCTACATTTCAAACCACCAAACTATCTCTGGTAGTAGCGGCAGGGGTGTTTGTACCCTGAATCTCAAATGCTCCGGTGGGTATTTTTCTTTACTTTGGCGGGCTCCGCTTTAGCCCAGACTCCAGATACGGCGACCATTCACGGGCACGTCACCGATCAGACCCATGCCGCGCTGGCGGGCGTGCGGATCGTCGTCAAAAATTCGCTGGGCGCGCCGGATCGGACCGCCGAAACCGACGACTCCGGCAACTTCAGCGTCGCCGGCCTGCCTATCAGCGGGACTTACACGATCCTGGCCGATAAGTCCGGATTCGCCGAGGCGCGCATCGATCAATTGACGCTGGCCGGAGGCGTCGGCGCCGAAGTGAATCTGGAGATGAACGTCGTTGGGGCACAGACGCAGGTGACTGTAACCGGCGTGGCGGGCGAAGTGCGCGCCGATTCGCCGCAGCTCGGCGATTCGATCAGCGCGCAGCAGGCCGAGGAGATGCCGCTGCTCAACAAGCGGATCACGTATCTGCCGCTGCTCCATGCGGCCAATCGCCAGGCGATCAATCAGGGCGACGTTTTCATGAACGAAAACCTATTCACCACCAACGGCGCGGGACGGCGGCAGGCGTGGTTTGAAGTGGACGGCGCGACGGGCAACGATAGCTGGGGTCGGCAGACCTTATTCAGCAATATTCCCGTGGCGGCGGTGCAGGAGATGACGATTCTTGAAAACGCATTTTCGGCCGAATACGGGGGCAGCGCGGGAAGCGCGGTGAACATCATCACCAAATCGGGCGGCAATCAGCTTCACGGCGAAGCGAGCGAGCTGTGGCGTCCGGCGGCGACCGAAGCGAAGCTGGCCGGATTCAGCGCGGCCAACGCGGCGAGCGGAAACGACATCACCAGCGACACGCTGGGACAATCGGCGCTGTCGCTGGGCGGCGCTCTCGGTAAAGCGACGCACTTCTTCGCGGCGGGAGAGTTCAGCCGCGAGGACCGCGCCTCGCCCATCATTTCGCCGCTTGCGCCGGGCAGTTTTGTGGGCCATTACCGGGGATGGCTCGCGTATTTTCGCCTGGATCATCAGATCGACGATCGCAACAGCATTTTTTACCGCGGCGATGTGGATGGGTTTCACGATACCAATCCCAACGGGACGGTGGGCGGCAATAATCTGCCGAACGTGGATCGAATTTTTTACCGGCGGACGTATTCGAATGAGATCGGCGAAACGGCGATGCTCTCGCCGTCGCTGCTGAACTCGGCGCGCGTGCAGTTCCAGCTCGCCTCGCCGATCACCCAGTTCACGCCGGTGATCGATTCGACGCAGTACGTGGTGCCGATTTCCAGCGGCGGAACGTTCACCAGCGGCACCTCCCAATCGGCGCTGCTGATGAACCGGCAGTATCAGGCGAACGACACGATTTCGGCGAGCTGGGGCGCGCATCTGATCAAATGGGGAGCGGACGTGATCGCGGCGCACAGCGGCGGCAACAGCAAGGAATTCGGCGGGCCAATTTATCTCGGCTCGTTCACGTATAAATCCTGCACGCAGGCCCCGTCGTTCTGCGAAAGCCCAGCGTATCTCGACAATCTGGCGAACGTCCAGACTTACACGCAAAGTTTCGGCAACGCGAACTATACGGTGAACGATGTGCTGTGGGCGCTATTTATGCAGGACGATTATAAAATCCGGCCGAACCTGACGCTGAATCTGGGTCTGCGCTACGAGCAGCAGACTTTTACGGATTCGCGGCTGGATTTCGCTCCGCGCGCCGGCTTCGCCTACAATCCGCGGGGCGATGGAAAAACGGTGATTCGCGGCGGATTCGGCATCTATTATTCGCAGATTGTCGACAATTCCGAAGCAAATTACGCGCTGACCGGGCCCACCGGCGTGTTCAATTACACCGCCGCGCCGGGGCAGATCGGGTTTCCAACCAGCATCACCGCCGTTCCGCTGCCGGCCTTTCCCGCCGGCGCGCAGATGCCGCTGCGAAGCCTGTATGTTCGTCCCGGCGACAGCGCGTATCTGAACCAGTTCTTTCCCACTTCGACGCTGACCGGATATCAGGCAGGGCTATGGAATCCCTATTCCGAGCAGTGGACCTTCGGCATCGAGCGGCGGCTGGCTGCTTCCTGGGTTTTGCGGGTGGATTACGTCGGATCGCATAGTTTGCGGATCAACCGGCCGCTCGACGTGGATCCGCCGCCGCCGTTTGTGCGGAATGCGCCGGGCCAGACGCGTCCGGCGCAGGCGGCCAACTGCGGGCGCCCCTATTGGATCTGGTGGTACGCGCAAAACGGATCGAGCTGCAATCCGGGCGCGGCGACCAATCCGCAGCCGCCCTATTCGGTGATTCAAAGCGACGTCAACGACGGTTATTCCTACTACGATGCGCTGGATGTGAACCTGACGCATCGCCTGAGCCGGCGGTTCACCATGCTGGCGAGCTATGTGTGGTCGCACGCGATCGATAACGTCGATCCGGATGTGCCGGGCCAGAATCCGAATCTGGCGAACTTCACCGGAAAGATCGAAAACGGCAACGCGATCTTCGATCAGCGGCAGCGATTCGTTCTGAGCGGCGTCTACGCGCTGCCGTGGAAGATCAACTTCGGCGGGATCGCGACATTGGCAACGGGGCTTCCGTTTAACTACACGACGGGCGTCAACAACAGCGGCGATACCGGGGCCACCACGGACCGGCCGGTGATCGATGGCGTGGTGGTCGGGCGAAATGTGGGGCGCGGGCGGCCGATCTACGATGTCCAGCCGTTCCTGGAGCGCCCGTTCGCGTTTTGGAACGAGCGGCTGCGCCTCGATCTGCGGATGGAAGCGTTCAACGTGTTCAATCACGCCAATTTTGTGGGCTACAGCGGAACTTACGGCAACGGCGCGATGCCGGGGGTGGGGTTCGGGCAGCCGCTGGTCGGAATCACCAATCAACTGCCGGCGCGGTCGGTGCAGTTTGAGGTGAAGATAGGCTTTTAACTTAGCCAGGCGCGAGCACCCACCAGAATGTGGTGCTATATTGAGGCTCAGGAGCGCGCCATGCAGGTCAGCGAGGATGTGAAAACCCGGCAAGACTGCACGGATTTTCTGCCGATCAATGCCACCGATCATGTTGAATTCTGGGTAGGGAATGCGCGGCAGGCGGCGCATTATTACCGCTCGGCTTTCGGCATGAGGCTGACGGCGTATAGCGGTCCGGAAACCGGGGTTCGCGACCGCGCCAGCTACGTGCTGGAGCAGGAAAAAATCCGCTTTGTTTTGACCACCGCGCTCGCGCCGGAGCATCCGATCGCCGATCACGTCCGGCTGCACGGCGATGGGGTGCGCGATATCGCGCTGACGGTGGACGATGCCGCGGCGGCTTATCGCGAAACGACGCGGCGCGGGGCGCGCGGCGTGCGGGAGCCGTTCACGATGCGCGATGAATCGGGCGAGGCGCGCCTGGCCTCGATTGCGACTTACGGCGACACGATCCACACGTTCGTCGAGCGGCGCAATTATCGCGGCGTGTTTCTGCCGGGCTACCGCGGGGTGGAAGGACCGGACAAGGTGGCGCGGCCCGCCGGGCTCCAGTACATCGATCACATGGTGGGCAACGTCGGCTGGAACCAGATGAACGCCTGGGTGCGATTTTACGAAGACGTGATGGGGTTCCGCCTGTACCAGACCTTCGACGATAAAGATATCTCGACGGAATATTCGGCTTTGATGTCGAAGGTGATGGCCAACGGCAACGGCCGGATCAAATTTCCGATCAACGAGCCTGCGAGCGGGCGGAAAAAATCGCAGATCGAGGAATATATCGATTTTTATAAAGGACCCGGGGTGCAGCACATCGCGCTGGGCACCGCGGATATTATCGCCACCGTTGCCCGGCTGCGGGACCAAGGCGTGGAATTTTTGCGGGTGCCCGGGGCTTACTACCGCGATCTGGCCGCGCGGGTGGGGAAAATCGATGAGCCGGTCGATAAGCTGGAGGAGCTCGGGGTGCTGGTGGATCGGGACGATGAAGGCTACATGCTGCAAATTTTCACCAAGCCGGTGGAGGATCGGCCGACGCTGTTCTATGAAGTGATCCAGCGCAAGGGCAGCCGCAGCTTCGGGAAGGGAAATTTCAAAGCGCTGTTTGAAGCGATCGAGCGCGAGCAGGCGCTGCGCGGCAATCTGTAAGCAATCCGGCGGCGGCTGCGGCTTCAGCTCCGCAAGTCAGGCCGAGGGCTCGAAGAAGCTGAGCGAATTATCGCCCTGGCGCAACACCCGCGTACGTTTCAGGCCCCCATAGGAATCCTCGAGAGAAACGCGCGAGGCGTGCTGCGCGACCACCAGCGGCGGTTTTTTTTCGCCCAGGACGGTCATGCACCGCGCGTATTCCTGCTCCAGCTTGTAAGGCGGATCGAGAAAGAAAATATCGGCGTCGAGCAGGGGGAGAACCGCGGACATCCGGGTGTGATGCAGGATCGCGCGCGCCCGGATGCCGAGGGCATCGAGATTGGCGCGAATCAGGGCGGCGGCGGCGCGGCTGTGTTCGACGAAGATGGCCCGGCGCGCGCCGCGGCTGAGCGCTTCGATTCCAACCGCGCCGGTTCCGGCATAGAGATCGGCGAAGGCGGCGCCTTCAATGCGCGGCGCCAGAACGTTAAACAGCGCTTGGCGAAGGCGGTCCGGCGTGGGGCGCGTGTCGAGGCCGGGCAGGGATTTGAGAATTCGTCCGCGAAACTCGCCGGCGATGACGCGCACGTCACATTATCGCCGAATGGAGAGGAGACTTCCCGTAGCTTGCGCGGCTTAATATGAAAAGATGGCGAGCATAGCTTCTTCTTCCGTGGCCGATCTGGAAAAGCAGTTTCTGTTGCAGAATTACGCGCGCTATCCGCTGGTTCTGCATCGCGGCAAGGGCTGCTATGTGTACGACACCGCGGGCAAGCGTTATCTTGATCTGATCGCGGGCATCGGCGTGAACGCGCTCGGCTACGCGCATCCGCGGCTGACCCGGGTGATTCGCGAGCAGGCTGCGCTTCTGCTGCACACGTCGAATCTGTATTACCACGAATATCAGGGGCCGCTGGCCGAACGGCTGGCCAAGGCGAGCGGGCTGAACCGGGTTTTTTTCTGCAATTCGGGAGCGGAGGCCATGGAAGGCGCGCTCAAAATGGCGCGATCGCACGGCCGGAAAATTTCGCCGGAAAAAATCGAGGTGATCGCGCTGGAGAACTCCTTCCACGGCCGCACGTTTGGCGCGCTTTCCATCACCGGCCAGGAAAAATACCGCCGCGATTTCGAGCCGCTGGTTCCGGGCGCGCGCTTCGTTCCGCGCAACGATATCGGCGCGCTGGAGCAGGCCGCCGGGGGGAAAACCGCCGCGATCGTGTGCGAGCTGGTGCAGGGCGAAGGCGGGATTTATGCGGTCACGGGCGAGTATGCGCGCAAGGCCCGCGAGCTGGCGGACCGCTACAACGCGCTGCTGATTTTCGATGAGATTCAGTGCGGCGTAGGGCGGCCGGGCACGTATTTTTCGTATCAGAGGCTCGATCCGGTGGTGCTGCCGGACGTGATGGTGGCGGCCAAACCGCTGGCCTGCGGCATCCCGCTGGGCGTAATTGTGGCCAACGAGAAAGCCGCTGCGGCGATCGGAGCTGGAATGCACGGTTCGACATTCGGCGGGGGGCCGCTGGCCTGCCGCGTCGCGCTCGAATTTTTCGACATTCTCGATCCGCTGCTGCCGCAGATCGCCCACATCGGCGGATATTTCCGTATGCGGCTCAATGAGCTGGCCAAGCATCATGGCTTTATCAGGGAGGTTCGCGGCTTGGGGTTGATGATCGGCGTGGAACTGGAAATTCCCGGCAAGCCGATCGTGCTCGATGCGCTCGAAAACGGATTGCTGCTCAACTGCACGCACGAGACCGTGCTGCGAATGCTTCCGCCCTATATCCTGACGGAAAAGGATGTGGACCGCGCCGTATCGCTGCTGAACAAAATTTTCAAGAAAGCCGGCGCTTAGGTGGCGAAAGCGAGGAAATGCCCAGGCCGGGTAACTCCCGGAACACGCGCGTCGTCAAGCCAATTTAGCGACTTTTCGCGCTCTGGGATTTGACACTGCTTCCCGCGCCAAAAGACAATTCTCTAGAGGTGTGCATGTCCTTTATAAATCGGGTCTTGCTGCTTATTCTGCCCCTTTCCTTCGCGGTGGCCGCTCCGCAGCAGGGCGAAGCCGGAAACACCAATATAATGAACGGCTTCTCGCAAAGTTTTCTACGCAGTATCGGCCAGGGCAGCAAGTCGTTTCCGGATTTCTGGCGTCCTTATACGCAGCGGCGGGTCCCGCTGCCGATGCTGGAAAATTCGCCCCGGCTGCAAAGCCTGATCCATGACGGCAAGCTGGAGCTTTCTCTTTCCGACGCCTTGAGCCTGGCGCTTGAAAACAATCTGGATATCGTCGTTCAACGCTACGTCGTGCCGATCGCGGCCACCGACGTTCTGCGCACCAAATCGGGACAGGCTTCGCGCGGATTCACGGGCGCTCAAAATCCCGGCGAGTTGAACTCGGGCGCCATCGGAGCCGGCGTCAGCAGCGCTGGTGGAACCGGGGGAACGGGCAACGCCGGCGGCATTACGGGCGGGGGCGGCGCGGTCAGCGTCGGCCCGGCCGGCGCCTTCGATCCCACGGTCAATTACACCTTCAGTTGGGAGCGCGTCACCAGCCCTCTGAATTCGATCGTCGTCTCGGGGATTCCGACCACCACGAGCTATGGCACCGCCAATTCGTTTTCCTATGCGCAGATGTTCACGGAAGGCACCAGCTACTCGGTTTCCTTGAGCACCCTGCGGCAGAGCACGACGCAACAGAACACGCTCTTCAATCCGGATGTGACGTCGCGTCTGTCGATCGGGATCAATCAGCCGCTGCTTGCCGGCTTCGGCACGATGGCGAATGAGCGGTTCATCATCGTGGCGCGCAACAACCAGTCGACCGCCAGCGAAGTGTTCCGGCAGCAGGTGATCGCCAGCATCGTTCAAGTCGAAAACGCCTACTACGATCTGCTGCAATTCCAGCAGAACGTGCGGGTGACGCAGAAAGAGCTCGATGCCGCCAAGGAACTGCTGGATGAAACGGAAAAGGAGAAAGATATCGGGATTTTGTCGAATCTCGACGTGGTTACGGCGCAATCGCAGGTGGCGGCGAGCCAGCGCGACCTGATCGTCGCCGAAACCAACGAGCAGCAGCAGGAAGCGGCGCTGAAACAGTTGATCAGCAAGCAGGGCAACCCGCAGCTCGATCAGGCCACGATCGTGCTTACTGATCCGATGCCGTCGCCGGGCGAAAACGACGTGCCGGAGGCGGCGGCGGCGTTTCGCACCGCGCTCGCCAATCGCCCGGAGCTGCGCGAGGATTCCAATAATCTGGCCAATCAGGAAGTGGCCATCAAGTACGCCAACAGCAATCTGCGCCCGAACTTGGCCCTGTTTGGTCTGTATGCTGGAGCGGGGCTGCAGGGCAATACGCCGAAAACCACCGGCGGCGCGGCGGGCTCGCTGGCCCAGGCGCTGAACGGATCCTATCCCGAGTACGCCTACGGCCTGAACTTCAGCGCGTCGATTCGCAATCGCGCGGCGCAGGCCGACGCCATTCGCGCGCAACTGGAGCGCAATCAGCAGGAGATCACGATTCAAAATACCAAGAACCAGATCCAGCTTCAGGTGCAGCAGGCTCGCGTGGCGCTGATCCAGGGAAAGGAACAGGTGGCGGCGGCGCATGAGGCCACGCGACTGGCGCAGGTGACGCTCGATGCCGAGCGCGTCCGGCTGCGCAATGGGCTCTCCACGGCCTATAATGTCGTGCTGCGCGAACGGGATCTGGTGACGGCGCAGTACGCCGAGGTGCAGACGCTCGACATCTACGCCAAGGCGCTGGTGGCCATGGATCAAGCGCTGGGCACGACGCTCGATCAGAATCGAATTCAACTCAACGAGGCTCTGACCGGAAATGTCGTGGAGCGGCCGATGCCGCCCTACCATTTTCCGGCGCAAACGCCGGGGCAGGTTCGATGAGGGGTGGCCCGAAGCACGGGAGGGGATTCCGCCGCCTGCTCCTGATCAGCCTGGTTTGCGCGGCGGCTCGCGCGCAAACGCCGGAAACCAATCTTGCGCGGCCCGATTACAGCCGCGCGGCCCGGGCGTGGCCGTGGATCTGGAAGCCATATCTAACGCGCCACATCCCGGAGGCACTGCTCACCAACGCCGAGCCGCTGCAGGTGCGCGACGGAAGGCTGGAGCTGTCGATCGAGCAGGTGCTCGATCTGGTGCTCGCCAATAATTTGAGTATCGCCGCCGCGCGGCTTTATCCGTCGATGGCGCAGGCGGATCTGCTGCGCGCCAAATCCGGAAGCTCGCCCCGCGGCGTCGATCAGGCAGTGGTGCCCAGCATTGTTTTCGCCGGCGCGGTCGGCGGCAGTATTCTGGGCGGCGGCGGAAACGTGGGCGGAACCTCGTTCACCGCCGGCGGCATCACCGGCAACGCCAGCGCCGTGACCATCCGGCCTGCGGGCCTGTTCGATCCGACCGTCAGCGTCAACTTCAGCGTCGACCACACTTCGAGCCCTTTGAACACCGTTGTGGTTTCCGGCGTTCCCGCGGTGACCACCACCACGCGGGCGTTTTCCTTCGGCTACACGCAGGCGTTTTCGACCGGGCTGAGCATCAGCGCATCGTACGGCGTGAACCGGCAGAAATCGACGCAGCTGCACCTGCTGTACAATCCTTATTACACGCCGGGCTTTAACGTCAGCTTCGCGCAGCAATTGCTGAACGGTTTCGGCAAAGCGGTGAATCTGGCGCTGATTCACGTTGCCCAGAACGAGCAGAACATCGAAAGGGAGTCCTTCCGCGCCACCGCGGTCACCGCGATCGTCGCCGCAGAGAACGCTTACTGGGACCTGATCGCCGCCAAGGAAGCGGTCAGCGCGGCGGAGGAGGAAGTAAAGGCCGCCGAGCAACTCGTCGAGAACAACCGCAAGGAGTTCGAGGCGGGCGTCATGTCGCGCCTGGATATCGCCACGGCCGAATCACAGGCCGCCACCAGCCGGCGCGATCTGATCGTGGCGCGCACCAACGAGCAGAATGCCGAGCTACAGCTCAAAACCCTGATCAGCAAGAATCTCGACGAGCCGCTGGCTTCGGCTTCGATTCAAACCGTGGATGCCTTCCCCGAACCGGACGAGCGCCCCTTGCCGAAGCTGGAGGAAGCGGTTGCGATCGCGCGGAAAAACCGTCCCGAAGTGTCCATTGCCGAAGGCAATATCAAAAGCCAGCGCGACGTGCAGCCGTTTGTGCGCAATTCCCTGCTGCCGAGCATGAACATTTTCGGCCTGATGACCACCGACGCGCTGAGCAACGAGTTCGGCACGGCCTGGGTGGAAGCGGTCCAATTCAAGTATCCGCTTTATGCCTTCGGGATCAATATTTCGTTTCCCGTCCGGAACCGCCAGGCGCAGGCGGATAATATTCGCGCGCAGCTCGAGCTCCGCCAGTCCGAGGACACCCTGCTGCGCACCAGGAATCAGATCGAACTCGATGTGCAGAACGGGCTGACGGCGTCGCGGCAGGCGCGCCAGCAGGTGATCTCGGCTCGCGAGGCGCTGCGGCTGGCCGAGACCCAGCTCGACGCCGAGCAGAAGCGCCTGGCGGCCGGCGTGTCCAATGCTTACAACGTGGTGCTGCGGCAGCGCGACGTGTTCACGGCGAGGCTCGCTCTGGCTCAGGCTCAGGACGCCTACGCCAAGGCCCGGGTGACGCTCGATCAGGCCATGGGGACGACGTTTGAAGCCAATCACTTGAACTTTGAGCAGGCGCTGGCCCGGCGATAGTCCGGCTTGGGCGGGACTATAGAAAATCGCGATTCGGGCCGATAGTATTGTCATGGAACTCTGCGCGGAAGCCGTGCCCCCAAAGAACCTGCAATTTCTGCTGAGCCTGCTGCGAATCGCCAATCCGGGCCAGCCGCCGTCGGATCAGACCCGGTCGCTAGAAAAGTTGTTCGACGCCAAAACCGCGCGGTAACGATGGTGGAGGGCGGGATTGATCCGCCCGGAGCTTGACAGTTTGTTGGCTGCTCGGCGCCGGGCGGGCATGCGCGGTTCTGAAAACATCGCGCGACTGCAAGTCCGCAGTGTCCTGTAATGTGGTCCTGTAACATGGTCCTGTAAGATGGAGGGATGAGGATCGTGAGCCTCATCGCCAGCGCGACCGAGATGGTGCACGCGCTGGGGCTGGGCGAGTTTCAAGTAGGCCGCTCGCACGAATGCGATTATCCTCCCGAAGCGGCGGCGCTGCCGGTCTGCACCAAACCCAAATTCGACGTTTCCGGCGACAGCCGCGAGATCGACCGCCGCGTCCGGGAAACCCTGCATAGCGCCTTTAGCGTGTACGACGTTTTCGAGGACGCGCTGGAGCGCCTTCGGCCCACCCACATCGTCACGCAAACGCAGTGCGAGGTCTGCGCGGTGAGCCTGAAGGATGTCGAGCGCGCGCTTTCCGAAAAATTTTCGACCCGGCCGGTGGTGATCGCGCTCGAGCCCAATTCGCTCGACGATATTTTTGACGATGTGTTGCGCCTGGCGCGGGCTTGCGGCGTCGAGGCGCGCGGAGCCGCGCTGGTGGGGAAAATGCGGGAGGAGATGCGCGTGATCGCCGCGCGCGCCAAGGCCGCCGGCCGCCATCCCCGGGTCGCGGCGATCGAGTGGCCGGAGCCGCTGATGGCCGCCGGCAACTGGGTTCCGGAGCTGATCGCGATGCTCGGCGCGGAAAATCTGTTCGGCGCCGCGGGCGCGCACTCGCCGTGGATGAAGTGGGAAGATTTGATCGCCGCCGATCCGGACGCGATCATCACCATGCCCTGCGGCTACGATCTCGAGCGCGCGCGGCGCGAGATGCACTGGCTGAGCGACCGTCCCGGCTGGAGCTATCTGCGCGCGGTCCGGGAGAATCGCGTTTTCGTGGCGGACGGCAATCAATACTTCAACCGGCCGGGACCGCGCGTGGTCGAGTCGCTGCGGATGCTGGGGGAGATGCTGTTCCCGGAAGCGTTCGATGGAAGCTACGAGGGCGCCGGATGGGAACGGGATCGCAAAGCAGCGGCCGTAATTTGACGCTGCGCGATGGTGATTGCGGGACTCCCCAGCCGCGACTACTGTATAATTCGACAAGGGAAGCCGCATGTTGTTACGGGTCATCTCGCTTGCCTGCTGTCTGTTGATTTTCTCGGCGGGCTACGCGCAGCAGCCGCCGAATGCGCAGCAACCGCCGGCTTCGGCCGGGCAGGGGGCGATCAAGGTTTCAGTCAACGAAGTGGTGGTGCCGGTCACCGTCACCGACGACAAGGGCCGCTTCGTCTCCAACCTCGAACAGAAGGATTTTCACATCTTCGATGAAGGCCGCGAGCAGTCGATCGAATATTTCACGCGGGAGCGCAACCAGCCTGTCGTGGTCGGCTTCCTGCTGGACCTGAGCAACGACAGCCGCACCAACTGGAAAAACTGGGAGCAGGCGGCCGAGGAACTGGTGCTGCAAATGCTGCCCGACCAGGAAAACGCCATTGAGAAGAAGAAATTCGGCGGCTACCTGATCGGATTCTCCGATGAAGCGCACGTGCTGGTGGATACCACCAGCGATCCGCAGCCGATTCTGGAGCGCCTGCGCAAGCTGAAGCCGGGCGGCGGATCGGCGCTGTACGACGCCATCTACGAAGCCTGCACGGACCGCAAGCTGATTCAGGGCGAGCCGGTCGAGCCGCGCCGCGTGATCATCGTGATTGGCGACGGCAACGACAATCACTCCAGCAAGACGCTGGACCAGGTGATCGAGATGGCGCAGCGCAATCTGGTCACGATTTACGGCCTTTCGACGCTGTATTCCGGCTTCACCAACGACGGCTCGGACGCGCTGGAGCGGCTGGCCCAGGAAACCGGCGGGCGGGTCGAATACCCGCTGGCGAATCCCTATAAGGACATCAGCGGCTATCTGTCGCAGCCGCGCGATGAAGGCAACTACGCCATCCAGCCCGGCACTGGAGGATATGCCGCCGCGGTCTCCTCGGCGATTTTCGGAGCCGTGGCCGCCGTGGTCGGGGAAGTGACCACGCAGTACATTCTGCGCTACATTCCGGACGTGCCGCCGGAGGATTCGGCCAAGCAGTTCCGGAACATCGTGGTGAAAGTGAACCTTCCCGCGGTGAAAGTTCGCGCGCGCCGCGGCTACTATCCGTTTGGCGTAAATTGACGGCCCTCGCCACCACCGCCGCGCGGTACTGGATCCTCGAAGCCGATCTGCCCTCAACCGGCGTGGTGACCGCCGGCGTCATCCTGGAAGATCCGGAACGGGACCGCTTGTGGATTCGCCTGCGCCGCGACTGGGACCAGATCGCGGGTGAGGAAGCCGAAGTCTTCAATGCCCTGGCGGCGGACCTGGAGGAGAAAGCAGCCTTCGGCGCCCGGCGCCTGATCGAATACTTCGAGCAGACGCTTTCCAACGCGCTGCGCATTTCCGAGCCGCGTGAAACCGTCGTCCGCGATTTCGAGCGCTCGCTGGCGCGGCTTTACCGCGAGCACGTCCGGGCGAGCGTTCGCCCGTTTGAAACTCATCTGCCGCGCTATTCGCTGGCGGCGGCCGCGGGGAAGTTTCTGGAAAATCGCGAAGTGACGGTGGAGGGTTGGGAGGAAGCGCCCGCCGGTCTGAGGCTCGCGCCGGAGATGTTCGTCGCCCGGATCGCCGGCCGCTCGATGGAGCCCAAAATTCCCGATGGCAGCCTTTGCGTGTTTCGCTTCGGCGTCGCCGGGTCGCGCCAGGGGCGGCTGGTGCTGGTGGAGCAGACCGGCGGCGGCGCAAACGACCGCTACACCGTCAAACGCTATCGCAGCGAGAAGCGCCCCAGCGGCGATGGAAGCTGGTCGCACGAGCGTATCCGGCTGGAGTCGCTCAATCCCGAATTTCCGAGCTGGGATCTCGATCCCGAACAGGACCGCTACCGCATTGTCGCTGAATTCGTCGCCGTTCTGGACGAAAACGCCTGACCTGGTAGGGAAAAAACGGGACGATATCCGATTTCCCGGGCGATTTCGGCCACCCCGCCTGCTCGAAAAGCACCGGCCAGGCCGCCGGCCGACATGGAGAGGAAGGGCCCCCGCGAGGGCTCAAGGAACCTGGTTGGGTAGGGATTTCGAGGATTTTTCTTAGAGGGACAGGGGTTTGGGATACTGCTCGGGGAAACTGCTGAGAGGGGCAACCGAGGTTCCTTGAGCTCTCACCTTTTCCATACGGCCCCTGTTTAAGCAATCCGTATGCCAGCCTTTGCCGATAGCTAAGTCTAAGAAATCGCAAGAGGCGGGCAGCAACGGTTCCTGTGACGTTCCAATCCTGATTTCCATAGCGGAAAGACTTACCGGACGGCGAACCAGGCTTTCACCGCGATTCGCTAACATTGATTCGATGGACACGTCGATCCACACCGCCACGCTCGAGCGTTTCCGCCGCACCGGCGCCTATCTGAGAGGGCATTTCCGGCTCACCAGCGGGCTTCATTCCGGGGAATATCTGCAATCGGCGCTGGTGTTGCAGCATCCCTCGATCGCGGAAGAACTGGGTCGCGAGCTGGCCCAGGCGCTGCCGCGAGCGCCCTTGGTGGTGTCGCCGGCGCTGGGCGGGCTGATCATCGGCCATGAAGTGGCGCGCGCCATGGGCGCCCGGTTTGTCTTCGCCGAGCGCGACGGTTCAGGAAAAATGGTGCTCCGCCGTGGATTTACGGTGGCGCCGGGGGAGGCGGCGGTGGTGGTCGAGGACGTGGTGACCACCGGAGGCACCACGCGCGAGGTGATCGAGCTGCTGCAAGAGGCCGGCGCGCGCGTCATCGCCGCCGGATCGATCATCGACCGCAGTGGCGGCAAAATCGATTTAGGCGTGCCGCGAGCGGCCCTGGCCATCCTGGACGTCGTTGCCTACCCGCCCGAGGATTGCCCGTTGTGCCGCACGGGCCTGGCGGTCGAAAAACCGGGTTCCCGCCAGCTTCGGTGACGGATTGCGACCAGATGAGGCGCATCCGCGTCACCCTCAGTTACGACGGCACCGAGTATCACGGCTGGCAGGCGCAGCCCGGCCTTCCGACCATTCAGGCCGCGGTCGAGCAAGCCGTGTCGCTGATTGAAGGATCGCCGGTGCGGGTGGCGGCCTCCGGCCGGACCGACGCGGGCGTCCATGCGCTGGCGCAGGTCGCCGCCTTCTCGCTCGAAAATCCGATTCCGGCGGCGAATCTGGTGAAGGCGCTGAACCGTTTGCTGCCGCGCGACATTCGCGTGCTCGAGGCGGCGGAAGCTCCCGCGGATTTTCACCCCCGCTATCAGGCCGCCGCCAAGACCTACGAATATCGCATCCTCCGCGCCGAGATCTGTTCTCCCTTCGCGCGCCGCTACGTGTACCATCATCCCTATCCGCTGGATGAGCGGGCGATGATCGAGCTCGCGCCGGTTTATGAAGGCGAACATGATTTTTCCTGCTTCGCCGCCGCCGACGATCGCGATCAGTTAAATCTCTCGAAAGTGCGGCGCGTATTTTCCTCGCGCATTGAAAAATGCGAGGATTGTCTGATCTTTCGCGTCCGCGGCAGCGGATTTTTGAAGCACATGGTGCGCAATATGGCCGGGGTCCTGATCGAGGCGGGCAAAGGGAATCTGTCGGCCGCGGATCTGGTGGCGCGTTTGCAGCCGGGCGCGAAGATCGCGCCGGGCCCGTCCGCCCCCGCCCGGGGACTGTTCCTGGTCAGCGTCGAGTATCGGGAGCCCGCGCCGGTCCCGGTCACGCGCGCCGATTGATTACTCCGACGCAGCCGACCGGCTGGCCCTTGGTGATGGGAGGCGTCGCGACGATATATAAAACCTTGCCCTTCACCGGCGATTTCACCTGGGCGATGCGCCGGCCGAAAAAATCGGTGATTTCGGCCAGCACCGTGCCCTTGTTCACCATCGCGTCCCGTTTTACCTTGGGATAAAGAATCCCCGTCTCCGGACTGGTGATCACCGGCGCCGGATCCAGATACACCGGCTTCTTCACGCGTTGGGCCGCGCCCTGGGTCATCCCGAGAAAGCGCAGAACGTTTTCGGCGCAATCCACGATCAACCGGGCCGATTTTTCATCCGGCACGCCCAGAAATCCCGCCTCCACGGTAACCGCCGGCTTGCCGCGCGTGATGGCCGTATTGGCGCAATAAAGCGAAGCCGCCGGATCGCGCGGCCGGCCGCGATCGATCAAAATATGGTCGAATCCGCAGTACGCCGCTAATCCGCCGATGCGGTCGTCGAGTTCGGGCTGTCCGGTTTCGATCTGATAAACATAGGGCCGCAGCGATTCGTTCCCGTCGCCGCCGTGCAGGTCGAGCAGATAATCGCAGCGCTCGATCACCTGCCCGGTAATGGCGAAGGCGATGCGCTCGGAAATGGTGCCATCGGCCTTGCCGGGATAAACGCGATTCAGATTCTTTTGATCGACGGGGCTGAAGTAAACCGTGCGGCCCAAAAAGGACGGCATGTTGGCGACCTGAACCATGATGATCGCGCCGGAAAGCTTCTTCGGATTGATTTTCGGCCGCAGCATCTGCAATGCCAGAATCGGCGGGTACTCGTAGCCGTGATTGCCGGCGATCAGCGCCAGCACCGGCCCGTCCCTGGTTCCATTGAAAATCGTCACCGGAATGGCCGTATCGCCGAGTTCGATCCATCCGGAAGCCATTTTGCCGGGCGCGGCGGTGATCGGGCCCACCTGGAAATCGGAGTTCATCGGCAACATCGTAGCAGCATTGCGGATTCCCCAGCGCCAATGGGTCTTTTACTACCCTGAAAAGGAGAATGAATCCCCTACTTGAAATTCAGTTTCGCGTTCCCTTCGACAAGATTCAGCCTTCCGACGTCGAGCCCGCCATCGATCATCTGCTGCTGGAGGCGCAGCAGCGGCTTCAGGATACGATCCTGAGCGATCGCCCGCTGCATCGGCTCGACACCATGACCGAGAAGCTCGATTACGCCATGAGCGTGGTGCGCCACCTGGAAGCGGTCGCGACGACGCCGGAGCTGCGCGCGGCCTTCAACGCGGTGCAGCCGAAGGTCAGCGCGTTCTACTCCAGCCTGCCGCTCAACGAAGAACTCTGGAAGGCGATCCAGCGCTACGCAGCGGGCGATGAGGCCAGATCGCTCACTGGGACGCTGCGGCGCTATCTCACCAAGACCATCGACGCCTTCAAACGGCACGGCGCCGAGCTTGATCCGGCGGGTAAAGCCAGGCTGAAGGAGATCGACGTGGCGCTCGCCGAGGCCACCACGAAGTTTTCCGAAAATGTTCTGGATTCGACCAACGCCTGGGATTTAACCATTACCGACGAGGCGAAACTGGCGGGCCTGCCGCCCTCGGCGATCGCCGCGGCGCGCGCTGCGGCGGCCGCGAAAGGCCGCGACGGTTGGCGCTTCACGCTGCAAGCGCCCAGCTACCTGGCCCTGATGACTTATCTGGATGATCGGGAGATTCGCGAGCTCGTCTGGCGCGCCTACAATACCCGCGCCGCCTCCGGCCAGTACGATAATCGCGAGTTGATCCGAAAAATTCTGGCGCTGCGCAAGGAGAAGGCGCAGCTTCTGGGGTTCAAGGATTTCGCCGATCTGGTCCTGAACGACCGCATGGCGCACAGCGGCGAACGCGCGCAAAACTTCATCGAGGATCTGCGGCGGAAAACTGAAAAACGTTTTCGCGAGGAAAACCGGGAGCTGGCCGCCTTCGCCCATTGCGACCTTCAGCCGTGGGATATCGGATATTGGGCCGAAAAGCAGAGGGCCGCGCTGTACGCGTTCGACGAGGAAGCGCTGCGCCCGTACTTCCCCCTGGAGCGCGTGGTCTCCGGCATGTTTGAAATCTTTGGGCGCCTGCTGGGCATCCGGGTGACGCCCGAGCCGGGCGTTCCGGTCTGGCATCCGGAGGTCCGCTGCTATTCGATTCACGATAGCGCCAGCGATCAGCACCTCGGCTCCTTCTACGCCGATTGGTTCCCGCGGGAAAACAAACGCGGCGGCGCGTGGATGGATTCGCTGATCACCGGCAATCCCGAAAAATCGGAGCCGCACCTGGGCCTGATCTGCGGCAACCTGACGCCGCCGGTCGACGATAAGCCGGCGCTGCTCACGCACCGCGAAGTGGAGACGATTTTTCACGAATTCGGGCATTTATTGCACCATTTGCTAAGCCGGGTGGAAGTGCGCAGCCTTTCGGGAACCAACGTGGCCTGGGATTTTGTCGAATTGCCGTCGCAAATCATGGAAAACTGGTGTTGGGAGCGCGAATCGCTGGACCTGTTCGCGCGCCACTACGAAACCGGCGAATCGATTCCCGAGGAGCTGTTCCAGAAGATGAAGCGCGCCAAAACGTTCCGCGCCGCCAACGCGCAGATGCGGCAGTTGGGCTTCGGCTTCGTCGATCTGGCGCTGCATCGGGAATGGGACGGCAAGACGGATGTTGTTGAATATTCGCGGCGCATTTTGCAAAACTTCGCTCCCGCGCCGCTGCCGGAAGATTACGCGATGATCGCCGGATTTACTCATCTGTTCGGCAGCCCGGTGGGTTATGGAGCCGGCTATTACTCGTATAAATGGGCCGAAGTGCTGGATGCCGATGCGTTCACGCGTTTCCGCAACGAAGGCGTGTTCAATGAGAAAACCGGCCACGAGTACCGGGAAAAAATCCTGGCGCGCGGCGATTCCGAAGATCCGGCGGTGCTCTATCGCCAGTTCATGGGACGCGATCCCGACCCCGGCGCTCTGCTTGAACGCGCCGGGCTCAAAGCCCCCGAATAAATCGTTCAATCTTCGATGGTGATGGTGGGGGCGGCGGATTGCGATTCGCGGACTCGCGCTTCCACTCGCTCGGCGAGGGCGTGGAATGGCGCAGAATGCGGGTCCGAGGCGGGGAGCGTTGCGACCGGCTTGCCGCTATCGCCGCCGATGCGGACCTGCGGGTCCAGCGCAAGCTCGCCCAGAAAGGCGACGTTCATTTTTTCGGCGGTGCGCTTTCCGCCGCCCTGGCCGAAAACATCGATGCGCTCGCCGGATTGCGGGGCGATCAGGTAGCTCATGTTTTCGACGATTCCGAGCAGCGGGATGCGGACCTGATAAAACATATTCACGGCCTTTCGCGCGTCCTCGAGCGAAACGTCGCTGGGTGTGGTGACGACGATCGCGCCGGTGATCGGCACGGTCTGGGCGAGCGAAAGAGCGACATCGCCGGTGCCCGGAGGAAGATCGATGACCAGATAATCGAGATCGCCCCAATCCACGTTGCGCAGGAACTGATGAATGGCGCTGTGCAGCATGGGTCCGCGCCAGACCAGCGGCTTGTCGCCGGGATTGATGAAGCCCATGGACATGAGCTTCACGCCGTAATTTTCAAGGGGCTCGATGCGGTCTTGGCTGGCGCGCGGCGGGCGATTGATCCCCATCATCAGGGGAATGTTGGGGCCGTAGACATCGGCGTCGAGCAGGCCGACTTTACGTCCGGCGGCGCGAAGGGCCAGCGCGAGATTGACGCTGACGGTGGTTTTTCCGACGCCTCCCTTGCCCGATCCGACGGCGATGATGTTGTGGACGCCTTCGATCGGCAGCTTGGGCGGGGCTTGTGGGTGCACGCTTCAAGAATAGCGAATGTAGACTTAAGGAATGAAGATTGCGTTGGTGTTGCTGTGTTCCGTCGCCTGGGCTCAGGGGCCGGAGTTCACCAAAGACGGAAAGTTGATGCGGCCGGCCGATTATAGCGAGTGGATTTTTGTGAGCTCTGGCCTGGGCATGACGTATGGGTCGGAGGGGCCGGCCGGGCAGCGCTTCGATAACGTTTTTGTGAATCGCGCGGCGTACAAGGAATTTTTGAAGAGCGGCGCGTGGCCGGACAAGACAATGTTCGTACTGGAAGTGCGCGAGGCGGCTTCGAAGGGGTCGATTAATCTGGCGGGGCATTATCAGTCGGAAGATTTCCGGCTGTCGGCGGAGGTGAAGGACTCGCGGCGGTTTAAAGATAAATGGGAGTATTTTGCGTTTCCCGCATCGGGCGAGCCGGCGCAGCCGCTGCCGAGGACGGCGGGATGTTTTGCGTGTCATTCCCAGCATGGAGCGGTGGAGAATACGTTCGTGCAGTTTTATCCGACGCTGCTGAAGGTGGCGCGCGAGAAGGGTACATTGAAAGAGAGATGATGTTGACGATCGATTTGCCCGCCGATGTGGAAAAAAAGTCTCGTAGCGGAGGCCCAGGCTCAGGGCTTTCGGCAGACGAATTTCTGGCGCGGTTTCTTCGCGATCAATTCTCCGGCAAATCTTTTGTCTCGCCGCCGGACGAGCGGCCGCATGGCGTAAATTGGCGTCGCAGTTGCCGTGGACGTCACCTCTTTCGGACGAGGCTATCAGCCGCGAAAGCATTTACAACGAGCGCGGCTAAACGCCGGTTCTGGTCGACACGAACGTATTGCTACGGTTTCGCGCAAACTTCGGAGCCGCGCCATGGACAGGCAACCGAGAGCGTTGCGAGGCTGCTGGAGAGCGGCGAGGCCGTATACTTTACCTTTCAGAACATCGTCGAATTTTGGAACGTCGCAATCGGCGCGCTTAGAGGCAGGGAGGTACTATTTCGCCGCGACCGTCATCAGCGAATCCCATCTCGCCGACGCTTTTTCCTTGATTCTCTCGGCGTCGCGCTCGAGCAGCAGGCGCCTGGCGATCAGCGGCCTTGTGGCGGCCTCTACCTGCTCCAGAAATTCTTCTTTCGACTTGTAGCGCTCTTCGATCGACAGACGCGGGTCCCCGTTTTCTTCGCGTTCGGCTTTGGTGCGGGCGAAGGGAATAAACGAGCCGACCATGCTCTGAATTTCATCCGGCGCGCCGATTTTCGGATCGCGCAGATTCCAGCCGGTGTAAGTCGCAAGCGGCACCGCGACTTCCGGTAAGCGGATTCCCTCGGTTTCGTTTCCATCGGAGTTCACCTGCGGAACCAGCGTGGGAAAAGGCTGGCCGACCTTCGGCGGCTCGAAGGCGACGATTCCTTTGGTCCGGAAATCGGGGCCGAAGTCCAAATGCCAGGCGTAGGCGGGGATTTTGGGCACGTTTACGCCGGGAATTTTGGGGAAGTTCAGAGCGCCGGGCGCGACGAGCTGGTCTTTATCGATCCGTGGAATTACAGATTCCGGCGGAGCGGCGCCGTCGCTCACCCAGTTGTTCATCGCCACCAGCAGGCCGCGCATGGCGAAGCGATAATCGTTCGGATTCGCGTCGTTTTGCGTGTTGTTTTTGACCGGATTTGCGTTGGCGCCGTGTTGCGTGCCGGCGATGTAGTAGATCCGCGTGGACGGCGCCGGGGGCGCGTCCTTTTTGCCATCGGGGCTGATGTGAATCAAGGCGGCTTCGCGGCCCCAATATTCGTAGGAGCCGTTGGTGTAGAAAATCCTGGGCACGACGTGATCTTTTGTGGCTCGCGCCAGGAGGGAATCGGTGATGCCGCCGTCGGTTTCAGGCTGGTCGGTAAAGGGGAAAAGATCGGTCGGATAGAAGAAGTTCATCCAGGTGTGGCCATCGCGGGAGGGCTGCGCGAAGCGGTGGTTGAAGCTGCCGCGGCCGGCTCCGGCGACGTGGGCCCAGATGCCGTCGAAAACCTTGCGGCCCTGCTCGTCGGCGTTGAAGCCATCGTAGAGATACTTACGAAGGAAACGGCCGCTTTGCGACGTGCCGAAGCCGATGGCTCGCTTGACGTCTCCCTGCTGCTTCAAATAAGAAATGTAATCGCGAATCGCGGCGGGGCCGAGGCCGGCGACCGTTGGATCCTTCGCCGTGTAGACCACCTCATAAATCCGGCCCGGCTCGAATCCGGCGGGATATTCGACATGCGCCGCATCTGCGCTGAACTTCCATTGATCGCGCGGGATCGTGGAGCGGGCGCCGGTGGGGCGGTCGCGCACGGTGAGCGTGGCGGTGGATGGATCGGCGACGGGGTAGGGGATTTGCGCGCGATCTCCGAGCGAGGCCGATGTGGTGCGGCGATCGACCATAATTTCGGATCGCACCGGTCCGGTGATGCCTTTAATTACCGGCGCATAAAGCTTGAGGAGCTCGGCCCGGCGGGGCACGTCGAATTCCCAGCCAAGCCACACCAAGGTAAAACCGGAATCGAACAGCAGCGAATCGCCGGGGTCCTGCTGGGTGGTGAGATCGAAGGTGCTGAACAGGCCCTTGCCGCCGCGATTGGAGACTTCGAAAAGCGCGGTGCCGTTGGATCGGGCGGCGCTTGGTTTGAGCATGTAGAAATCGGCGGAGAATTCGACCAGGCCTTTGGCATTGCGCGGGGCGCGATCGAGATCGACGATCATCCTGTTGGCGGCGGCGCCGGGATCCACGGCGAAGTACACCTTGCCCGCGATTTCTTCATAGCCCGGGTGCGAATCGGCGGCGCGATGGGCGATTTCGACCCGCGTGACGGCGGCCTGGGCCAGGATGGCGCTGGCGAGAACGAACCAAGATCGGGGCAGCATGGCGTTATTGTACGCCGTAAATCGCTATGCGGGCCATCGATTTGTGCCGGCAATGTAAACGGCGGCTCGGGCGAAACCGTCTAAGAGCCGGAGGCGTATTGGTGTCATGATTTCGCGCCGCGAATGGCTGGCGGGTATGGTCTCGGCGGCGATGACGCGGGCTCAAGAACAGACTCCTCCAAAAATCACCGCCGACGTGAACGTCGTCAACGTCCTGGTGACGGTGCGCGACAGGAAAGGCGAGTTGATTCGCAACCTGAATAAAGAGGACTTTACGGTGGAGGAGGACGGGCGGCCGGTTGAATTGAAATATTTTTCGCGCGAATCGGATTTACCGTTAACTCTTGGGCTGCTGGTGGATACCAGCGGCAGCATGAACCGCTACATCGATCAGGAGCGGCTGGCGAGCCACAAATTTTTCGATCAGGTGCTGCGGGAGGATAAAGATCAGGCGTTCCTGATCCATTTCGATTACGAAGTGGAACTGCTGCGCGACTTAACTTCGTCAAAAAAGCTGCTGCATCAGGCCCTGGAAGAGCTGGCTCCGGCCGCGCCGCCGCGCTTGCAGCGTCGAGACGCGGGCGATCCGGGCCGGCCGCGCATGCACGGCGGGACATTGCTTTTCGACGGTGTTCTGCTCGCCTGCGATGAACTGATGAGGAAGCAGCAGGGGCGCAAGGCGCTGATCGTTTTTTCCGACGGCGAAGACACCGGCAGCCGGAGCAGCCTGGCGGACGCGATCGCGGCGGCGCAGCGGGCCGACACGCTGGTGTACACCGTTCTTTATTCTTCCGGCGACATCGGCCGGGCCGGATTCGGGGGCCGCGGGATGGGCCGGCGCGGCCGGTATCCGATGGCGGATCGAAACAGCGGTAAAAAAGTGATGGAGCGGCTGGCGAGAGAAACCGGCGGCGGCTTTTTTGAGGTGAAAAACAAGCCGCTCGACGAAATTTACCGGCAGATCGAGGATGAGCTGCGCAGCGAATACAGTCTCGGCTACACTCCACCGAATCTCGGTCCGGGATTTCGGGCGATCAACGTCAAAGTAAGCGACAAATCGTACGTGGTGCAGGCGCGAAACGGGTACTACGCGGCGAAGTAGGGCGGTTCAACCGGATTATACTGAAATTTCTCCGATTCGCCGCGGAGCATCCATCTTGCGCCTGATTCTCTCTTTGGTCCTGATCGCGGCGGCGCTGCCGGCCGCCACCGCCATCCATTGCGGCAAGCTGCTCGAGGTGCGCACCGGCGAGCTTATTCCCAACGCGACCATTCTGGTCGACGGCCGCACCATCCGCCAGGCCGGGGCAAATGTCGTGGCGCCCGCCGGCGCCGCGCGGATCGACCTATCTCAATCCACCTGCCTGCCGGGCCTCATCGACGTTCATGTTCATTTGACCGACGAGCCGCGCTACAGCGGCTATGAAGGACTCGGGGTGTCGGTTCCGCGCCAGACGGTTACCGGAGTTAAGAATGCGCGCGCCACGCTTCTTGCCGGATTTACGGTGGCGCGAAACGTCGGCGCGTCCGGCTTTTCGGATGTGGCGCTGCGCGATGGCATCAACGATGGCGATATCGAGGGCCCGCGCCTGTACGTTTCCGGGCCGCCGCTCGGCATCACCGGCGGCCATTGCGATGACAATCTTCTGGCTCCGGAATTTCATTTCCGCGAGGAAGGCGTCGCCGACGGACCCTGGGCCGCGCGCGCCAAAGTTCGCGAAAACATCAAATACGGTGCGGATCTGATCAAAGTTTGCGCTTCCGGCGGCGTGATGAGCAAAGGCGATCAGCCCGGCACGCCGCAGTATTCGCTGGAAGAATTGCAGGCCATCGCGGCCGAAGCGCACAAGCTCGGCAGAAAAACCGCGGCGCACGCGCACGGGGCGCAATCGATCAAAGACGCCATCCGCGCCGGCATCGATTCGGTGGAGCATTCAAGCCTGATCGACGAGGAAGGCATCGCCCTGGCCCGGCAGCACGGCACGTTTCTGGTCTTCGACATCTACAACGACGATTACATTCTGGCCGAAGGGGCCAAGGCGGGAATGCTGAGCGAATCGATCGAAAAAGAAAAGCAGGTCGGCAAATTGCAGCGCGAAAATTTCCGCAAGGCGTATCTGGCGGGCGCGAAAATCGCCTTTGGAACGGATGCGGGCGTGTACCCGCACGGCGACAACTGGAAGCAGTTTCCGATCATGGTCGAATGGGGCATGAAGCCGATCGAGGCGATTCGCTCGGCCACCACCGAAGCGGCCGATCTGCTTGGCATTGGCGATAAAGCCGGCGCGATCGAGCCCGGCCGCTGGGCCGACGTGATCGCCGTTGCGGGCAATCCGCTTGAGGATATTTCGGTTTTAGGGCGCGTCCATTTCGTGATGAAGGAAGGACAGGTTTATCGCGACGACGAAACCAGTCATCATCGCCATTGACGGCCCCGCCGGCGCGGGGAAAAGCACCATCGCGCGATCGCTGGCCCAAAAGCTCGGCTTCACTTACATCGATACGGGGGCGATGTATCGCGCCGTCGCCTTATGGGCCCTGCGCGCGGGAATCGATCCGGAAGACGCGCACCGTCTTGCGCCGCTGGCCCGCGCTGCGCGTATCGAATTTCGCAACGGCGCGGTGCTGTTAAACGGCGAGGACGTCAGCGCGGAAATCCGCAAGCCGGAAGTGACCGAGGCGGCGTCAAAAGTTTCGGCCTCGCCCGGTGTTCGCCAGGCGATGCGCGAGGAGCAGCGCCGCATCGGCATGGAAAATTCGGTGGTGATGGAGGGCCGCGATATCGGAACGGTGGTGTTTCCCGACGCGCAGGTGAAAATTTATCTCGACGCCGACGCCGGGGAACGGGCCCGCCGCCGCGCCGTCGAAACCGGCGCCTCGGCCGCCGCGATTGCCGCCGAGATTGCGCGACGCGATCATCGCGACCGCTCAAGGCGCGAAGCTCCGCTCACGCAGGCGCCGGACGCGGAATACATCGATTCCACGAACTTGTCGCCGGAACAAGTGGAGGAAGCGATACTGAAAATTATCCGCGCGAGGATATCGAATTGAGAAAACGCACTTCTGGCGACCGATTTCTATGAGTCTTCTTGTCATGAAATTCGGCGGAACCAGCATGGGTTCGGCCGAGCGCATCAAGATCGCCGCGCACCTGTCCGTCGAACAACACGCCAGGCGGCCGGTTGCGGTGGTCGTGTCGGCGATGTCCAAGGTCACGGACCTTCTGCTGGACTCGCTTCGCAAGGCCGAAGCGGGCGACCAGGCCGATCTCGACGCCAATCTGAAACTTCTCAACGCCCGTCACTTTGAATGCTGCCGCGAGCTGCTTCCCGCCAATCGCCAGGAAGCGGCGCTGGCCGGGGTGCACGCGTTGATCGGCGAATTTTCGCGCATCGCCAAGGGAGTGATGATGCTGGGCGAGCGCCCGCCGCGCTCGATCGATGAAGCCGTCGCCGTCGGCGAACGCCTCTCCGCGTTTCTGATTCGCGAATACCTGGAGTCGCAAGGGGTTCCGGCGTGCGCGATCAACGGCAGCGAGGTGATCGCCACCGATGCCGTGTTCGGCAACGCCACGCCTTTGATGGAACAGACGCGCGAGCGCGCGGCGCGCGTGCTCCGGCCGCTTCTGGCCGATGGCGTACTGCCGATCGTCACCGGCTTTAATGGATCGACCCTGGACGGGCGGCCAACCACGCTGGGGCGCGGCGGATCCGATTTTTCGGCGTCCATTCTGGCGGCCGCGCTCGATGCATCGGAACTTTGGATCTGGACCGACGTGGACGGCATCATGACCGGCGATCCCCGGCTGGTGCCCGATGCGCGCGTGCTGGAAGAGGTCACCTACAGCGAAGCGGCGGAGCTGGCCTATAACGGCGCGAAGGTTCTGCATCCGCGCACGCTGGCGCCGCTGATCGAGCGCCAGATCCCGGTGTGGAGCAAGAACAGCTTCGCTCCGGAAAAACCGGGGACGCGAATCGTTCCGAAAATTGAAAGCGCCCGCGGCCCGCACGCGGTCACCTCGATGAGCGACGTTGCGCTGCTCTCGATCGAGCCGGCGAATTCGATTTTGAGCGGCACCAAGGTCATGGCCCGAGCGCTCGGCGCGCTGGCTCGCGCCAACGTCGAGGTGCTGGCGATCACCAGCTCCAGTTATCGCCAGAATTTTTGTTTCCTGGTGCGGCAATCCGAGCTTGAGCGTGTTACCGAATATCTGGAAGAAAGTTTATCGCTCGAGTTCGCGCACGGATATTTAAAGCCGGTGGAGGTGAACCGCAGCGTGGGGCTGATCGCGGTGGTGGGCGAAGGAATGCGCGGCACGCCGGGTCTGGCCGGCAGAATCTTCACCGCGATCTCGCGCCAGAACATCAATATCATCGCGATCGCGCAAGGCTCGAGCGAATTGACCATCGCCATCGTGGTCCACAAGGACGGCCTGAACGCCGCGGTCAAGGCGATTCACCAGGAATGCGGGCTGGGCGGGGCGGCTCACTGAGCGGCCGGCCAGCGGAAGCCGCGCCGCTGCTACTCTACATATTTATGTCTGATCGCATCGAAGAACTGCGTCGGCGCCACGCCGCCGCCGAAGCTGGCGGAGGCGAACAGCGCCGGGCGCGCCAGCATCAGGAAGGGAAACTCAACGCCCGCGAACGAATCGACCTGCTGCTGGATGAAGGCACGTTTGAGGAAATCGATAAGCTGGTTCGCCATCGCTGCCGCGATTTCGATATGCAGGACCAGGTGATCGACGGCGACGGCTTCGTTACCGGCTACGGCCTGATCCACGGCCGGCCGGCGTACGTCTTCGCGCAGGATTTCACGGTATTCGGCGGCTCGCTTTCGGAAATGAACGCGAAAAAAATCGTCAAGCTGATGGATCTTGCGCTCAAGACCGGAACGCCGGTGATCGGCCTGAACGATTCCGGCGGCGCGCGCATTCAGGAAGGCGTCGTTTCGCTCGCCGGATACGCCGATATTTTTCTGCGCAACACGCTTTCGAGCGGCGTTGTGCCGCAAATCTCGGCGATCATGGGACCCTGCGCCGGCGGAGCTGTCTATTCGCCCGCCATGACCGATTTCATCTTCATGGTCGATAAAACCAGCTATATGTTCGTCACCGGGCCGGACGTCATCAAGACGGTCACCCACGAGGACGTCACGAAAGAAGCGCTGGGCGGCGCGATCACGCACAACTCCACCAGCGGCGTGGCGCATTTTCTGGCGCGCGAGGATGCCGATTGCCTCCGCATGATCCGCGAATTGATGACATATCTACCGCAAAACAACCGCG
>JAJPHS010000032.1 GCA_021325175.1 Terriglobia bacterium
GTCTACATCGCGACCAAAGCCGACGGCCTCCGCGAATTCAAAGGCGAGGTTCTCCGCACCGAGAACCCCGCCCTCGAAGTCCCGCTGAGCGAAATTTTCGAATAATTACTGCACGGCGATTGTTGCCGTCGTTTGCGTCGACACTCCATCGATGGTGATCACCACCGGCAGCGCAGAGCCGTGGACGCCTTGCGGGATCTGTAGGTTGATCTGCACCACGCCCGTAATCAACGTCGGCGCCGCGCCGGCGTATAGCACCGTCGCCGGCTGGCCGCCGATAGTGGCCGTCACGGTTCCCGATCCCTGCGTCCAGCCCGCCAGCGGAACGGCCGCCGGAGGATTAATTGTGCCGGTGACGCTCGCCGGGCTGGTCAAGCCGCCGCCGGTCAGGTATAGCGCGATTGCCGTTCCGGCCGCCGCCGGCGCCATGGTCACGTTGGTGCCCGGAAACACCTGTCCCGCCGGACCGTTGTAGATGCTGGCCGCCGTCGGGCTTAGATTCACCGCAGCCGCCTGTCCCGATCCTGTTGCGTTCTGGGTGTAAATTCCCGGCGCAACCGGAACCACCTGTTCCGGAATCGACGCCGAAGGAACATTGTTATACGACACCACAATGTTGGTCGACGTTCTTCCGGCAATTTCCCACGGCACGATCACATTGATCTGCGTTGGAGAAACGTAGGTCGGCGTTCCCGGGATTCCATCGAACAACACCTGGACGCCTTTGAGCGTCGAACTCACCGTGCCGTCCGCGTTCACCGTGAAACTGTAGCCGACAGCCGCGCACGCCGCCGGAGGTTCGCAGGGCGACGGTCCCAGGTTGGTCCCCTTAATCGTGATCAACTCCCCCGGCGCGATGGCGCCATAGCCGTTACTCACCGCGCTGGTGGAAATGGTCGATGGCAGCGGCGTGGGCGCGGCCGTGATGTTCAACGTCACCGCAATCGTGATCGGATTCGCCAGAACCCCCGGCGCGGTGATGCTGATCGTGCCCATCAGCGACTGGCCCGCTGCGGCGTTCGCCGGAATATTCGCCGGATTGATCGACACCGCCACCGTCTGCGACCCCGCCGATCCGGTCGATCCGCTGGCGGGCGACGCGCCGAGCCATCCGCCGGTGCTGTTCGCCGCCACGCTGAAATTCACCGGTCCACCCGTGCTGGTCAGCGTCACATTCTGCGATGCCGGAGCCGATCCGCCCAATTGATAGCTGAACGTCAGCGACGCCGGGCTGGCGCTGAGACTCTGCGGCGGCCCGACGATCAACTGCACCGGAATCGTCGCCGATGGCGTCTCGGCGTTCACGAAGGTAATGTAGATCGACCCATTGTAGGTCTGCGCCGGCAGCGTATTGTTATTCACCGAAACCGATATTTTCCCCAGGCTCGTATTTCCCGATGCCGGCGTCACCGTCAGCCAGTTGAAATTGGACGAAGCCGTGGCCACAAACGCCGCGTTTCCGCCGGAGACCGTGAAGTTGAGCGTCTGCGGCGGAGGCTGCGTTCCGCCCTGCGATTCATTGAACGTCAAGCTCTGCGGCGTGACCGATATCTGTACCGTCGATGTGACCACCAGGTTCAGACTCAGCATCACCGGAGACGGCAATCCCGGCGAGCTAATCTGGATGCCGCCCGGATAGATTCCCGGCGTCGTTACACAGCCCGGCAAAATCTGGATCTGGATCTGCGTGGGCGACGTCCCTGGATTGCTCCCGGTCGCCGGCGCCGCCGCAAGCCATGGGCAAGGCGCGCTCTGCGGCGCGACCGAATACTGGATCGCCGAGCCGTCCGTGCTGCCGATGCCGATCGTATGCTGGATCGGCGTGGTCGAGCCGAGCGGCGCGGCGTCGTAGCCGAACCCGTTCGGCAGGCTGATGGTCAGCAGCGGCGAGGAACTGACAAACAGCGTCACCTGTACATCCGTTTCGGCCGGCCCCGTCAGCCCGTTATAGAAAACATGCACCACTCCGTTGCAAGTCCCCGCGGTCATGCCCGTCGTATTCACGCTCACGCTCAGCGTATTCGGCGTCGCTTGCGGCGATTGCAGCGCCATCGCCGACAGCCATGTTCCGGACCCGCAGTTGGCCGCGCCGCTGCCCGTCGTCGTGATCGTGAACGCCTGGCTCGGACCCGTGCTTAGCAGCTCCACCGTTTGCGCCGGCGGCTGCGCCTGCCCGGTCTGATAGCTGAACACCAACTGGCTCGGCGCGGCGACCAACGTCGAGTTCACGCCGACCGTCAGCGTCACCTGCACCACCAGCGAATACGGGTCGCCATTGGTCGGCGCAATGGTAATCGTTCCCTGATAGGATCCCACCGACAGGGCATTCAGCCCCGCCTGGCTTATGCCCACGGTAAGCTGAGCCGACTGCGTCCCGGTTACTCCGCCCGATGGCGATACCGTCAGCCACGCCGGACTCGACGATGCCGTCGCCGTGAAGTTCAGCGGCCCCCCCGTGGTCCCCACCGTGAGTCCCTGAGCCGGCGGCGGCGTCCCCGCGAACGGAGCGCTGAAGGCAAGCTGATTCGCGCTCACCGTCAGGAACGGATTTTGGCTCACCACCAGCGTCACGCTCACCGACGCGCTGCTGTTCGGACTCGTCAGATTCAGCGTTGCCGTGTACGGGCCAGGCGTCATCCCCGCAGCCGGCGTCACGCTCACCATCAGCGTCGCCGGATTGCTGCTGCTGGCGACGCCGCTCAGAATGCTCACCTTGAGCCAACTCTGTGAACCCGCCGACTGGTTCACGTTAAACGCGATCGCGCTTCCGGTCGAGCTCACCGTCACCTGCTGCGCCGGGGGCGCCGTCCCGCCCGAGGTGTAATAAAAATTCAGCGTCGACGGCGTGGCCGTTAATGTCGCGCTGGCCGTGACCGTCAGCGTCACCGCGATGGTCACCGCGTCGCTCGTTGTCTTGCTCTGCACCGTGATTTCTCCGGTGTAAACGCCCGCGCTCAAGTTCGCCGGGTTCACGCTGACGTTCATCGCCGCGCCGCCCGTCGATCCGCTGAACTGATCCGGAACCAGCCAGGAGTTCGCCGGCGTCCAGCTCACGTTATAGGCGAGCGTTCCCGCGCTGCTGGAGATCGCGATCTGGCAGCTTCCCGCAAAATTCTGTTGCGCGCAGCCTTGCGGAGTGCCCGACGTCTGCCCGGCCTGCGCGGTGAAGCTCAGCGACGCGGGCGATGCCGAAAGCGCCGATGCGCCGGTGATCGTCGCGTTCACCAGAACCGTCTGCGCGCTCGCCGGGTTGTTCGAAATCTGGACCATGAAATATCCCGCCTGCGTGCCCACGCCGAGCGATCCCGCGTTCACATTGACCGAAATCTGTCCCGGCGTGTTGGCGATCACGCCTGGGGAAACGATCAGCCACTGCGCATACTGCGACGGCACCGTGACCACCACCGTATTGCCGTTATTCGGCGGCGTGCTGACGTTCAATGTTTGGCTCGCGCTTAGCGTGCCGGTTGCGGTGGTGAACGAAAGCGGTCCGCTGAGCGTCTGCCCGTTCTGTGTGATTGTGACGGTTTGCGCGCGCGCTGTGTCCAAAAAACCCAGCGCCGCCGCGCACAAAAAAATCCCGCTGAGCCAGTTCCGCCGATTCCTCATATCCAACATGTCTTTTCCTCTCATGTGAAAACGTCGTGGACGCCGCGCCGCCAGGCGTCTCGTTGGGTTGCTCCGCGCCCTTTGCGGCCAGGCGTAACGATACGGAACCAGCAATCGATTCGCCAGGATCGGCAGGGAGCGCGGCTGTGCGGTCGAGAACGCACAAGCCCGCGCATTCCAGTGCCGCGGCTAGTTCAACGTGCGCCAGCGTTTTCGTGAATTGAAAAACGATTCCGATTAACGGGGAAATGCCGGAGAATATGCTTCTAAATACTTTAAGCCGGAGCCGGTATTGTAGATTACGATTTTTTCCCGCGACTTTAAAAATCCATTGGCGAGCAGCTTGCGCGCCGCCGCGACGCAGGCCCCGCCTTCCGGAGCCGCGAAAATTCCTTCATCGCTCGCCAACTGAACTCCGGCCTCGATCATCTCCGGATCGCTGACGGCAATCGCCGTCCCGCCGCTTTCGCGCGCCGCCCGCAGCACCAGAAAATCGCCCAGCGCCTTCGGCACGCGCAACCCGCTCGCCACCGTTTCGGCGTTTTCGAAAAAATCGCTGCGTTCCTTGCCCTGTTCCCACGCGCGCACCATGGGCGCGCAGCCTTCGGCCTGCACCGCGATCATTTTGGGTCGCTTCGAGCCGATCCAGCCGAGCTCCTCCATTTCCGCGAACGCCTTCCACATCCCGATCATGCCGACGCCGCCGCCGGCCGGGTAGAAAATCGCGTCCGGCAATTCCCAGCGGAACTGCTCGGCCACTTCGTAGCCCATGGTCTTCTTGCCTTCAATGCGATAAGGCTCTTTCAGAGTGGAAATTTCAAACCACCCCTCGGCGTCCTTCTTGGCGGCGACCAGTTTGCCGCAATCGCTGATCAGGCCGTTGACCAGCGTGACTTTCGCGCCCGTCACCGAGCATTCGATAAAGTTGGCCTGCGGAACATCGCGCGGCATAAAAATGTGCGCTTCGATTCCCGCAGCGGCCGCGTAAGCCGATAGCGCCCCCGCCGCGTTTCCCGCCGAGGGAATCGCCACCTTGGTGATGCCCAGCTCAACGCACATTGAAATCGCGCAGGAAAGCCCGCGCGCCTTGAACGATCCGGTGGGATTTACGCCTTCGTCCTTGATCCACAGATCCTGCGCCCCGAGCTTCGCGCCCAACCGCCTGGCGTGAATCAGCGGCGTCATGCCCTCGCCGAGCGAAACGATCGACGACGGCTTGGAAACGGGCAGCACCGGCGCGTATCGCCACATGCTCGAAGGACCGTTCGAAATCCAATCGCGATTCCAGCTTTCGCGCGCTTTTTTGAGGTCGTAGCGGACCAGCAGCGGCCCGCCGCACTCGCACAGATTGTGAATTTTTCCGGCCTCATGGCGCTTGGAGCAGACGCTGCATTCAAGGTGAGTGACAGTGGTCATGGTTGAAAATTCAGAATAGCGCAATACGCCAGCGCGCTCTCTTTATGGCCTCGAAACCATCGCGAAATCCGCCGGCGAATAGAGTACGATCAGAAGCGTATGACCATCGCGAGCGGCGTTAGACGGATCAGCCATTGGATCGGCGGCAAGGACGTCGAATCGACCTCCGGCCGGTCCGGCACAGTCTGGAATCCGGCGACGGGCGAGCCGCGGGGCTCGGTCGATTTCGCCTCCGCCCGGGAAGTCGATCTGGCCGTGGCCTCGGCCAAGGATGCGTTTCCTTCCTGGCGCGCCGCTCCGCTGTCGCGCCGGTCCGAAATCATGTTCAAGTTTCGCGAACTGGTCGACGCCAACCGCCGCGCCATCGCTGAAGCGATCACGCTCGAACATGGCAAGACTCTGCCGGACGCGATGGGCGAGGTCGCGCGCGGCCTGGAAAATATCGAGTTCGCCTGCGGCATCCCTAACCTGCTCAAGGGCTCCTTCAGCGAACAGGCCAGCACCGGAGTCGATGTTTATCAGATCCGCCAGCCGCTCGGCGTCGTGGCCGGCATTACGCCGTTCAATTTTCCCGCGATGGTTCCGCTGTGGATGCTCGCCAACGCGATCGCCTGCGGAAATTCGTTCATCCTCAAGCCCAGCGAGCGCGATCCTTCGGCGAGCCTGCTGCTTGCCGATCTGCTGCGCCAGGCCGGGCTTCCCGATGGCGTTTTCAACGTCGTTCAGGGCGATCGCGCCGCGGTCGAGCGATTGATCGAGCATCCCGACGTGAAAGCGATCAGCTTCGTCGGTTCCACGCCCATCGCCAGAAGCGTTTATGAATCGGCCACGCGTTACGGCAAGCGCGTGCAGGCCCTCGGCGGCGCGAAGAACCACATGGTCGTTTTGCCCGACGCCGATATCGCGATGGCGGCCGACGCAGCGGTTTCGGCCGCCTATGGCTCGGCCGGCGAGCGCTGCATGGCTATTTCCGTGGTGGTCGCCGTGGGCGGCATCGCCGATCCGCTGATTGCGGCGATTCGGGAGCGAATGGCGAAAATCAAAATCGGCCCGGGTCTCGAATCCGGCAACGAAATGGGCCCGCTGATCACGCGCGAGCATCGCAATCGCGTGGCCGGCTACGTCGCCGCAGCCGCCGACGAAGGCGCCACCGTCGTTGTCGATGGGCGCGGCGATCCGGCAAGCGCGCGCGGCCCGCATTTTTTAGGGACTTCGCTTCTCGATAACGTCAAGCCCGGAATGCGCTGCTATGACGACGAAATTTTCGGTCCCGTGCTGAGCGTGGCGCGCGTTTCCACCTACGCCGAAGCGGTCGGCATGGTGAACGAGAATCCGTACGGCAACGGCGCTGCGATTTTCACCCGCGACGGCGGCGCGGCCCGCCAGTTTCAGTTCGATGTCGAAGCCGGCATGGTCGGAATTAACGTGCCAATTCCCGTGCCGGTTTCCTACTACAGTTTCGGCGGATGGAAGGCGTCGCTATTCGGCGATCTGCACATGTATGGTCCGGAAGGCGTGCAGTTTTATACGCGAGCAAAGCTCGTCACCAGCCGCTGGCCGGACCCGGCAAGCAGCCGCGTAGACCTCGGCTTTCCACAAGTCCGCTAGCCCGATTTAAGGGCTGGATTTTCAGACCGCGAAATCGCCGGGAGAGCCTGGATTCAAAACACCGCGGAAATCCCCCGCGCGAAGCCGCGCTAATACGCGCCGACCGCTTGCTCCCGCGCCTCTTCCGCCATCAGATAAAAGCCGAAAAGCGGCGACGGATCGCCTCCGCCCCAGCGATTCATCTTCCAGCTTGCGCGGAGATGGCGCACCTCGGGATGCTGCGTCAGATCCAGTACCAGTGAATAAGTCCCGCAATAAAACTTCAGGGGGAAGACCTGGAGAAGCTTCCAGTCTTTCCGATTGGCGGAGCCCCAGATGGCGATTTCCAGGCTCTCCTGTTCCATGCTGCGAGTGATGCCCAGCGTGATCAGCAAGGGCTTACCGCGCTCGGCTCCCAACGGGCAGTCCGCGCCGAAACCATCCTGGCGGGCGACGTTCTCCGGAAGAAGAAACATCGGCATACGACCTCCATCTGCCCAGCCATCCTTCCCTCCATTAAGGATGGTTCACTTATTACGCAGTCGCGATTCTAAATTTTTCTTAACCGCTCCTGCGCCTCCCTAAGGGTCTCATATTTTTTGCAAAAACAAAAGCGGACCAGTTGCGAGCCGTCCTTGGGATCTTCAAAGAAACTGGACCCCGGCACGGCGGCGATTCCCACGTCCTCCACCAGGTGCCGGCAAAACGCCATGTCGTCGGCGTAGCCGAAGCCGGAAATGTCGCACAGCACGTAATAAGCGCCCCGCGGAGCGAAGCTGCGGAATCCGGTTTCCTCCAGCACTTTGAGCATCGCATCGCGCCGCTCGCGATAATCCCTGGCCAGATTCGTATAGTATTCCTCCGGCAGCGCCAAGGCGACCGCGCTCGCTTCCTGTAGCGGCGCCGACGAGCCGACCGTCAGAAAATCGTGGATCTTGCGGATCGAATCCGACAGATCCGGCGCAGCCAGCACCCAGCCGATGCGCCAGCCGGTGACGGCGTACGTCTTGCTCATGCTGTTGATCAAAATGGTCCGGTTGCGCATGCCCGGCAGCGACATGATCGGGATGTGCTCGGTTCCATCGTAGAGGATGTGCTCGTAAATTTCGTCGGTGATGGCCAGGCAATCGAATTCCTGGCACAACTGCGCGATATATTCAAGCTCGCCGCGATCGAAAACGCGCCCGGTCGGATTATTGGGCGAGCATAAAATGATCGCCTTGGTGCGCGGCGAAAACGCGCGGCGCAGCTCCTCGCGGTCGAAGCGCCAATCCGGCGGACGCATCTTGACGAACTTGCGATCGGCGCCGGCAAGCAGCGTATCGGGCCCGTAATTTTCGTAGTACGGCTCGAAGATCACCACTTCATCGCCGGGGTTGGTGACCGCCATCAGCGACGCCATCATGCCTTCGGTCGCGCCGCAACAGACCGTGATTTCGCGCTCCGGATCGAACTCCAGGTTGTACGTTTTCTTGTATTTCGCCGCGATCGCGTTGCGCAGCGATTTCGATCCCCAGGTGATCGCGTATTGATTGATATCCGCGTTGATCGCGTCGCAGGCCGCTTTGCGCAGAACTTCGGGCGAACCGAAATCGGGAAAGCCTTGCGCCAGGTTGACCGCGTTGTGCTGCGCGGCCAGCCGCGTCATTTCCCGGATGACGCTTTCGGTGAAGCGCGTGGTGCGCTGGCTGCGGAATCGAGGACGATGCTCGCCGATATCGGGCGGCGAGAGAAGAGATTTTTCGGCGACAGATGCCATTTTTCGATTCTACTTCATCTGCTTACTTCGTCAGCAGCGCCTTATATACGTCGAAAAATTTCGCGAAATCCAGATCGAGCATCACCTCGACCGGAGTGGCCTCCGGCGCCAGCGCCCGATCAAGCGGCTTCACCGCGCCGTAATCTTTTCCAAACGTCGTTTCCACGTCGAGATACGACGTTTTTCTTTGCGTCACCCAGCTCGGCTCGATCAGGTAGGCGGCGGCAAGACAGTCCCACAGCAGAAATTTCGCGCCAGGATCTTTCTTGAATCGTTTCCCGACGTCGTCGCGGTACAGATCGGTGATTGGAGTTTTTTTCGCAACGATCTGCTCGTAATGCGATTTATCGAGCGGCGCGCGCTCGCAAATCTCCACGCCGAACATGATTTTTTGCGGGATCGCGGAGCGCAGCACAATCTGCGCGGCTTCGGGATCGAACCAGAAGTTGAATTCGCGGCCCTGTTCGGCTCCGCCCATGAAAATCAGCCGCTTGATTTTCGCTGCGATTTCAGGATGCAGGCGCAGCGCGATGGCCAGATTGGTCATCGGCCCGAGTTCCAGCATGGTCACCGGGCCCGGTTCCTGAAGGATGGTGTCGGTGATGTAATCGACAGCGTTCTTGTGCGAGACGCGGTGCTCGATTTTGGGCTTCGCCTCCGGCAAGTCCTGCGCAAAAGCGCCCAAATAGTCGATTTTAGGCCACTCTTTTTGCTCTTTTTGCGCCATTTCGCGCGTATGGACCAGCGGGAAGCGCGCGCCGAAGTGCAGCGGGATGCTGGGCCGTTTCATGGCGTCGATCACGCGAAACATGTACCCGGCGGCTTCCGATGGCCAGAGATTTCCGGGAACCAGAGTGACGCCCAAAACTTCGGCTTTATCGGGCTCGGCCAGAACCATCGCCAGCGCGGCGCCGTCGTCGTTGAAAACCGCGCCGTCGGTATCGACGATCACGGGTTCGGGCTGCGCCAAGGCCGCGGCGATGGCCGCGAAAAAAAGCAAAACTCGCACGCCGCCAGTTTACCAGCGTTTTTCACCGGAGCGGCACGCGATAAATCAGCGCGGAGGGCGGATTCTAATCGGCCCAGTCAGGCGCCGATGTAGCGGGAGTATAGGCTTCGCGCGATGCCGATGTCTGTTGTGCCTTTAATAATCGCGCGGCCGTCGGGGAAGACGGTCATTTCATAGGGATCGATGGCCACGCGCAAGGCGAATTCATTGGCGCGGACCGGGGCGATGGCGCCGAGCTGCGCGGCCAAATATTTTAAATCGATGGGCTTTGCGTGTTCATGGATCTGCACGGCGTTGCGCCCGCATAAACTCACCGGCGCGCGGCGCGATCCATCCAGATACACGAACTCGCGCCGGACGCAGCAGGGGCAGTCGGGATCGCGCGCGGGCGGAACGATCTGGCGGATTTCTCCGGACCAGACGTCGATGGTCGTGAGCCACGCCACCACTGGAGCGCCGGCGAGAATCTTCAGCGCGGCGGCGGTTTGAAGCGAGGCGATGGCGGCGGTGATCGATCCGAGCACGCCGGCGGTTTCGCAGGTCGGCTGCACGCCCGCGGGCGGATCGGGATAGACGCAGCGAAGACAGGCGGTGTGTCCCGGCACAACCGGCAGCGTCAATCCGTAGCTTCCGACGGCGGCGCCATAGATCCATGGAACGTTGGCCTGAATTGCAGCATCGTTGATCAGGTAGCGAGTCTCGAAATTATCGGAGCCATCGAGAATCAGATCGATGTGCTCGAAAATTTCGGCGGCGTTGGCCGGGGTCAGGTCGGCGACCACCGGCTCGAGCGCGACCTCCCGGTTGATCTCGCGCAAGCGGCGCGCCGCCGCGGCGGCTTTGGGCAAGGCGTCGCGCGCGTCGGATTCAGTAAAGAGAAATTGGCGCTGAAGGTTGCTCCATTCGACGAAATCGCGATCGATGAGCCGCAGCGATCCAACGCCGGCGCGCGTCATCAGCTCCGCCTGCACGCTTCCCAGAGCGCCGCAGCCGGCAATTGCGACGCGAGCCGAGCGCAGCCTGCGCTGCCCTTCCTCGCCGAACGGGGCGAAACGGATCTGGCGCGAATAGCGCGATTCCATCGTCAATCCCGATGGTAACAGCAACTGCTGGGTTATCATTGGGAAACGTGCGTTTGCCGGTGCTCGTAGCAATTCTTGCCGGCGCCGGAGGAATCGCGCCGGCGCAGGGCCCTGGCGTCGAACTGCAAGGCAAAACGATCACGCGAATTGTCTTCGATCCGGCGGCTCAACCTTATCCTGCCGCGACGCTCGACAAAATTCTGCCGATTCACGCCGGGGACCGGCTTGATCTGGACAGCTTGCACGCGGTGATTCAGAAATTGTATGAAACAGGACGTTATTCCAATGTTTCCATCGATGGCCGCGCCGAGGAGAGCGGCGGCGTGATCCTGACCATCTCCACCGAGCAGACTTTTTTCATCAGCGGCGTGAGCATCGATGGAGTCTCCGAGCCGCCGACGCGGGGACAGCTTGAAAGCGCGACCAAGCTGGAATTAGGCGCGCGATTTTCGGAAGGCGACCTGAAGCAGGCCGCCGCAAATCTCGAGGAACGGCTCCGCGCCAACGGGCTTTATCGGGCCAAGGTGAGCTGGCGCGTGGACCGCTATCCGGCGACGGAGGAAGTTTTCATCCACTTCCATATCGATTCCGGCGCCCGGGCGCGCTTCGACGGGGTGAAGCTCAGCGGCAATTTTAAAAAACCCGAGCACAACATCGTGGACGACACGCACTGGCGCCGCGGCATCTGGCTGATCCATTTGCCCGGATGGCGGCAGGTGACGGAGGGGCTGGTTGAGCGCGGCGTCAATCGCGTGCTGGACGATTTTCAGAAGGGCGATCATTTGCAGGCCACAGTGTCGCTGGAAGGCTTGCAATATCATCCGGAGAAGAACACGGTGACGCCATCGCTCGCGCTCGACAGCGGACCGGTTCTTGAAGTCCGCACCAGCGGATTAGGGGTTCCGAAAAGCAAGCTGCGCCAACTGATCCCGGTTTACGAAGAACGCACCGTGGATCGCAGTTTGCTGCTGGAGGGCCGCCGCAACCTCATCGAATATTTGCAATCGCAAGGCTATTTCGACGCGCGCGTGGATTTCGAAACCTCGACGCCCGAGCCGGGCGTGCAGGTGATCGATTACGCCATCACTCCCAATCTTCGGCATAAGCTCGAATACATTGGAATCCACGGGAACCGTTATTTCGATAGCGCCACGATCCGGCAGCGCCTTTCCATCGCGACCGCGCGTTTTTTCACGCCGCGGTGGGGCATTTTTTCGCAAAAAATGCTCGATAACGATCTGGAATCGATTCGCTATTTATATCGATCCAACGGTTTTCGCGACGTGGAAGTGAATGGCCGGACCGCCGACGATTACCGGGGCGTTCATGGGCATCTGTCGGTGCGGATCGACGTGACGGAGGGCCCGCAGTGGCGGGTGGATCGGCTCGATTTGCAGGGCTTTCCCGAATCCGACGTTCCCTATATTCGCTCGGTTCTGCAATCGAGCGAAGGCGAACCGTTCAGTGAAGCCAATATCGCCGCCGATCGCGATACGATTCTCAGCTATTACTTTAACAACGGGTATTCGAGCGCGACGTTTGACTGGAGCGAATCGCCCGGCCGCGCCGATCATACCGTGAACATTACGTATATGGTTCAGCCGGGGCGGCGCGAATATGTGCGCGCGATCCTGGTGCGCGGCCTGGAAATCACGAAGCCGGCGCTGGTTCAAAAAAAGCTGCTGTTGAAACCGGGCGATCCGCTGTCGCAAAACAAAATCGCCGAGACGCAGCAGAAGCTGTACGATCTCGGCATTTTTTCCAAAGTGCAAACAGCGGTGCAGAATCCGGAGGGGGACGAAGACAACCGCTACGTGCTTTTTGACGTGGATGAAGCGAAAAGCTATTCGTTCAACGTGGGGGTGGGCGCGCAGTTGGGGCGTATCGGCGGCGGGGTCACGACGTTTGACGAGCCCGCCGGCACCACCGGATTCAGCCCGCGCCTTTCGCTCGGCGTCAGCCGCCTGAATCTGTTCGGCGAAGCGCGGACACTGAGTTTACAGACCCGCTTTTCAACGATTGAGCAGCGCGCGCTGTTAAGCTACTCGGCTCCGCAGCTTTTCGACAATGAGGACCTGACGCTCACCGTATCCGGGATGTTCGATAATTCGCGCGACATTCGGACGTTTGCGGCGCAGCGGGCGGAAGCTTCCATCCAGCTCGCGCAGCGGCTCACCCGGGCCAATAGCCTTCAGTACCGCTACACGTTTCGCCATGTGGTCATCAGCAATGTTCTGATTTCGCCCGAACTCATTCCGTTGTTTTCCCAGCCGGAGCGGGTCGGCATCGTCTCCATGACTTTCATTCAGGACCGCCGCGACGATCCCATCAATACGCACCGCGGCGTCTACAATACGATTGACGCCGGGATCGCGCTGCGCGGGCTCGGATCGGAATCGGAATTTACGCGGCTGCTGATGAGAAATTCGACCTATCATCCGCTGGGACGGGGAATTGTGCTGGCGCGAACGCTGCAATTCGGCTGGATGCAGCGGCTGGCCGGCCCCTCCGAGATTCCCCTGGCGGAGCGTTTTTTTTCCGGCGGCGCCACTTCCAACCGGGCATTTCCCGACAATCAGGCTGGTCCGCGGGATCTCGAAACCGGGTTCCCGTTGGGCGGCGGCGCGCTGCTGATGCATTCGACGGAATTGCGGTTCCCGCTGATTGGCCAGAATCTCGGCGGCGTGTTGTTTCACGATATGGGCAACGTCTATTCGGATCTGCGCACCATCAGTTTTCGCTTCAGCCAGCGCAACAATCAGGATTTCGATTACATGGTGCACGGCATCGGCTTCGGCCTTCGCTATCGTACGCCGATTGGACCGGTCCGCGTGGATTTCAGCCTGAGTCCGAATCCGCCGCGATTTTATGGTTTTCAGGGAACTTTCGATCAACTGCTGGCGAACCAGGGCGTGCTGACGAACCAGCGGATCAACGCGTTTCAGTTCCACTTCTCGCTGGGGCAGACGTTCTGATGACCGCGCGGCTGGCAATTTGCTTCATCGCCGCGCTGGCTGCGCGGGCCGAAATTCTGGATCGCATCGCGGTGAGCGTCAGCAAGCAGGTGATCACCGAGCGCGACGTGCTGCGCGAGCTGCGCGTGACCGCGTTTCTCGATCATCGCGAGCCCATCGCCGGCTCCGAACAAAAACGCGCGGCGGCCGACCGGCTGGTGGATCGCATGCTGATCCTGGAGGAAGCCGCGTTAACGCGGGTGGTTTTATCGCCAGAAGAAGACGCGCGGAAAATGCTGGAGGGAGTGAAAGCGCAGTACGGATCGGACTATGCGGCCGCGCTGGTTCGATACGGAATCACCGAAAAGGACGTGGAGAATCAGTTGATCGCGGGGCTGCGCGCGATGCGCTTCAGTGATCTGCGCTTCCGTCCCGAAGTTCAATTTTCCGAAGATGAACTGCGCGATTTCTACAGCAGTTTGGTTGCGCAATGGCGGGCCGCCGGTAAAGCCGACATCCCGAGTTTCGAATCCAGCCGCGATCAGGTGGAAAAATTGCTGACCGATCAACGAACGGCGCAGGCGTTGGATCGCTGGCTCGGCGCCAGACGGACGGAAACGGAAATTTTGTATCGCCAGCAGGTGTTTCGATGAGACGATGGGGCCGGATAGTAGTGCGAATTTTTCTCGCGGCGGCGGTGCTGATGCTGGCGGCGCTGATCGCCGGGGTGTTCGTGGTTCGCAGCGGGTGGTTTCGCGAGCGAATCCGGGAGCGGATTGTCTCCGAGATCGAGAAAGCGACGGGCGGCGCCGCCGAGATCCGCAATTTTTCGTTTCATTCCGAGCGGCTGACGGCGACGCTTGACGGCTTGGTGCTTCACGGCCGCGAAAAGCCGGGCGATCCGCCGCTGCTGGCGGTGAACTCGATTACCATCGGTTTTCGCGTGATCTCGATTTTCGAGCGGCGCATCGATCTTTCCTATTTACGCGTCCAGCAGCCGCGCGTGCGCGTTGTCTTTTATCCCGACGGATCGAACAATCTGCTGGCGACGCGCGGAAATTGGGCGCGGGAGATCCTGAATGTTGCGATCGGCAGGTATGAAATCGAGGAAGGCGTGCTCGATTACGATCAGCGGCGGGTTCGGTTTGATCTTCACGGCGAGCATCTGAGCGCGCGGATGAATTACGACGTCCGCGGCCCTCGTTACAGCGGCGAGATTGCCTCGCGCGCGCTGCGCATCGCGATGCCGGGCGCGGGCGCGCTGGAGGCGAATCTTTCCGCCGCGTTGGCGATCGATGCAAACGGGATCGACGTGAAGCTGCTGCGGCTGGCCTGGCGCGATTCGCGCGCCGAGCTGAGCGGCCGTCTCAACGATCCGCGTTCTTTACAGGGAACGTTGCGCGTCACGGCGGCGATGGCGATTCGCGATGTTGCGGAATTGCTTGCGCTGCCGGTTGCGCGGACCGGAGTGGCGGCGTTCGACGGCCAGCTCGCGTTTTCCTTCGCCGATGCGTCGCTCGCCGGACGGATGAAGGCGCGGGGGATCGGCTACGCGCGGGATCGGATCAAAATGGAAAACGCCGACGTGGCGGCCGATTTGCGGCTCACGCGCGATGGCATATCGCTGCGCGGGATCTCGGCGCACATCGCGGGCGGCACAATCGACGGCGCGGCGGTGATCACCAATTGGCGCGAGATGCATTTCGACGGCAATCTCGCCGGTTTCACCGTTCGACAAGCTGCGGCGATGGCCACCGGGCGGGAGATCCCCTGGAGCGGCGCTCTGGCCGCGCAGATTTCCTTGAATGCAACGATCGGCCGGCGCGATTGCCGCCTGAACGGTACGGTGGCCATCACGCCTCAGAACGGCGGCGCGCCCATCGAGGGACGAATCGAGGCGAGCTACGATCAGGCGTCGAACAAAATTGATCTGAAACGTTCGTTTCTCGCCACGAGCGCGACGCGGGTGGAGGTTGCGGGCGTGCTTGGAGAATCGCTCGAAGTGGAGGCGAATTCCACCAATCTCGACGATTTTCTGCCCGCGCTGGCGATGGTTGAAAGCGATGCGCCGCGCGAGCTTCCACTGAAGCTGGCGAATGGACGCGCGAGTTTCGACGGCCGCGTTCGAGGATCGCTCGAAGATGCGCAAGCGGCGGGGCAACTTACGATCACTCATGCTGCGCTTGGCGGCCACGCATTCGATCGATTTTCAGCGAGGATAAATGCGAATCGCGCGCGCGTCGGGTTCGATCGCGCAACGCTGGCGCGCGGCGAAATGGAAGTGACCGGCTCCGGCGCCGTGGAAAAGGACGCGATCGTCGCGCAGTTGAGTTTTCGCAACGCTCCGCTCACCGAACTGGCGAAAGAAGCGGGATTCCATCCGCCAATCAGCGGGATCGTGTCGGGAACGGCGCGAGTGTTTGGATCGCCCGAAAAACCGGAAGCCGAAGCGGCGGTGCGGATCGACAAACCGGCGGGTTTCGGCGAGCAACTTGATCGATTAAACGCGGTGATTCGATATTCGCCGGAAATGATTGCGGTGAGCGGCGGCGAGGCCAGCGCCGGCGCGGCAAAGATGAGTTTTGAAGGCGAGTATCGTCATCGCGATTGGAACAACGGCGAAGCGAAGCTCGCTTTCAACGCGCAGCAGGTCGAGCTGTCGTCGCTAAGGATTTTCGCGAAGCTCCAGAGCGGCATGGACGCGACCATCCGGGGCAATGGCGCGGTTACGGCGAAAATCTCCAACGGAAAGGTCGAGCTTCAATCGATCAGCGCGCATGCGGCGGCCAGCGGCGCGCGATGGAATCGGCTGAGGCTTGGCGAGATCACGGTGGACGCCGAAACGCACGGGTCCGAGGTTGCGGTGCGCGCCGCGGGCCGCGCGCGGGAAATCGCGATTCAGGCGCAAGGCGCATGGAAACTGGCCGGCGACATGCCGGGTTCCGCTTCGGTTCAGATTTCACGCGCCAATCTCGCGACGATTCACGACGTTCTGATCAGCGGTGGCTCACTCGAAGCCGCGGAGTTGCCGTTTGAAGGCTTCCTCGACGGCATTACCGGAAATTTATCGATGGCGCTCCGCAAGCCGCGGGAATTTCACGCGGAACTGACGGCGGGCGTGGTGGAAGTTCATCCCCGGGCGAACCAGGCGCTGCGCCTGGGAGCGCAGGCGCAGGACATCGCGCTGCGCGCCGCCAAGCCGGTCGTGGTGGAAATCACGGCGGCGGGCGCGCGGATTCGTTCGGCGCAATTCGCCGCGCGCGATACCAGCCTTGAAGCCTCCGGCGCGATTTCGTTCGACGGGAAAACGGGTTCCGATATTACGGTGCGCGGCTCGGTAAACCTGATCATTCTGCAACTGCTCAATCCGGATCTGGCGGCCCGCGGCAACGCGACCGTGCAGACGTCGATTCGCGGATCGGTGCGCGATCCGCAGGTGAACGGCCGGATGGAATTGCGGAACGCGTCGCTCTATCTGGGCGATCTGCCGAACGGCGTCGATAACGCCAACGGCGCGGTGATTTTCGATCGCAATCGTGCGACCATCGAAAAGTTGACGGCGGAAACCGGTGGAGGAAAAGTGAATCTGGCCGGGTTCATCGGTTTCGGCTCGCCGCTGGTGTACCGGCTGCAAGCCTCGATCGACAAGGTTCGCGTCCGCTATCCGGAAGACGTCAGCGTCACCTTTGACGCGGCCCTGGCGTTGAACGGCACCTCCGACGCGAGCACGGTTTCCGGCGCCGTCACGCTGACGCGCGCCGCCTTCACCGCGCGCGCGGATCTGGCGCGCGTGCTCGCGCAAACCGCGACGACGCTTCCCGCGCCCGCGGCCTCCAGCGCGTATCTGCGCGGCATGCAGTTCGACGTGCGAATTGAAAGCGGCCCGGGATTCGCATTGGAGACATCGTTGACGCGCAACCTGGAAGCGGAAGTGGATCTGCGCCTGCGAGGCACGCCGCTGCGTCCCGCGCTGCTGGGCACCATTTCGGTGAATGAGGGCGAGGCGCAGGTGTTCGGCAACCGCTACACGGTGAATCGCGGCGACATTCGATTCGTCAATGCGGTAAAGATCGATCCGATTTTCGATATCGAGCTTGAAACCAAGGCGCGCGGCGTGACGGTGAATATCTCGATCGCGGGGACGGTGCAGAAATTGAACGTGAACTACAGCTCCGATCCGCCGATGCAGCCGCGGGAAATCATCGCGCTGCTCGCCGTAGGGCGCTCGCCCGAGGAAGTCGCGGGATTGAATCCGGATCAATACTCGAGCAGCGGCAACAGTCTTTCCCAAGCCGGCGGAGGCCTGATTTCGGAGGCGATCACCGCACAGCTCTCCAGCCGCCTGCAACGCTTCTTCGGATCGAGCCGCGTGAAAATCGATCCCACGCTCACCGGGGCCGAATATCTGCCGCAGGCGCGCCTGACATTCGAACAGCAGGTGTCAAACGACATCACCCTGACCTACATCACCAATCTGAATCGCACGCAGGAGCAGATCGTCCAGATCGAGTACGATTTCAGCCGGCAGTGGTCGGCCATTGCGACGCGCGAGGCCAATGGTCTGTTCGGAATCGACTTTCAATACAAGAGAAGGTTCAAATGACCAACGCCGCGGCGGCGGAAATGGTGGAGAGACAACTCATCGCGCGCGGCATTCGCGATCCCCGCGTTTTGCAGGCCATGCGCGAAATTCCGCGGGAGGAGTTCGTGGCCGAGGACGTTCGCGAGGAAGCCTACGCCGACGCGCCGCTGCCGATCGGATTCGGCCAAACCATCACCCAGCCCTACATGACCGCGCTGATGGCCGAAGCGCTCGAATTGCGCGGCGATGAAAACGTGCTCGACGTAGGCACCGGATCGGGCTATCATGCCGCGGTTCTGGGAGCGCTGGCGCGCCGCGTGATTTCCGTCGAGCGGATTCCGGAGCTGTGCGCGCTGGCGCGCTCGAACCTGCGGCGCACGGGCCTTGATTCCAACATCACCGTGCTGTGCGGCGATGGCTCGCTTGGAGTGCCGGAGCAGGCGCCGTTTCAGGGAATTTCGGTGGCCGCCGCGGCGCCTTCGGTCCCGCGCGCGCTGCTCGATCAGCTCGACGACCCGGGCATTCTGGTGATCCCGGTGGGCGGCCGGGCGGATCAGGATTTGCAGGTGATTCGCAAGAAAAATGGAAAAATAAGCACGCGCGTTGTCTTGGGATGCAGGTTCGTCCCGCTCATCGGACGCGAAGGCTGGCAGGAAATTGATGAATGAAAAATTAGAGCTTCCACCCGCGCAAATGCGGGAACTGGGATATCGCGTCGTCGATCGCATCGTCGATCATCTGGCGGGGTTGGACGAGAAAATGGTCGGCGCCAAGGGCGATCCGGCGGTGCTGCGGCCGCAATTGCGCCAATCGCCGCCGTGCAGCGGGGTCCCGGCGGAGGAGATTTTCTCGCGCCTGGAGCGCGACGTCCTTCCTTACATCATGAACATCTGCCATCCGCGTTTTTTTGCGTTTGTGCCGGGGCCATCGAATTTCGTGAGCGTGATGGCCGATGCGCTCGCCGCGGGATTCAACGTATTTAACGGGTCCTGGCTGGGCGGCTCGGGTCCGGCGGCGATGGAGCTGGCGGTAATCGACTGGTTTCGCCAATGGTGCGGATTTCCGGAACAAGCCGGCGGGCTGTTTGTTAGCGGCGGATCGATGGCGAACCTGACGGCGCTCACCACCGCGCGTCACGTCACGCTGAAGGATCGGACCGGGGGCGCGGTTCTTTATTATTCCGATCAGACTCATTCCTCGATCGATCGCGCGCTGCGCGTCATCGGCTTTTTGCCGGAGCAGATCCGGCGTCTGCCCGCCGATAGCAGCTTCCGCCTGCCGCTGGAGGCGCTGGCGCGCGCGGTGGCCGAGGACCGGCGCGCCGGTCTGCGGCCTTTCTGTGTGATCGCCAACGCGGGCGCCACCAATACCGGCGCCATCGATCCGTTGGCGGAAATCGCCGCATTCTGCCGCGCCGAGGACTTATGGATGCACGTCGATGGAGCCTACGGCGCGGCGGCCGTAATCAGCGATCGAGGGAAAAAACTTCTGGATGGCATCGCGCTCGCCGATTCGCTCTCCATTGATCCGCATAAGTGGCTTTTTCAACCGGTAGAATGCGGATGTGTGCTGCTGCGCGATTCGAATCTGCTGAAGGCGACCTACAGAATTATGCCGGAGTATCTGGCGGACGTGCATCGCAATGTGGCGGAGGTGAATCCGTGTGATTACGGCATTCAGTTAACGCGCGGATTTCGCGCTTTGAAAGTGTGGATGTCCGTGCAATATTTCGGCTTGGAGTCCTTTGCCGCGGCCGTGGAGCGCGGTTTCGCGCTCGCCGAACTTGCGGAGGCGAAACTGCGAACGATGCCTTGCTGGGAAGTAACCACGCCCGCGCAAATGGGCATCGTGACCTTCGCCCGCCGTGGCTCGGATCATCGCTTTTACGCGCGAATGCACGATGCGATGCTGCGCGACGGCTACGCTTTGGCGACCTCGACAGTGCTGAAGGGAAAAACCGTGCTGCGGCTGTGCACCATTAATCCGCGAACCAGCGATGAGGATATCGAAGGGACGCTCGATTGGCTGGATGCGCTGGCGGAGTCGAATTCAGAGTGACCGCCAAAAGTGATGGCCCGATGTGCCGTGCGGTCGCGACCGCATTCCGTGTGCTCGCGATGGCGGAGAGAGAGGGATTCGAACCCTCGATAGAGTTTCCCCTATACACGCTTTCCAAGCGTGCGCCTTCAACCACTCGGCCATCTCTCCTGGGCGTATTTCTCCAGTCTAACGCATGCGAAACAGATAATCTCTCAGCCGCAAATAGGATTCCGGATTCGCGCCGCGATTGTCGCAGCCTCCGATTCGCGCCAGCAACTCCTGTTTCGACGCCGTCGCCGCCAGCGCGACGTCCTGCTGCTCGTTTCGCCGGCGCAGTTTTTCGATATCGGTAACCGGCGGTGCGACAGGGAGGCCGCACAGAAAATTCATCATCGAGCGCGCCGGCGCCTGATCCGGCACGCGCGCATCCATCACGCGAATTTCCATCGGATAGACGACCCAATCATCCTCCACATCCAGCTCCGGCTCGATTTTAACGCGGCGCACAATCGCATCGCGATCCGCAAAAAGATCCAGCCAGAAAATCTGCGTCGCGTCGCCATGATAAGGCGAGGTCAACGGCTCCAGCCGCTCGCCGATTTCGCGGTACATCGAAACCTTCACCGCGTTATCGGGATTTTCCCCCACGTACAGCCAATACGGCGTCCCGCTTTTTACCTGCACCACGATTTGAAACGACGTGAAGCCATTGCGAACGACCGCCGGCGAGAGGATTTCGCGCGGCTGCGCGGGAGCGGTGACATTGCCGGATGCGTCGATGCGCGCAAATTCGGAATAAACACGGAGCGACTGCGCCGAACCGGGCAGCAGCGCCATCCACCATATTACAAACGCAGCGGGCGAAACCGGCGGCCTCCGCACCATCATTCGCCACGATTGTACTCAAAAAGCGCCCGCCCAAAAAAATCGGCGCGCGCGGCTCTGAAGGCCAGAGCCAGCGCGCGCCATCCCCCGCGGTCCTCCGACCGGAGCCTTAGCGGCGCGCCATTTTCACTTTCGGCGTCGCAAGGTAGCCCACGATTTCATCTTTCTTAATCTGGTTGACCACGATCTCATCCGGCTGCTTGTTGTCGCTCACGTAAAGCTGCACCGGCTCGTTGAGGGTCTTGTCTTTCTTTTCGACTTTCTTATCGTCGGCCAGGATCAAGACCGAGTAGCGATTCCGCTTCGGATCCACCTTCTTCAGCGTCAGCGTCAAATCGCCAACCTTCTGGGTCATGTTGTGCTTGTTCAGATCGAACTCGAAGTAGTTCCGTTCGCCGAGCTCGCGAAGCGCGGCCAGATCCTTGGAGTTGGTCGCGATCAAGCCGCTCATTACACCCATGTCGCCCATGGCGCGCTTCAGATCGGCGCCGGTCTTTTCGAGCTCCGATTGCGTCGCCGCCAGATCGGTCTTCACCGTCGTCACATCGGTTTTGACGCCGCTCACGTCGCTGGAAACCTCGGTCAGCTTCGCGGTCGCGGTCGAAGTTTCATCCTTCAACTGGCTCAACTGCTCCGAGACTTCCTTCTGCTGATTGTCCAGCCGGCGCGCGAGCTCGATGCTTTGTTTGCGCGTTTCCGACCGCGCCTTGCTCAGCGCGGAATTGGCCGCGTCATTGGCGCTCTTGATCTCGTCATTGATCGCCTGAAGACGCTGCTGGAGCAGCGAGGTGGTCGCATCGCTGATCCGGGTCAACTGCGCCTGCGTGTCCTGCTGCTGCTGGGTCATCTCCTGTTCCAAATGGTTCGACCGCACCAGCAGATATCCGTCCCCGGCCAGCGCCAGCATCAACCCTCCGCTCAGGGCGGCGATCAATAACGGATGTGAGTTGCCACGCACTTCGGGTTTATCCAGTTCGTTTGACATTTCTCTAAACTCCTTGGGGCCAGGCGTTTGAATTTCTCCGAGCGGCCTTGACCATCGGCGAGCAGAGTTGCACGGCGCATGCCACACCCGAACAAATCGGCGAAACGATGTTTTACAGGCACTTAGCCAAGGGGAGATGGCGGGCTCCGAGGCTATTTTTCCGCGTAATCTTTACGAGAACGGGCGAAGTTACGGAATTTATCCCAGAAGCGCCCACACGCGCTCCAGAACATCGCCGTCTTCCGGGCGAATCACGTGGCCGAGCGGACGCCAGCGGTCGAAAAAGCGCTCGCTCACCGCGCCGGCGAAAATCGAAATCACCGGGACCCCGCTCGCCGAGGCGACATGGCCGCCCGCCGAATCGTAGCCGATGAACTGCTTCGAGCGCGCAATCTCCGCGGCAAAGGAGGCGAAAGATCCCTGATGCGTCCGCATCCCCGGTGGAATCGCGCGCTCCACGCGATCGCGCTCTTCCGCGCTTCCGCCTTGATCGACCAGCACGGAGCGTCCGGCGAGCAGCTTTAATAATCCGCGCTCGAAATCGCCGCCCAGCCGCTTGGCTTCGTTCTCTCCCACACCCAGGCTCACCGTGATCTCCGCTGCTGCTCCGGCGGGCGCCGGCGGCGCGATATAAGGCCGCGCATCCACGCCGAAAATTTCCTTCGCCCAGCGCGACGCCAGCTCCGGTAAGCGTCCCGGCCCCTCGATCTCACGGCTTGGAAAGAAAAAATAGCGCGATTCCTCGCACACCGAAATCAGGCCGAGCTGCGTCAGGCGCGAATCCGGATCGATCACGATCCCCTTGTCAAACCACAGCGACGCCGACGCGCGCAGGCGCTCGAGCAGCGTTCCGCCGCGCGCATAAGCAACCGGCCGATGGCGAATGCGGCGGTCCGAGGAAAACATCTCATACGATTTGGCCGGGCCGGCGAAGTAAATCTCCGCTTCCGGATATCTCCGCTTGGCGGCGTCGAGCAGCACGCTGGTTACGGCCACATCCGCGCCCAGGGTCACGCGCGAGAGAACAAAAACCGCGGCGCAGCTTTCCGGGGGCCGATTTGCAGGCGCGCGGCCGGACGGGCGGAGGCGCGCAGAAAGCTCCGGCGCGGCCCGCCCGATCACGTCCGCAAACAATCGCCGGTAAACGCCGCAGAGCCGCGGCTCGAAGGAATCGGCCAGCCGTTCCACCACCAGCGACAGCAGCGCGCGCCCCTGATCGATTTCGATGGCGCGGTCAAGCAGGCCGGCCGGCCAGGTCTCGCCGCGCAGGCAGCAGTCGAGCAGCCGCTTACAGGTATTTTCCAACCAGAAGCTCCAGCTTCTTGTGAGTCGCTTCGGGAATTGCTTTTCGATCCGTGATCAGGGCGTGCGCCAGCGCCGATCCGCACTTGCACTCGCGTTCTTCCGGCATCGCGCGCACCGCGGCTTCGATTACTCTACAGGCGTTTTCCGCGTTTTTGTTGAGCACCGCGATAATCTGCTCCACCGTCACCGCGTCATGATCCTCGTGCCAGCAGTCGTAATCGGTCACCATCGCGATGGTCGTATAACAAATCTCGGCTTCGCGCGCCAGCTTCGCTTCCTGAAGATTCGTCATGCCGATCACGTCCATGCCCCAGCTTCGATACAGCCGCGATTCGGCCAGCGTCGAAAACGCGGGACCCTCCATGCACAGATACGTCCCGCCCGATTTGGCGTTGACGCCGGCTTCGCGGCAGGCCGCCTCCGCGACGGAGGCGAGCTGCGAGCACACCGGATGGGCGAAGCTGATGTGCGCCACCAATCCTTCGCCGAAGAACGTCGAAGCGCGCCCGTGCGTGCGATCGACGAACTGATCCGGAATCACGAAATCCATCGGCCGGTGCTCTTGCTTGAGCGATCCCACCGCGCTCAGCGAAAGAATGCGCTCCACGCCGAGCTGCTTGAAGCCGTGAATGTTCGCGCGAAAATTCAGCTCCGATGGCGAGATACGATGGCCGCGTCCATGCCGCGATAAAAACGCGACCTCGCGTCCGCTAAGACGGCCCACCACGTAGGCGTCCGACGGCGCGCCCCACGGAGTCTGAAGCGCGCACTCCTGGTGCGCCGTGAATCCCGGCATCGAATACAACCCGCTGCCGCCGATAATCCCGATGCTTGGTTTCGCCATGTCTGGTTTCATTCCTGAATCAGTTCGAGCAGCACGCCGCCGGTGGAGGATGGATGGACGAAGACGTAGAGATGGCCGCCCGCGCCCGTTCTCGGCTCATTCAGCAAGCGCGCGCCCGCCGATTTCAGCCGCTCGATGGAAGCTTTCAAGTCCGGCACGCGAAGGGCGACGTGATGCAATCCCTCGCCGCGCTTCTCTAAAAATTTTCCGATCACCGAATCGCTTTGCGTCGGCTCGAGCAGCTCGATTCGCGCCTCGCCCAGCGGCAGCATCGCGACGTTCACTTTTTCATGCTCCACCGTTTCGCGCGGCAGCGCCTCCAGTCCAAGCTGATCGCGATAAAACTTCAGCGCATCGTCCAGCGAGCGCACCGCAATTCCCAAATGATCCATCGACGCTTTCATGGCCTGCAAGACGAGGCGTGCTTCAACTCCGCCGGCGCCCCGCTCAAATCCTTTCGAGCCATTCTTTCAATACAGAGTACGGATCGCGCCTGCGCTCGGCCACTTCGCGACCTCCGGCCGCGAACTCCGCCGCGGGCAGCCGATCCAAAATTTTTTCGCGCAGCATCTCGCGCAGGCGAATCGCCCAGATATCGGCGGCGCGCTCCCGGGAGCGCCCGCGCGAATGATACTCGCGCGCGGCCGCCATCGTCTCAACGATTCCCTTCCCGTCGCTCGCCACGGCCTGCACGATTTTGGGAACCCATCCGTCGGCGCGATGCGCCAGCGTCAGATAACTTCGCAGCTCGCGCTCCAGTTTATCGGCGCCCGCCAGGTCTGCTTTATTGATGACGAACACGTCGGCGATCTCCATGATCCCGGCCTTAATCGCCTGCACATCGTCGCCCATGCCGGGAACCATCACCACCAGCGTCACATCCGCCAGCCGCGCAATCTCGACCTCATCCTGCCCCACCCCCACCGTCTCGACCAGAATCGCGTCGAAACCCGCGCCGTCCAGCAGCAGCGTCATTTCCGTGGTCGCCGCCGCTAATCCTCCCAGCCAGCCACGCGTCGCCATCGAGCGAATGAACACGCCCGGATCGGAATGGTGCTGCTGCATGCGGATGCGATCGCCCAGGATCGCTCCCCCGGAGTACGGGCTGGTCGGGTCGACCGCGATCACGCCCACCGTTTTCCCTTCGGCGCGCAGCGCGCGGGCGAGCTGATCGACCAGCGTGCTTTTGCCGGCGCCCGGCGCGCCGGTGATGCCGAGAATCAGCGCGCGCCCGGTGCGCGGAAACAATTCGCGCAATAAATGCTCCGCCTCCGGACGGCGATTTTCAATCCACGTGGCCGCCCGCGCCAGCGCCCGCGCGTCGCCGGCGATGATCTTTTCGGCCAGAGAGACTTCCGCGATAGATTGGTTCAGCATCCGCTCTTCAGCAACTGGCGCGCGATCACCAGCTTCTGGATTTCGCTGGTCCCCTCGCCGATAGTGCAAAGCTTGACGTCGCGATAATACTTTTCAACCGGGTAATCCTTGATGAACCCGTATCCGCCATGGATTTGCAGCGCCTGATCCGCCACGCGAACCGCGATCTCCGACGCGTACAGCTTGGCCATCGCCGATTCCTTGTTCACGCTGTTGCCGTTGTCCTTCAGCCACGCCGCGCGAAGCGTCAGCAGCCGCGCCGCGTCAATTTCCGTCGCCATGTCGGCCAGCTTATGCTGGATCGCCTGAAACTCCGAAATAAAGCGTCCGAACTGTTTGCGCTGCTTCGAATATTTGAGCGCCGCCTCATAAGCGCCCTGCGCCACGCCGACCGAAAGGGCGGCGATCGAGATCCGGCCGCCGTCCAGGATCCGCAGGCTGTCGACGAATCCCTCGCCGCGTTTGCCTAAAAGCTGCGACACCGGCAGATGGCAATCGCTAAAGATCACTTCGCCCGTGGGCGAGCAGCGCATCCCCAGCTTGTTTTCTTTTTTTCCCGGACGAAAGCCCGGCGTGCCCTTTTCGAGGATGAACGCCGAGATTCCGTGCGACGATGCCGCGCGGTCCGTCACCGCCATCGCCACGCAAACATCGGCGATGTGCGCGTTGGTGGTGAAGGTTTTCGATCCGTTCAGCACCCATTCTTCCCCGTGCAGCACCGCGTGGGTGCGGGTCCCGCCCGCGTCCGATCCGGCTTCGGGCTCGGTCAGCGACCAGCAGCCGATCCATTCGCCGCTGGCGAGCTTGGGAATGTAGCGCTCCTGCTGCTCACGATTGCCGGCGAGAAAAATGTGATTGGTGCACAGGGAAACGTGCGCCGCCGCGCTGAGCGCGATGGCCGGATCGACGCGCGCCAGTTCTTCCATGATCACCGTGTAATCGACGTAGCTGTAGCCGGCGCCCCCCAGCGCTTCGGGAAATACCGCGCCGAGCACGCCCATGCGCCCCAGATCCCGAAACACCTCCATCGGAAAATGCTGCGTCTCATCCCATTCGAGCACGTGCGGCCGCATCTCGGCTTCCGCGAACTCGCGGATCGTGCGGCGAAGTTGGTTCTGTTCAGGGGTGTAACCGAAATGCATCGGGAAGCTAAACGATCTCCTCTTTTGTCTCGTCCCAGCGAACCGCGCGCTGAAGCCGATGGCTCTCAAGCGCCATGCGGCAGGCGATCGAGACGCGATATCCCAGATCGAACGGGCAGCTTGGTTTCGCGGTTCCGCGAATCGCGTCGAGAAAATTCTGCATGTGCGCGTGCGGAAGGCTGGTTCGCCGCCCGGCCATCTCGTTGCCGTCGGGACGATTGACTTTTTGCGGTAAATAGCGGATCTGATTGCCGCGCGAGATCGTTCCCTGATCGCCCAGCACTTGCTCGGCAATGCCCGGATGATTGTTGCCGAATCCCGAACTCCAACTGATCAGGATGTTTTCCGGCTGCTCCAGCGCCACCACCATCGTATCCGGGACCTCGCGGCCGTCTTTCCATAGCAGCACGCCGCCGGACATGAAAGCCGCGCGCGGGATGCGCAAATCAAGGGCTTTAAACCAGAAACAAATCTGCTGGCTCATGTTCTCGTAAACGCCGCCGCCCGAATAATCGCTGTACAGCCGCCAGTTCACGAACCGCCGGGCATCGAAATCGCGCGCCGGAGCGTCGCCCAAGAAGGCCTGCCAGTCGATGTTGCGCGCGTTCGCCTCCGGCGTAAGCCTTGAGGATCGCGACCACGGCGGCTTGGCCGCGGGCGAGTTGCGGAAATGATCCATGCGGATCGCGGTGATGCGTCCCATGCGGCGGCGGTCGGAAAGAAAATGCAGTGCATCGTCCATTTGGCCGGAAGAACAGGCCTGATGCCCCACTTGCACGATGCGTCCGGAATTTTGAAACGCCGCGCGCATCCGCTTCGCCTGTTCCACCGTGAAGGCCATGGTCCGCTCGACGTAAACGTGTTTGCCGGCGCTTAAAGCGGCGCAAAAATGTTCGGCGTGAAGATGCTGCGGCGTGGCGATAATCACGGCGTCAATCGAACGGTCGTCCAGAAGACGGCGATAATCGCTATGCGCCGCAACGCCCAGGCTTTGCGCCCGCTCCAGATGCGGCGTGTAGATGTCGCTCACCGCAACCAGCTCCGCGTGAGTCGAAGCGCGAAGATGATTGGCAAGTTCGCCGCCGCGACCGCCGAAACCGATCAGCCCGGCGCGCACGCGATCGCCGGCGGAAAGAAAAGTTCCGCTGGCGACGCCGGTGGCCACCTGGCCGATAAAGTTACGGCGGGACTCCATATAAGGAGTGTAGCAACCGGCGGCCGTACGCTGAATCTAATCGATAAAACCCTTCCAGGTTTGGCCTTTTTCGTCGCGCAGCGTCACTACCACGTTTTCGGAAACGCCGGTCAGCGTGCGCCCCTGGGAATCGCGAAAGCGATAGACCACCGAATTATCGGGATTCCGCGTCGCCGAGCCGCGCCAGATGTTGCCGTACTCGTCCTTCAGCTTGATATGATCGCCGTGGCCGTATCCGGAAACTCGCGTTTTTGTTTTTTCTTCCTCCAGGTGAAAATATCCGCCGGGAAGATGGGTGCGTTTGCGGTGGCTGCTGTAGATCATCGCTCGAGCCCCATTATGCCGCGCGCCTGCGCGCGTTTCGATAGGGTTTGTACCCTAGTTTCAGTAGGAAAATCGAAAGGAAATCATGCGAGCCGTGGTGCAGCGGGTGACCTCCGCCCGCGTAAGCGTGGACGGAGCGATTGCGGGCGAGATCGGCGGCGGATTGCTGGTGCTGCTCGGGGTGGCGAGAGACGATTCGCCGGCCGATGCCGCCTTTCTCGCCGAAAAAGTCGCTAATTTGCGCATTTTTGGCGATGAAACGGGCAAAATGAATCGCAGTTTGCTCGATACCGGCGGAGCGATGCTGATCGTTTCGCAGTTCACGCTTTACGGCGATTGCCGCAAGGGCCGCCGCCCCAGCTTCGACGCAGCGGCTCCGCCGGAGCTGGCGCGATCGCTTTACGAGCACTTCATCGCCGCCGCGCGCAAGCTCGGCGTGCCGGTCGCGACGGGGATGTTTCAAGCCTCGATGCGCGTGGCGCTGGTCAATGACGGTCCGGTGACGCTTATCGTTGAGTCCAGTTGAAGCGCGCGACGATTTCCTCCACCGTGCCTTCGGCGGCAATTCGGCCGCGGTCGAAAAATACGGCGCGCGAGGCGAGCGCGCGGGCAAAGAATACGTCGTGCGTCACCAGCAGCTTGGCTTGCGGCAGAGCGCGCAAAAGATCGGCGAGCTCGCGCTGGCCGGGCGGATCGAGCGAGGTGGTGGGCTCATCGAGAACCAGAATTTCCGGCTCCATCGCCAGCACGCCGGCGATCGCGGCGCGCCGTTTTTCGCCGCTGCTCAAATGATACGGAGCCTTGTGCAAAAGCGCGCCCATGCCGACAAGTTCCAGCGCCTTTTGCGCCCGCGCAACGGCCTGCTCCCGCGGCATTCCCAGGTTCATCGGGCCGAAGGCCACGTCCTCGAGCAGGGTCGGCATGAAAAGCTGCTCATCGGAATCCTGAAAAACCAGGCCAATTTTGGAGCGGATTTGGGCGAGATTCTGTTTTTTCAACCCGAGGCCGCAAATTTCGATCGAGCCTTCGCCTTCAAGCAGCCCGTTCAGATGCAGAACGAATGTCGTCTTGCCGGAGCCATTGGCGCCAAGCACGGCCACGCACTCGCCCGGCTCCAGGTCGAAATCGACGCCGTCCAGCGCCTGCGCGCCGTCGGGATAGCGGTAGCGCAAGCCCCTGACCCGAATCACCGGCATCGGATTTTCGGCGGCGGACCGACGCGGTTCATAGCGCCACCCGCACCGCGACGGAGGCCAGGACGGCGGCGATAAAAAACGCGGCATCGGCGGCACGCCAGCGCGGCGGCGCGAGCGCTGGAAATTGTCCGGAAAATCCGCGGGCGAGCATCGCCCGATAAATGCCCGAGGCGCGCTCCCAGGATCGCGCAAACAGAACGGCAAGCGCGCCCGCGGCGGAGCGGAATTGCAGCCGCCCGCGGCTCGACGCCGCCAATCGCATGCGCCGTGCCTGCCCGGAAATTACGAAAAGATAGCGATAAAGAAAATGAATCACCAGCACCAGCAGGCGCGGCAGATGCAAAATTTCGAGGGCGCGCAACAGCTCGGGCATGGGGGTCGTCGCCACCAGCAGCAGCGTGGCGACGGCGGATAAAAAGCTTTTTTCAAGGAGCGCCACGGCGCGCGCGCGCTCGTCGGAAAACCACAGGACGAGCGCGAACCCGGCGGCGACCGGCAGCACCAGCGCGGCTCGCCGAACTAGCGCCGGAAACGGCAGGCGCGCCGCGGCGATGGCGGCCGCCAGCAGCAGAGCATAGCCCGCAAAGGCGATCCGCGAAGCCGGCGCCGTGGTCGAAACCGCGATCAGAAACGCCAGCAGCGCGCCGATCTTGGCCCGGGCGTCGCGCCGGTGCAGGACGCTTTGCTGGCGGCTCCATTGCTCGATCGCGGCGTAGCGCACGCTAAGCGCTCCTTCGCGAGATGAGCCGCCCGGCGAACAGGCAAGCACCGTAAATCAGAATCAACCCGGCGGCGCCGGCCAGCGAGCGCCGCAGCCACGGCGATTCGATTCCATGCACGCGGTAACCGGCCAGCGGCGCGTGCAGCCAGGCGGGCGCGCTCGGGGCCGCGAGATGCTCGATGCCGTCCGGGTACCTCGAAGCGATCAAAATTCCCGCAACAGCCAGAAGCAAAGCCGCGGCGGCGATCCAGCGCAGCGCGGGCGAAGTTTTTTGCTCCGGCGCGCGGAGCCAATGCGGGTTCAGCCGCTCCATCGCGCCGACCGCGGCCAGCGTGATTGCGCCTTCGACCAGCGCGCCGACGAGAAAAAATCCCATCGAGAGGAGCAGCAGGCGGCGCGGCATCGGCACGCCGGAAGCGGCCAGTTCCGCGAACGCGAATGCCGCGCTGACCAGGACGCTCAGCACGCCGCCCAGAAAAATGGCCGAGGCTCGATGCGCGTGCGCGAGCAGGCGATACGGCAGATACCCGGCGAGAACGCCGGCGATGGCCATATTGAAAATGTTCGCGCCGAGCGAAAGAATGCCGCCGTCCTGAAACACCAGCGCCTGAATCGCGAGAATCGAGGTCATCACCACCGACGCCGCCGCGGGGCCCAGCGCGATGGCCAGCAGCGCCGCGCCCACAAGATGCCCGCTGGTGCCGGGTCCCACGGGAAAATTGATCATCTGCGCGGCGAACACAAACGCGCCCATCACGCCGAGCAAAGGCACGTTCCGTTCGTCCAGGCCCCGTTGCGCCCGCCGCGCCGCGATTCCGAGCGCGGGCAGCGCCAGAACATCGAAGGCGCCCCACACCGGAGCGCTCAGGAATCCGTCGGGAATATGCATCGCTACTTCTTTGGTATCACGATTCTAAAAACCGTGCCACCATGCTTGTCTGTTTGCAACGCGCGCAACTCCGGATCAGGTAGATTGTAGACGAATGAGCGAACTCAGCCGCATCGGCGTGGCCATCGATTCCGCGCTGCTTCAAAAATTCGACGACCTGATCGCCCGGCGCGGTTATACCAACCGCTCAGAGGCGTTTCGCGACCTGATTCGCGAGGCTCTCATCGAGAAAACCTCGGAGCGCGCCGACAGCCTCGTGGTCGGCACGCTGACGCTGGTCTACGATCACCGCGTGCGCATGCTTGCCGACCGGCTTACCAGCATGCAGCACGAAAATTTTCATCACGTCCTGTCCACGCTGCACGTCCATCTGGATCACGACAACTGCCTGGAGGTGCTGGTGCTGAAGGGAAAATCGTCGACGGTGCGGAAGATCGCGGACGCGCTGATCTCGACCAAAGGCGTAAAGCACGGCCGCCTGACCATCACCACCAGCGGAGCCGGATTGTGATCGTGGGCGCCGGCGTGGATCTGTGTGAGGTCCCGCGCATCCGGGAGGCGATCGAACGGCATGGCGCGCGGTTTACGAATCGCGTTTTTACCGAGGCCGAATCGGCCTACGCCGAATCCAAGGCGAACCGGTTCGAGCGCTACGCGGCGCGATTTGCGGCGAAGGAGGCGGCGATGAAAGCGCTCGGCACGGGATGGCGCGGGGGAATCGCCTGGCGCGATTTCGAGGTGTCCAATCTCGCCTCGGGCCGGCCGACGCTGCTGTTTCACGGGAAAGCCGCCGAGCTTGCCGGCAAACGCGGGGTCCGCGCGATTTCGTTGTCCCTGACGCATACCGCGGAGCAGGCTATGGCGATGGTGATTTTAGAAAGCTGACCGCGATCCATCCCGCGCCCTTAAAATCCGTTCCTCCGCTGCCGGGGAGCACACGGGCTGTTCATTTCAGTCATCAACCTGGCAAATTTGACAATTGGAATCGGTTGTCGTAAGCTCCGGCTTTAATGGAACTTCGCGACGATGGCGATTCAGGAAAGCAAGGTGAAAACCGCCGTGGATGGCCGCAAAGGCGAGCGCGCGGACCATATTTATCGCGTCGCCGCGGAGATCATGTGCCAGAAAGGCTACGAGGCGACGTCGATGAAGGACATCGCCGACGCGGTGGGACTCACCAAGGCGGGCATCTATCACTACATCGTCGGCAAGGAGGATCTGCTGTTCCAGATCATGTCGTTCGCGATGGACATGGTGGATGAAAACGTGGTGACGCCCGCGCGGAAAATCGCCGATCCGGAGCAGCGGCTGCGCGTCATCATCGAGGGCCACGCGCGCAGGATTCTCGAAGTGGGCGGCGCGGTCACGGTGATTCTGGAGGAAATGGCGGCGCTCACGCCGGCGCATCGCAAGGCGATCCGGGCCAGGAAACGCAGATACTTCGATCTGGTCAGGGAAACGATTGGCGAACTTCAGACGCAGGGAAAGCTGCGGGACGTGGATCCCACGGTAGCGGCGTTTAATCTGTTCGGGATGATCAATTGGATTTCGCGCTGGTATCGTCCGGACGGAAAGCTCACGCCGGACCAGATCATGCGCGATTTTCTCCAGATCGCCCTGAACGCAGTTTTGCGGAACGCCTGAGGACGCGAACTTGTATCATCGAGTGATGAAAACGTCGCGCTCCGGCGGCGTCGCGATTGCCGCGGCCATCGCCCTGGCCACGGTGATCGCGCATATCCTCACGGGCGCCGGGTATGGTTTTCATCGCGATGAGCTGGCGACGCTCGACGACGCGCGGCATCTCGCCTGGGGTTACGTCGCCTATCCGCCGATGACGCCGTTTTTCGGACGAATCTCGCTCGATCTGTTCGGGGAATCCCTGCGCGGCTTTCGCTTTTTTGCGGCATTAGCGGATGCGGCCGCGGTATTCATCACCGGCCTGATGGCGCGCGGGATGGGCGGCGGGCGCTTCGCGCAAATGCTCGCGGCCTTGGCTTCCCTGCCCTTCTCGATCGGCGCCGGCGCGCTGATGCAGTACGTTTCCTTCGATTATCTCTGCTGGGTTTTGACCGCGTATTTCACCGTTCGCGCGCTGGCGTCGGAAGATGCGCGATGGTGGATGGCGGCGGGCGCGGCGATCGGATTTGGCATGTTGTCGAAGTACTCGATTCCGTTTTTTGCCGCCGGCCTGATCGCGGGGCTGCTGTTTACGGAGGCTCGCAGGTACTTGCGCAGCAAGTGGCTGTGGATCGGAGCCGCCATCGCGCTGATCGTTTTCCTGCCGAATCTTATCTGGCAGGCGCGGAATCATTTTATTTATCTCGATTTCGTGCGGCACATTCACGCCCGGGACGTCGCGATCGGGCGGGCGCGAGGGTTTTTGCCGGGACAGATTAAGCTCACTTTGTTCGCGCTGCCGGCGTGGATCGCCGGGCTATGGTTTTGCTGGCGAAGCGGGCGATTCCGCCCGATCGCGTGGATGTACATCGTCCCGCTGGCGTTGTTTCTGATCGCGCAGGGCCGCGATTATTATCTGGCGGGCGCGTATCCGATGCTGTACGCGGCGGGCGCGGTTTACCTCGAAACCTGGCGTCCTTTGATGATGCGCGGCTGGGCGCAGTGGGTGGCCGCGCTCATCCTGGTTGCCGATGCCGCGATCGCCGCGTCGTTTACGCTCCCGGTCGCTCCCGTCAATTCGGGATGGTTCAAGATCGCGAGCCGGGTCAACGGCGATTTCCTCGAGGAGATCGGATGGCCGGATCTGGTCCAAACCATCGCCGGAATCCGCGATTCGCTTTCCGCGGGGGATCGCGAGCATTTGGGAATTCTTGTGGGGAATTACGGCGAAGCGGGAGCGATCGATCTCTACGGGCCGCACTTCGGACTCCCGAAGGCGATCAGCGGCGTCAATTCGTTTTGGGCTCGCGGCTACGGCGATCCGCCGCCCGAAGTGCTGATCGTCGCCGGTTTCTCGCGCGCTTTCGCCGAGCGCAATTTTGAATCATGCCAGGTGGCGGCGAACACATGGAATCGCTTCGGCGTCCGCAATGAAGAGACCGTGGACCATCCCGATATCTTCGTTTGCCGCGGCTTGAAGTTGAGCTGGCCGGAATTCTGGAAGCATGTCCGCCATTTTGGCTGACCGGACTCGCAAATCAGCCGGGATTGCGATTTTCCAGTTCCGCCCTTTGCAGCCGGAACGAAGCGCGCGCATCGCGGGCGGAGGCGATGCCGGCGCGATGCACGCCGAAGCGGAGACACAGCGATCCGGCCAGGCCCAAAACATTGGCGGCGATTCTCTTCTTCCTCGATTTTCCGGGCAACAGGGCGAGCAAGAGACTTCCGGCGGTGAGCGCTCCGGCCGTTTTCCAGATGGCGCCGCTGACGCCGCGCTGAAGCGGCCTTGCGACGCGATCGTCCAGCCGCGCGGCTTGTCTTTCCATCACGACCGACGAAGCCAGTTCGGCGGCGCGGCCGATAGTTCCAAACGTATAGGTGATTTTCCGGGCATGCCGGTCGTTGAAGGCGAGATCGAGGAACGATCCCGCGCTGGCCATCGCGGAGGCGGCAAAGAGGATCGGCAGAACCCGCCGGGACTCCTGCCAAACCGGAATCGCCGTGTTCGCGACAAGAACGCCGGTGTACGTCGATAATCCGAGTCCCGCCACGCCGGAGGCGATCCCGCTGATTTCTCCGAATGCGCCCAGAAGGCCGCCGCGCCGGCTGAAAAGGGCGGCGAAAATCGCCGATGGAGAGATCGAGGAAAGAATCCAGACGCCGGCGTTCATCGGCGAGGTCGGCCGAAAGACGCGGAGCATGTGATGGAATCGCGCCGGGCGCCCCAGATCGTAAATCAGGAGGCCGCCGCTGATCAGGCTGGCGAGGATTCCCGCGCCGTGACAATGGCGAATGAAATTTTTCAGACGGCCGCCGCGCTCAAGCTGCGCCGCGGCGCCCATCACCAGCGCGGCGCCGCCGATGCCGCCGATGAAATAATACGCCGGGACGTGCCACTCCCAGACGGGTTCCTTGAGCAGCGGGCGATCGTAATAGGTGGGGTCGGCGGAATCGGGAAATGGAAGGCGCTTCCATTCGGGCGAAATCCGCTCCCCGTGCTCTTCGGCCGGCTTCGATTTTTGCAGCGCGCCTTCGCCTTCAAGCACGCCGAGTTGCGGGCTGATATCGCGCCCGTCGGTTTGCCGCCAGTCGATCGGCTTCACGCCCGTTCTCCCCGCCGGCTGAATAGAACCGAGCTGATCGCCGCCAGCGCCATTCCCGCCATCGCGAGGCCCATCGAGGCCCACGCGTCTTTTCCTTTCTTCGTCGGCGCCACCGGATCGGGCGGCAGATTGTACACCTCGGGCCGGTCCAGCAGAAGGAAAAACGCGTTCAGCCCTTCGGTGCCGGGCTGCTCTTCGGCGCTCGCGCCGTAGAGATACGCTTCGTGGACGCCGGCCTGGTGGAGTTGCTCGAGCCGCTTCCGCGCTTTCCGGCGCAGCTCCTCGATCTCGCCGAACTGGATCGATTCGGTGGGGCACGATTTCGCGCATGCCGGAACCATATCCGCGCGCTGGCGATCGTAGCACAGCGTGCATTTCCAGGCGCGCCCATCGTCCTCGCGCCGGTCGATCACGCCGAAGGGGCAGCAAACCACGCAATATCCGCACCCGTTGCAAACATCCGGCTGGACATAAACGGAGCCAAACTCGGTGCGAAGGATCGCCCCGGTAGGGCATGCTTCCAGACACCCCGCGCGCGCGCAGTGCTTGCAAACATCGGAGGAGAACAGCCACGAAAATTGTCCGGCGTCCTGGAAGGAAAGCGGCTCCGGCCGTTCGATGAAGGCCACGTGACGCCACGTAGAGGCGCCGAGCGCCGCCGTGTTGTCGTAGGACATGCCGGTGAAATGGAATCCATCGTCGGGCAATTGATTCCACTGCTTGCAGGCGACCTCGCATGCCTTGCAGCCGATGCATAGCGTGGTGTCGGTGAAAAATCCCGTCGTGGCGGGCATCTAAATGTTCCCTTCTTTGGTTTCCTGCGATTTGAATCCGTGGGTTTCCGGCTTGCGCCGCGCCTCCGGGAGATCGCGCTCCCAGGCTTTAAGCTCGATTTGCCGCGCCGCCAGCGGAGGACGGCCGCGGCTCTTGCGTCCGGCGACCAGCATTCCGGTGAACGCCTTGGATTCCTGAATGGCGACGTTCGGATCGCCGGCGAAGCCGATCAGATCGTTGGCCGCATCGCCGCGCACCAGGCCGTTTTTCGACCAATGGTACGGCAAGCCGATCTGATGAACCCGGCGATTCCCGATGCGCAGCGGCTTCATGCGTTGTGTCACCAGCACGCGCGCCTCAATTTCGGCCCGCGCCGTGCGAATCGTGGCCCAGTCGCCATTCTGCAAGCCGTGCTCGGCCGCCAGTTCCGGCGAAATTTCACAAAACATCTCCGGCTGTAGTTCGCAGAGCCAGGAAAGCCATCGGCTCATGCCGCCGGCGGTGTGATGCTCGGTCAGGCGATACGTGGTAATGACGTAAGGAAAGCGCGGATCATCGTAGGGGCGATGATACGGATTATCCTTGCCGTGCCATTCCATGCGCATCGGATTGCACTGCTGGCCGTAGAGCGGATTCTTTATCACCGATTCTTGCGGTTCATAGTGTGTGGGCAAGGGACCGTCTTCAAGTCCGGCCGGCACGTAAATCCATGCTTTGCCGTCGGCCTGCATCACGAACGGATCGGTCCCGGCGATGGTGTCTTTGCCGCGCGCGTCTTCCGAGGGACGATAGGTAGGCGGCCGATCGACGATAAAATCCGGAGTATCGAAGCCGGTCCATTGTTTTTTCGCTTCATCCCACCACACCAGCTTCTTTCTTTCCGACCACGGCTTGCCTTCCGGATCGGCGGATGCGCGGTTGTACATCAGATGCCGGTTGTGCGGCCACGCCCACGCCCATTCCGGCGCGACCCAGTTCTGCTCCCAATGAGGTTTGCGGCGAGCGGTCATGTTGATTCCATCGCGATAACAGCCGGAATAAATCCAGCAGCCGCAGGCCGTGGATCCGTCATCTTTTAACGACGTAAATCCTTCCACCGGATTGCCGTCGTCCACGTTATAGCCATTGATCTCCTTGAGCACCTCCTCAGCATTCACTTCCTGGCGCGGACCTTTGGTCGGATAATCCCAGGTGAGATCGCGAATCGGCCAGTTCCGCCGCTGATTGTATTCGGCTTCGTACAGCTTCTTTAGCCGCTTCCCAAGATGGTAAATAAAATCCAGATCGCTGCGGCAATCCTCCGGCGGATCGATCGCCTTGTGATGCCATTGCAGGAGTCTTTGGGTATTGGTGAATGAACCGTCTTTTTCCGTGTGCGCGGCCGACGGGAAGAAAAAAACTTCCGTCGCGATATCCTTCGGCTTGATCTCCCGGCGAGTCACTTCCGGACCTCCGCGCCAGAAATCCGCCGTTTCAATCAGCTCCATGTCGCGAACGACCAGCCACTCCAGATTGCGCAGTCCCTTGGCCTGAAGCAGGCCGTTCGCCGAGCCGACCACGGGATTTTCTCCCATGACGAAATAGCCTTTGACCTTTCCCACCGCCATATCGGCGACCGTGTTCATGTGCGAATGGTCGCCGGTGAGCTGCGGGAGATGATCGTAGCACCAGTCGTTCTCTTTTTTCGCCGCGCCGCCGAAATACGCTTTCATCAGAGATATAAAATATTTCGGAAATTCGCCCCACCAGCCGGAAGGCGACTCATTGTTGGCCAGGTAGCTCGCCAGGTCCTTATCGTGCTTTGCCTTGGGCATGGGAAGATAGCCTGGCAGCAGATTGTAGAGAGTGGGAATATCCGTTGAGCCCTGAATCGATGCGTGCCCGCGAAGCGCCAGAATCCCCCCGCCCGGCCGGCCGATATTTCCCAACAGAAGTTGAATGATTGCCGCCGCGCGGATGTATTGCACTCCCACGGTATGCTGCGTCCATCCGACCGCGTAGCAAAACGCGCTGGTTCGTTCCCTGCCCGAGTTCCGGCACAGCGTTTCGGCGACTTTCAGGAAAAGATCCCGGGGAACACCGGTGATCTGCTCGACCATTTCCGGCGTGTACCGCGCGTAATGCCGCTTTAAAATCTGGAACACGCATCGAGGATGTTGAAGGGTCTTATCGACGTGCTTGGCCTGGATCGGCTCGCGTTGAATTTTGCCGGATTCGCCTTCGCGCTTCCCGGCGGCCGGCGTGGGATCGACGTCCTTGTACATCCAGCTTCGGTTCTGATATTTGTCGCTCTCCGGATTCCATCCGCTGAACAAACCGTTCAGATCTTCCGTATCCTGAAATTCGTCGGCCACGATCGCCGCCGCGTTGGTGTAATTCAACACATACTCTTTGAAGTAGGACTCCGTTTCGAGGATATGGCGAATAATCCCGCCGAGAAAAGCGATATCGGAACCGGCGCGAATCGGAACGTGGACGTTCGCGACGGCGCTGGTGCGCGTGAATCGGGGATCGACGTGAATAATGGTCGCGCCGCGCTCCCGTGCTTTCATCACCCAGCGAAACCCCACCGGATGGCACTCCGCCATGTTGGAGCCTTGAATGACGATGCAATCGGCGTTTTCGAGATCCTGCTGAAACGTGGTTGCGCCGCCGCGGCCGAACGAGGTCCCCAAACTGGGGACGGTGCTGGAGTGTCAAATTCGGGCCTGATTCTCGATCTGAACAATTCCGAGCGCGGTGAAAAGTTTCTTGAGGAGATAATTCTCTTCGTTATCAAGCGTCGCTCCGCCCAGGTGCGCCATCGCCATCGTGCGATGTGTTTCGTCTTCCCAATTCTGGTCGCGTGTTTTCTTGACTCGCTGGGCGAGCATATCCATCGCTTGTTCCAGCGGCAAGGTCTCCCACTCGGTTCCATAAGGACGCCGGTACAGGACCTGTCGCGGGCGATGTTTTGCCGTCACCAACTGGAACGTCGCCGCGCCTTTTGGACACAGGGAGCCGTGCGAAATGGGCGAGGCCGGATCGCCCTCCACATTCATGATTCGCTCGTCCTGAACGTACACCAGTTGCCCGCAGCCGACCGCGCAATAAGGACAGATGGAGCCCACCACCCGATCCGCCTTTTTCGTCCGCGCCTCCAGCTCGCGCGTTCGCGACGAGGCCGCCGTAGCTTCGAGTCCGAAAAGATCACGAGATTCAATCTGGCGAAGAATCGGCCAAGCCGCCGAAAAATCCTTGGTTTGTGCCACGAGGATATGATACTTCCGCGGAGGGGTGGTTTCCGTAAAATCCCCGGGCCGTTACTGGCGATCCAGATGACGGTCGAGATTGAACGCGGCGCTGATCAGCGCCAGATGCGTGAACGCCTGCGGGAAATTTCCCAGCGCCTGACCCTGCAAACTGGTCTGCTCGGCGTACAAGCCGAGGTGATTTGCATAGGCCAGCATGTGCTCGAACAACAAGCGCGCATCGTCGAGTTTTCCGGCGCGCGTGAGCGCCTCCACCAGCCAGAACGTGCACAAATCGAAGGTGCCCTCGCGGCCCTTCAGCCCGTCGGGAGATTCCTTCAGATCGTAGCGGAAAACCAAACCGTCGGAGACGAGCCCGCGCTCGTCCGGCGGTTTCATGATCGCATCCAGCGTACCGAGCATCATCGGATCCGACGGCGCGACGAACCGCACCAACGGCATCAGCAAAGCGGAGGCATCCAGCGAGTCGCTCCCGAAGGACTGCACGAATGCGTTTCGTTTAGGATTCCAGCCGCGGCTCATGATCGTTTCGTAAATGCGGTCGCGCGTCTCCATCCACTTTCGCCAGTTCGCGGGAAAAGCCCGCTGGCTCGCCAGGCGCAGCGCCCGATCCAGCGCGACCCAGCACATCATCTTTGAAAAGACAAATTCGCGCCGTCCTCCGCGCACTTCCCAGATCGCGTCGTCCTTTTGCTCCCAGTTCGCCGCCACCCAATCGGTCAGCCGGCGAAGATAAGTCCACAGGTCATAGGAAATCGGGTCGCCGTGTTTGTTATAGAGATAGACCGAATCCATCAGCTCGCCGTAAATATCGAGCTGAAGCTGTTTGTATGCGGCGTTTCCGATGCGCACCGGACGCGATCCTTTATAACCTTCAAGATGATCCAGAGTTTCTTCCTCCAGGCTATGCCGGCCGTCAATTCCATACATCACCTGCAAGGTTCCGTCTTGTTTCATCTCATGACAGCGGGCATCGAGAAAGGACATGAACTTCGCGGCCTCCTCCACAAACCCGATGCGAAGAAGGGCATAGATCGTAAACGCTGAATCCCGTATCCAGGTGTAACGATAGTCCCAGTTGCGCGTTCCGCCGATGACCTCCGGCAGGCTACAGGTGGGCGCGGCGACAATCGCTCCCGTGGGTTCGAAAGTGAGCAGTTTTAGCAACAGCGCCGAACGATTGACCGTTTCCCGCCAGCGGCCGTGATATTGGCTCTTATGGAGCCAGCGGCGCCAAAAATCCACCGTTGCGCGAAACAACGTTTCACTTTGCGCCTTGCCCATGCCCGGTTGTTGATCCTGCGCCGGGCCGTATATCTCGAAGGTCTGGCTTTCGCCGGCCTTCAACGTAAATTCCGAAACGAGCGCTCCTTCCTGCCGCTGCCATTTGACGCGGGAAGCCAGACGCAAAGTAAGCTTCCGGGAGTGGAAGTTAATACCACCTTCCTGAAATTCAACTTCGTGGGGGTCGCGAGCATAGTTAAACGCCGGTTTGCATTCCGCGCGAAATTTCATTTCGCCGCGAACCACTTTGAGCTGGCGGATGATGCCGTCGTAGCCATGGCCCTCCTGCGGCACCACGGGCATATAGTCGATAATTTCGGCCGCTCCTTCGGCGGCAAGAAAGCGAGTTACCAAAATGTTGGTGTCGGCCCAATACAGTTGTTTGTAACTGAGATCGCGCACTTGAGGCGTAATGCGGAAGTGCCCGCCCTTGCCGGCATCGAGAATCGCGCCGAAGATGCTGGGCGAGTCGAAGTGGGGATAACAAAACCAGTCGATGGATCCGGATCGCGATACCAATGCCACCGTCAGCATGTTCCCGATCACGCCGTAATCTTCGATCGGCTCGTATTGATTCCTCATCTCAACTAGAGACGAACAACCTGGCAGCCGGAGTGCAACAAAAAAAACCAGTGCATCGCTTTTTTGCGTTTTTCCTGCACCTTGGAGTATTCGGACCGCTCATTCTCGGAGTGCTCGACTCATCGTTTCTGTTTTTGCCGTTCGGAAATGACATTTTGATCGTGGTGCTGATCGCAAGAAAACACCAGGAATACGCCTGGTATGTGCTGCTGGCGGCGGCAGGCTCAACGGCAGGGGTTCTTCTTCTGGATCTGGTTTGCCGGAAAGGCGGTGAAGAAGGATTGCGGAAAATGCTCAAGCCGAAACGTTACGAATACTTCGAGCAAAAGATGGATAAGCGAGCCGGGCTGATGATCGCGCTCGCCTGTATTGCCCCGCCGCCGTTTCCGTTCACGCCGGTGATCGCCGCCGCCAGTGCGTTCCAGTATCCGCGAAAGCGCGAACTTCTGATCGTGTTTTTTGCGCGGCTGGTCCGTTTTTCGCTTGTCGGGCTGGCGGCGATCTTGCTTGGCGATGAGATTCTTCGAATTGTGAAATCGGGTCCGTTTTATTGGGCCATGATCGGCTTTATCGTTTTGTGCGCGGTGGGAAGCGCGTATTCGGTCTACGGATGGGTCAAGCGCAGCAAGCGCGCTCCTGCGGCCCGGCCGGCTTGACCACGATTGATCTGTTCCCGTGGTACTCTCGCGATTTGACTAAAAAAAGCGCCGGACTCCTGATGTATCGCCGCCGCGGCGAAGAGCTCGAAGTTTTCCTGGCCCATCCCGGCGGGCCGTTCTGGTCGAAAAAGGATGCGTGGACGATTCCCAAGGGCGAATTCGAAGAGAACGAATCTCCGCTCGAAGCCGCGAAGCGCGAATTTCGCGAAGAGACCGGATTTGACGCCCAAGGCGAATTTATCGAATTAGGCGAGATCACGCAGCCCGGCGGAAAGCGCGTGCTGGCGTGGGCTTTTGAAGGCGATTGCGATCCGTCCAGGCTGGTGAGCAATACGTGCTGGATCGAATGGCCGCAAAACTCCGGCCGGCAGCTTGAAATCCCGGAGATCGACCGCGGCGCCTGGTTTTCCATCCCCGGCGCGCGTAAGAAAATCTTCCGAGGCCAGGAAACGTTGCTTGACCGCCTGGTCTCCCGGATTCAGCAAAAATCGGCCAACTGAATCGAAGCCGGGAGGGATGCCGCAACGCGCGTTTATTTCCAGGCTCCCAGCAAACGCCGGATCAGCACGAATTGGCCGAGATGATAGGCGTTATGATCGGCCACCAGCAGCGCCTCGCGCAAAATCGTCTGCCCCTCGCCATGCGGGATTCGCGCCAATAGATCGGTGCGCGGATTCTCCACCAGCGCGCACATCTCGTCCAGATTTTCGCGAAATTGCCGGACGCTCCTGCTCCACGCCGCCGCGCTCGGCGGAGCGGGCGATTCCGGCCAATATCCCTCCGGCCACTTTGGCGATTTATGATTCGCGTCGCGGCTGAATTCGAGAATGTCCCACTGCGCGATGCGCATGTGTTCCAGAATCTCCCAGGGCGAATGCGGCGAGCCTTTGGGACGCGTGCCGCGCAGCTTCGCCGGAAGGCCTTTCATCGCCGAATCGAAATCGAGGTGCGCGTTTCCGCCTCTCAGTAAACTCACAAGCTGCTCGCGAACCGGTTCGCTCATGCCGTACTTTTATCATGAAACCGGCTCAGAACTCATAGCGAAACAGCAGCCGAAGCGAGCGCGATTCCTGAATCGCCACCGGCAGCCGTTCCGAAAACTGGGGCGAGCTCACATCCGATTCCTGAATTTTTTGTCCGGAGTTCGTCACATTCATCGCGTCGATGGCACCCGTGAAAACTCCAAAGCGCGATCGGAACTCGCGAGCGGCGCGCAGATTCCAGTTGAAAACGTACTCCGCGCGATTGCCGTTTCCCGGATTGCCGCGGATGGTCGCGGCGACAACCACCGGACCTTGCGGCAAGCCCGTAACCAGCAGCCGCCGCGCGAAAGGCAAGCCGTCGAGATAGACCGCCGCGGCCGTCAACTGAACCCCCCAGGGCAATCGATACGCGCCGCGCAGCTTGCCTACGAATCCACGATCGAAATAGTTTCGCCCACCCGCATTGATCAGCGTGTTGGGATTGAGCCCAAGCGCTCCGATCACACCTGGATCATTTTCAATCGCGCTGTCACCCGGATTGGTGGGGCCCCAGGCGTTTTCCGCCGTGAACGACGCCTCAACAAAGAAGCTCCTCAAACGAACTCGCAGCGCCGAAACAATACCCGATGTTTCAAAGCGCAGATCCGGCGGATTCGTGAGCAAATATCGATCCTGGCCGAATGTCGCCGGATTTTGCGCATAAACCGTGATCGTCTGTCCTCCCAGCGAATCGAAAAAGGGCGTCGGAGTGTAGGCGGAAAATGGAACACCCGGATCCGTCAGGGCGATGCGGCGCTTATCGTCGCGCCGATAAAGGTGCGCGACAAAAGAGATGGTACGCGTGACCCCGAGTTGCGCCGCGATGTCGAACTCGTCTGCGTACGGACGCTTGAGGGACGGCGAAATGGAGGAATAGGCGCCGCCGAAGCGCGCGAGCATAGGTCCAGTCCCGGCGGAGCTTCCGCCAAGCCACTGGTATACCGTTCCGCTGAGGCTGTTCGGATTATCGAAGTCGAGGTAGCGCGCCGCGATCGGCGAATAGACCCGAAAATATGCGCCACGAAATACCACGCGCCGCGCGGGACGCCACGCAAAAGCCGCGCGCGGCGAAATGCTGATCCACGAAATCGGCGAGCCGCGTGAAAAGTCGGCCAGCGCGCCGGCGTCGATCGAGAAATTTTTAGTGACGCGGGCATGATCGGCCGCGTATGCCGTGAATGACCGGATGGTTCCGGCCGATTCCGCCGGAGTATTGAGATCCACGATAAAAGCAGGCGCGGCGCCCGCCGTGATCCAGGTCATGTTCGAAGGCGCGGTGAATCGATTCCGCGCGCTGGCGGTCATCCATCCGGCGCCCGCCACGAAATTATTCCGCGCCGAGCCGAACAGCGAGCGCGGCTGCCATGCTCCTTCGATCGCTTCGCGCGTTCGCGACGCGCGATTATTCAGCGGAGGCGCGCCCGCCGCCGCGCCATCCAGCAACTCGACCACGCTTCGCGCATCCGCGTTTTCCGGCGCCGTGCCGAGCCTCGCGGCCGCATACTGGTATCGAACTTCGGTCAAACCGCCGTCTTCGTGAGTCCATCCGAGTTGCAACGCATCGAAGCGGTCCGATTCGCTTTGCCCGTCGAATCCGCCTGGCAGAACAAAGGACGGCGAATCGGCCCAGCCGCCGAGCGCCTCAATTCCCGCGGGCATGGCGAAGTTTGAAAGACTGAGGCGCGAGCCGCTATAGACCGCGTCCAAGCGATCCTTTTCATCGAGCCGGACGCGACCGCCCAGATTGCCGTAAAGCGCGCGCGTGTCTTGATCCCCCGCTGCGAGTGCTTCGGTCTGGGAGGACCATTGCCCCGCGATTGCGGCGAACAGGTCCGCCCGCCCTGAAACCGGCCCGCCGATTTGAGCCGCATCATGCGTGAACCAGCGAAAGTACTCCGCTTGTTGAACGATTCCTCGGCTTGCGGGCGGCGGCAGGTTGGACCACGCCAAGGCCGATCCGCTTTCCGCCGTTGAAATGCTTCCGTGCCAGCACCGGCGCGCTTCTTCGAGAAATACTCCGGCCTCGCTCGCAAACGCATCGGAGGTGATTTGCGAAAATCTGGCGCGCATCTCCATCCCGGCGATCGCATCCGGATCGGCGAGCAGTAAGGGTCGGCCCGGCTGATAGGGATCTGTCGTATTCATGCCGTTCAGCTTGAATTCGGTCGCGGTCCAGGACATCGCGCGATCGGAGATAAGCGCCAGCCGGTTATCGCGGAGTCCGGTGAAATCGAGCGGAGCGGTGACGGCGGCCGCCTCGCGATTCAGCAGGATTCCCTGCACGCTGAACGGCATGGGATATCGAACCGCCGGCTGGGGAACGGCGGTCAAAGTTACGCGCGTGATTCGCAGCGGCCGCACAAAAATTTCAGTGTTGTTGATCCGGTAGCGTCCATACGGCAGGATCAGCTTGAACCTGCCTTCGGCATCGCTGCGGGCGGAGGCGTGTAATCCCGCCCCACCAACCGCCGAAATCGCCACGCCCGAAAGCGGGCGGCCATCGCGATCGCGAACGCTGCCCTCGACAATGCCTGTCGTGATCTGCGCCCGCAGCGCCGCCGCCGCGGCCAGCATCAGCACGGCCTTCCTCATCCGGGCCACGGCAAATAAGAACGAAACGCGCCGTAAAAATTTCGCGAATGTCACGGCAACATGAATGGAAACAGGCTTGCTTGCTGTAATAGTCGTCGAACGATGCGCCGCTTGCTCATCTTCGCGGGATGTGTCGCCGGCTTCGCCGCCGCGCAGAACGCCGACTTTCCATCCGGCGTGTACGAACCGATCAGCGGCGGCGCGCGCGTCACCTGGGCCGTCCGCGATACTCTCGGCCTGCCGAGCCTGGCCGGCGGATTGGTGAGCGCTGGCTGGGGAACCCTGCTCGATCGTCCGCCGGAGTATGGCACGCACGCGCTCGGCTTCGCTAAGCGATACGGAATGCGCATGACCGGAGTCGCAACCGAGAGCGCCATGGAAGCGAGCCTCGGAGCCTTGTGGGGAGAGGATCCGCGCTATTTTCGCGACGTGGATGCGCCATTCGGGCATCGCTTGCGGCACGTAATCAAGTTTACGTTTCTCGCCGAAAACCCCCACGGCGAATTGCGGCCCGCCTATGCACGCTACGCGGCCATGAGCGGAAGTAATTTTCTTTCAAACGCCTGGCGGGCGGATAGCGAAGCCAACACCACGCATGCCATCGAACGCATCGGGCTCGGGTTTCTGGGCCGCTTGAGCAAAAATGCCGCTATCGAATTCTGGCCGGATATTCGGGCCCACGTGTTCCACTATGGCCGTTAACTCGGTCCGTTGCGCCGCGTACGAAACTCGTGCTGCATAATCTCGATCGCCGCCGTACCGTTTTCGAATCGCACCACGCGGCCGCGCGCCACCAGCTTCAGTCCGCATTTCTGGTCGAGCTGCGCCGGCCAGTTGATCGACAGCTCCACGCGGCGGCCCGGCAACAGGATATGTTCCGTCGTAAACAACACCCCCGAGCTCGACATATTCAACGTCTTGCCGCGCGCTTCCTGATCGCCGTCTTTCTTGTTCAGGACTCGGTAGTGCACGTCTTGCTCGATGGGCATTCGTGTCGAAGCTCTCCGCTCAATACTCTGAGTTGCCTGCCGCGCCTGTCCATCCCACGATTGGTTTCGCGTCCTCATATGCAACTTGAGAATGCCAATGTAGCCCTTTCGACACAATAGATTTCGAGTCTTATTTACGGCGGTACTTCGGTACCGGCCTTCGCTTGGCCCGAATTGGTGGAAAGCTGCTGAAAAAAAACGTGCCGCTCAGACACATCCTCGAAGTGGACGGACGAAGGCTTCAGCTCTCGAATCTCGAAAAGGTGCTCTATCCGGAAGCGGGATTCACGAAAGGTCAGGTGATAAATTATTACGTCCGGATTGCGCGAACTATTTTGCCCTATCTAAAAGATAGGGCAATAACATTGAAGCGTTACCCAAATGGTGTAATGGCAAAGCACTTCTACGAAAAGGATAAGCCTCGCTACACTCCGCCTTGGGTCGCCACGTTCCCGGTGCCGCGCAGGGCCGGGGGCGCCGATATCCGCTACATCATGATCAACGATCTGCCGACGTTGGTCTGGTGCGCGAACCTCGCAAATCTCGAGCTTCATCCATTTCTCCACCGCGCGCCGGCTATCGACCAGCCCACGGCAATGGTTTTTGATCTGGACCCCGGCGAGAACGCGGACATTCTCGATTGCGGCAGGGTTGCTTTTTTTCTGAAGGATCTGTTCGCGCAATGGAAGCTGGCGTTGTTTCCGAAGGTCTCCGGCTCGCGCGGGATTCAGGTTTACGTGCCGCTGAACACGAAAGTGACCTACGAGGTCGTTCGCCCGCTCGCCAAATCGATCGCGGAACACCTCGAACGCGAACATCCGGATCTGGTCATCGCGGAGATGGCGAAAGTTTCCCGCGCCGGAAAGGTGTTCATCGACTGGAGCCAGAACTCCGATTTCAAAACGACGGTTTCGGTCTACTCGCTCCGCGCCAAGCGTCCGTTTCCCTTCGTTTCGATGCCGGTCGCCTGGGAAGAGTTGGACCGCGCGCTATCCAAAAAAGATCGCAGAAGCCTCGATTTTTCGCCTGGCGCGGCGCTGGAACGAATCGAAACGCTGGGGGATCTGTTCGCGCCAGTTTTAAAACTGAAACAGCGGCTCCCGGCGGACCTGCTCAAGCGTTTTTCCATCGGCAACATCGTCTGTTAAAGCCGCGGCTGTCAGGAGGCGCGCAGCAGGACGGCGGTGATATTATCCGGGCCGCCGAGCTCTCGCGCGGCCTGGATCATGGCCTGACACTTCGCTTCCAGCGTCCCGGAGCTGGCCAGAGTCGCGGCAAGCTGCTGCTCGCTGACCACGCCGTGCAAACCGTCGCTGCACATCAGCACTTCCGTGCCGGGCGCGGGTTTCAGCGGATAGGTGTGGATGCGCAGATCCTCGGAGACGCCGATCGCCATCGTAAGCACATGCCGCATGGGGTGGGATTTTAAACTTTCCTCGTCGATGCCAAGGCGACGGCCGACTTCATTGACCCAGGTCTGATCCTCGGTGATGGTGCGAAGACGGCCGTTTTCGTAAATATAGACACGGCTGTCGCCAACGCTGGCGATCACCAGCTCCTGGCCGAGATCGAGCGCGGCAACCAAGGTCGTGCCCATTCCTTCCATGGTCGGATCCCGGGAGGCTTGGGTCATTACGCGGCGATTCGCTTCCTCAAAGGCGCGAACCAGCGTGGCGGCGTCGCGATGGCCGTCGGCCGATTCGACCACCTCGCGAACCGTTTCCGAGGCGAGTTTGGAGGCGTGCTCTCCCGCGTTGGCGCCGCCCATTCCATCGGCGACCAAATACAAACCTAAAGCGGGAGCAATCAGGAAATAATCTTCGTTATTATTCCGAACACATCCGGGATCGGATGCTCCGAACGCCTGAATCATGGGCTTTCCGATTATACCCGGTTCGGCCGCGGAGGAGGCTCCGCCGGCCGGAGTTCGAAAAATATTCCGCAGCTTCATTGCGATTTGCCGAGCACCGATTTGAGCTGCCAGTAAGCCCGCTCTTCGTAGACGGTTTTGAGGCGCTCCAGCGCGGAGAGGCGCTCGTCGGCCGGGGCGTGATAGCCCTGCTGTTTTAAACAGCGGCCCAGCAGCAGCGTGGCCATCGTGTCTTCCGGATCGTGATTCAGCACGCGCCGGAAATTTTCGGCGGCGGCGGCGAAATCGCCTTTCTTCCAGAGCGCATAGCCGAGATTAAACTGGTAAAGCGGATCGGCGGGATCTCCTTCGGCGGCTTTCCGGAAATCATCGACGGCTTGCGGAAGATTGCGGCGGCTTTCGGCGGCGGCCAGGTTGTTCCAAATCTCGCCAATCGGGACCACGGCGGCGATCATCTGAAATTCCTTCTGCGCGCCGGAAAAATCGCCGGATTGATAGAGCGCAAGCCCGAGCAAAAATTGCCCTTCACGGTAATGGGGATCTTCCGGCGGAATTTTTTGCAGCCAGTCGGCCGCTTCTTTATATTCTTTCCGGCGGTAATGAATCTGGCCGAGCTGATAACAGGGATGGCTGAAGCGCGGATCAAGCCGCGCGGCTTGCAGGAAAAATCGCTCTTTTTGCGCCGGATCGCGCGCCAGCAGCCCGCGAACGTAGTTTTCTTCCGCATCGAGACGAATCGGCGCGCGGACGCTGCGAAATTCCGATTCCGGCGGAGCGAGCCGGGGGGCGAGCATGGCCAGCGCGCGCCAGGCCAGATGGGCCTGAAGCGTCGCCAGATCCTCCAGCGCGCCGCTTTCGGTGAACTCCGGGCTGAGATGCATCTTGCGCCGGTCCAGAACCCGGGCCGAGATTTTGAGCGATCCGCTCAGGCCCGCGGCCCTGGCGTTATCCTCGGGGGCGAACTCGAAGGTGCCGAAGATCACCTGCTCGGCGTCGGTGACGTCGCCGATTTTCATCACCGAAGCCTCGGAAAGCGGCGTCCGGCTGCGCAAGCCGAGACGATGCACGGCGTCTTCGGTCTCATCGCGATCGAGCACCAGCAGCCCGCGCGAGCCCAACGATTCGCGAATCGTTTCCGCGATGCTGACGCCAATCCAATCCAGGTTCGGCTGGTCCTTGGAGTTGTTCCAGAAGGCCAGCACGGCGGTGGTGTCGGCGAACGCCGGCGACACAGCCGCCAGCGCCATCATTGCTGCAATGCGGAGCCTCATCAATTCAGAAAATAGGTGCGATACAACGTGTCCCGCTGTTTGGGAATGAATCCGGCGCCGCGAATCAGCCGGCGCAGCTCTTCTTCGGTGGCGCGATGATGCGTGCCCGCCGCGCTCACGACATTTTCCTCGATCATGATGGAGCCCACGTCGTTGCCGCCAAAGCGCAGCCCGAGCTGGCACGTCTTCAATCCCGGAGTAACCCAGGAAGACTGAATATTCAGGATGTTTTCCAGATACACGCGGGAAAGCGCGAGCATTTTCAAATACTCGACGGCGGTCGCTTCTTCCTTGACGAAGCGGCCGAGCGAGGTGTTCTCGCGTTGAAAGCTCCAGGGAATGAACGCCGTGAATCCGCCGGTATCTTCCTGGATTTGCCGCACGATCTCGAAATGATTCATTCGCTGCTCGATCGTTTCGCCGGCGCCGAACATCATGGTCGCGGTGGAGCGCAGGCCGAGCGAGTGGCAGGCGCGATGCACTTCAATCCAATCGTTCACCGAGGATTTCAGGCGGCTGATGCGATGGCGGACTTCGTCGTCTAAAATTTCGGCGCCGCCCCCCGGCAGCGAATCGAGCCCCGCATCGCGCAGCCGGGCCAGCGTGTCGCGGATGCTCAGATCGCTGACTTTGGCGATGTTGACGATTTCCGGCGCGGAAAAACAGTGGCACCAGATATTGAATCGCTGCTTGATGGAGCGCAGCAGATCCTCGTACCATTCGATTTTCAGATCCGGATGCAGGCCGCCCTGCATCAGAATGCCGGTGCCGCCCAGATCGATGGTCTCCTGGATCTTCTCGAAAATCACTTCCTTTGGATGCACGTAGCCTTCGGCGTGCCCAATGGGACGATAAAATGCGCAAAAACTGCAATATTCAGTGCAAAAATTGGTGTAATTGATGTTCCGGTCGATGATATAGCTGACCACGCCTTCCGGGTGCAGCTTGCGGCGCACCTCGTCCGCGGCCATGCCGATTTCGAGCAGATTATCCGAGTTGTAAAGATCGATCGCCTGCGCGCGGGAGATCATAACGCAACCGCCTGCCTTTCCAGTTTGGATGCCCGTTCGAGATAAAGCTCCAGCCCGCGATAATCGCGCTCGCCTAATTCGAAGGCGATGTGCTCGGTAAGATATTTTCGCACCAGCGATTCGGGAAAATTTCGCGCGTCCGATTCCTCGCGGACAATTTCGTCGAGGTGGGCCAGACCGTAGCGGCACGAATCGATAAAAGCTTTCTCGTAAGCCGGTTGAATCATTTCCTTGCGGCCGGACCATAGGGCGAAGACCATCGGCAGACCGGTGAGCCCGGTCCACTCGCGGCCGAGATCGAGGGTTTCAAAGGGAAGCGTCGCGGGATCGACGCGCAGCGCCGCATCGCCGATGAGCAGCGCGGCGTCGGCCTCGCCGAGCATCGAAGGAAGATCGGCGAAACGCGAGATGAGCGCGGGGCGGACGCCGAACTTTTCTTCCAGGATGATGCGCGAAAGAACTACCGAGGTGCGCGAGCCGGAATCGGTGGCGAGCGTGCGAATTGCGCGCAGCGGCGTTTTCGAAATCAGCAGGATGCTGCGAACCGCGCCGCGGCAGGCGATTCCGGCGCCGCGAAAGTATTCGAGCCGCTGGCGCTGCATCTCGATGGCCGGAACGATGCCGATATCGGCTTCTCCGCTGGCAAGCTGATCGGCGCAGATCGAGGGCAGCGCGAATTGAAGATCGAAAATTCCGCGCTGTTCGCCTTTCAACATTCCCCAGACCAGCGGAACGGTATTGAGGTAGCTGACGGCGCAGACGCGAGGTAGCCGGTTTGTGGTCAAAGCAACATTTTACAATGACGGCAGATGATCGCACATATAAACCGCGGGCATAAACGCCGGGGCTTGTTCGCTACGGTTTTGATCGTTGCGCTGGCCGGATGCGGCTCAAAGGCGCCGTCGAGCGTGAAAATCGACGCGTCGATCGAGACGCTGGTGCCGGCCGATACGATCCTGCTGGTCGGCACAAGGCTCGAATCGCTGCTCAAGACTCCGCTTTATCAGCGGAATTTCGCCAACCGGCAGCTTCCGCAAGTGGAGGAGTTCGCCCGTCGGACCGGCATCGATCCACGCAAGGACCTGTGGGAACTGCTCTATGCATCGAACGGCGGCACGGGTGTTTTGCTGGCGCGCGGCAAATTCGCCGACGAAATGATGGAGCCGAATTTCGAGCGCCAGGGCGTGGCGCGGTCGAGCTACAAGGGTTTTAATTTTTATGGCAACGGAGGCGAAGCGGTGGCGCTGTTCAGCCCCACGGTGGCGGCGGCGGGCGAAGTCGACGCGCTGCACAAGCTGATCGATGAGCGGGGCAGGTCGGCGGGACCGCCGGCGGCGCTGGCGGCGAAGTTGAAGCAGATCCCGGCCGCGGCGCAGTTTTGGGCCGCCTACGCGGGCGGATCGATTCACCTGCCGTTTAAAGATGGAACGTTGTTGGGAAATTTAAATAAGCTGGTGGCTTCGGTGCAGTCGGGTTTTTTCTCGTTCGACCTGAACTCGGGACTGAACGGACTGGCGCAGGCCGACTGCGCGACGGATCAGGATGCCGAACAGGTTGCCGGCGCGGTTCGCGCGCTGATCGGCATCGGCCGGTTGAGCGTGCCCAAGGACCATCCGGAACTGGCCGGAATGTATGACACGATCCGCGTAAGCCCGGAGGAGCGGCGGGTAAACCTTTCGATCGCGGTTCCGGAGGCGATGGTGGATCAATTCCTGGGGATATGGCTCCGGCCGTAAAATTTCTGCGAACCGCCGCGCGCGAATTTCGTCTCTTTAGCGATGGCCGAACTGCGACACGCTTTTCGGATACTGGCCCGCGCGCCGGGATTCACCGCAATCGTGATTTTGATTCTGGCCGTGGGAATCGGCGCGAATACGGCGATGTTCAGCTTGATCGATGGAGTGTTGCTCCGGCCGCTGCCGTTTCCCGATTCGGACCGGTTGTACGCGGTGCAGGAACATATCGAGCGCATTCAGGGCCTGCCGTCCGCGCTGCCGGTCTCGGCGATGCATTTTCGCGAATGGCGTAAACGCTGGACGGCGGGGGAGCAGATCGCGCTATTCAACATCCGCACCGCGAGCCTGACGACGGGAGGCGAGCCGCGGCAAATCGTGCTGGCGCGGGCCTCCGCGACGCTATTTCCGCTGCTCGGGGTCGAGCCCCAGATCGGGAGAAATTTTCTTCCGGAAGAAGATGCGCCAGGCCGCGATGAGGTGGCGCTGATCACGGACCGGTTGTGGCGGGAACGGTTTCACGCCGATCCGAAAATCCTCGGCGGGAAAATTTTAATTGACGATGTGCCGTATCAGGTGGCCGGCGTGCTGCCGCCGGGATTGGTGGTTCCCAAGGTCAGCGAGCTTCTGGGGATACGCTACGGCGAGCAGGATCCGGATGTCTGGAAGCCGTTCGCGATGCGCGATCAGGAGCTTTCCGCGATGGGCGATTTCAATTTCGCGTGTCTGGCGAAACTGAGGCCGGGAATTTCGCGCGATCAGGCGCTAGCGGAGCTGGACTCGATTCAAGGCTCGATCGTGAAGGAGTTCGTTCATGAAGACGTCGATCTGCGGGCGATGCTGGCGCCCTTGCAGGCACAGATCAGCGGGCGATCGCGCGCGGGATTGCTGCTGTTGATGGGCGCGGTCGGCGCGGTGTTGCTGATCGTGTGCGTCAATGTCGCCAATTTATTGCTGGCGCGATCGGCATCGCGGCGGCGGGAGTTCGCGGTTCGCGCGGCGCTGGGGGCGAGCTCGGCGCGGCTGGCGCGGCAGATAATGACCGAAAGCTTTCTGCTGGCGGCCGCGGGAGGCGTCTTGGGAATTGCCTTCGCCTATGAGGCGCTGCGGGTGATTGTAGCTTCGGCGCCGATCGACCTGCCGCGCGTGAACGCGATTCATATCGATATTCGCGTGCTGGCGGCGGCGGCGGCGCTGACGATCGGCTCGGCGATTCTGTTCGGGCTGATTCCGGCGCTACGCGAAGCGCGCTCCGACCCGCAGGATTCGTTGAAAGCGGGCGGCCGAAGCGCGACCGAAGCGCGGCGGGGATCGCGGCTGCGATCGACGCTGGTGATGGCCGAGGTCGCGCTGAGCACGCTGCCGCTGATGGGCGCCGGATTGCTGCTGGCGAGCTTTGTCAAATTGATGCACGTCGATCGGGGTTTTGAAGTGGAGCGAATCACCACGGTCGATTTAAGCTTTCCACTCGCGCGATATCCCGATCTGAGGCATCGCGCGGATTTTTTGAAAAAACTGCTGGAAAACGTAGCCGCCATTCCGGGCGTAACCAGCGCGGCGGTGACCAACATCCTGCCGCTCGCCTCGCAGGGCAGCAACAATATTCTGACGGCGGATGGAACGACGCTGCCCGATTTTCTGCGGCCGATCGCGGATTTCCGGCTGATCAGCGAGGGTTATTTCCGAACCATGAGCATTCCGCTGCTGGCGGGCCGCGCCTTTGAACCGGCCGATCGCGATCGTAAAGTGGCCATCGTTTCGGCGGAAACGGCGCAGCGCGTCTGGCCGGGAGAAAATCCGCTGGGCCGGAAATTTCATTTGGGCGATTTCGACGCGCCGCTGCTCGAAGTGGTCGGGGTGGTGACGGGGGTGCGAGAATCGTCATTGCAGCAGGCGCCCCCGCTGACCGTTTATATCCCGTATTGGCAGAGAAACCAGGGGCAGTTTTCGCTGGCGGTGCGCGCCGCGATGGACCCGGCGCGCGTTTCCAACGCGGTCCGCCAGGAAATTCGCAAGCTGGATCCGGAGATGCCGGTGCCAGCGTTTCGCAGCATGCGGCAGATCGTCTCCGAGTCGGTGGCGCAGCGCCAGTTTCAATTGATGCTGGTGCTGCTGTTCGCGGGCGCCGGACTGGTTCTGGCGGGCCTGGGAGTTTACGGCGTGGTTTCCTATTCGGTGGAGCAGCGGCGCGGCGAGATGGGCATTCGCATGGCGCTGGGCGCGACCGGCTCCGGATTGCGGATGATGGTGCTGCGGCAGGGTCTGGCGCCGGTGGCCGCGGGGCTGGTGATTGGCGTCGCGGCGGCGGCGGCGATCGGCAGAGTGCTGCAAGGAATGCTGTTTGGAGTGAGATTCGCCGATCCGTTGACGATCGCGGGCGTCGCGGCGGTGCTGCTGGCGACCGCTTCGGCGGCGTGCTATCTGCCGGCGGCGCGGGCCACGCGCGCGGACCCGTTAAGCGCGCTGCGCTATGAATGATGGTCGGCGCTTGATCGGCTTGGGGATGCCGATCTGGTAACATGAAGTGTCCATGCGATTCGGCGTTGTCGTTTTCCCCGGCAGCAACTGCGATCACGACGCCTGGTACGCGATCACCCGCAATCTTGGCCAACAGGCGGAAATGATCTGGCATGATTCGCCCACGCTGGGCGATGCCGACGCGGTGATTCTTCCCGGCGGATTCTCCTATGGCGATTATCTGCGCTGCGGAGCCATCGCGAAATTCTCTCCGGTGATGACGGCGGTGCGCAGGTTCGCCGAGCAAGGCGGATTGGTGCTGGGCATCTGCAACGGCTTTCAAATTCTGGTGGAGAGCGGGCTGCTTCCCGGCGCGCTGCTTCGCAATCGCGATTTGAAATTCGTCTGCCGCGAAGTGACCGTGCGGGTGGAGACGGCGAATACTCCGTTTACTTTGGCGGCCGCGCCAGGCCAGACGCTGCGCCTGCCAGTGGCGCACGGCGAGGGCTGCTACTTCGCCGATGAGCGCACGCTCGACCGGCTGGAGCGCGAGGATTGCGTGGTGCTGCGCTACCTGGATAATCCCAATGGCTCGCTGCGGGACATCGCGGGGATCTGCAATGAACGCCGCAATGTGATGGGACTGATGCCGCATCCGGAGCGCGCCGCGGATGAGCTGATGGGCTCAACCGACGGGCGCGTGATTTTAGAGAGCATGGTGCACTCCCTCGTGGCTCCATGAGCGCCCTGACGCCTTTCGAGCTGGACAAAGTCCGGTCGATCCTGAAGCGCGAACCTACCGAGACGGAGCTGGGCATTTTCACGGTGATGTGGAGCGAGCACTGCTCGTATAAGAGCTCGCGGCTGCATCTGAAGAAGCTGCCGACGCGCGGGCCGCGCGTTCTGGTGGGGCCGGGCGAGAACGCCGGAATTATCGACATTGGCGATGGATACGCCATCGCGTTCAAGATCGAATCGCACAATCATCCGAGCTTCATTGAGCCGTTTCAGGGCGCGGCGACGGGCGTGGGCGGAATTTTGCGCGACATTTTCACCATGGGCGCGCGGCCGATCGCGGTGATGGACGCGCTGCGGTTCGGACCGCTGGAGGTTCCCCGCAATCAGCGAATCCTGGAAGGCGTGGTGAGCGGGATCGCGCACTATGGCAACTGTTTCGGCGTGCCGACGGTCGGCGGGGAGTGCGTCTTTGAAAACTGCTACAACGGCAATCCGCTGGTGAACGTGTTCGCGCTGGGCGTGTTCAAGCACGACGAAATTTTCTACGGCCGCGCGGCGGGCGTGGGCAATCCGGTGATATACGTGGGCGCGAAAACCGGGCGCGACGGGATTCACGGCGCCTCGATGGCGTCGGCGGTGTTCACCGCGGAATCGAAGCAGAAGCGGCCGAATGTGCAGGTCGGCGATCCGTTTCTGGAGAAGCTGCTGCTCGAAGCATGCCTGGAGGCGATGAAGACCGGAGCGATCGTCGGCATTCAGGATATGGGCGCGGCGGGGTTGACCTGTTCGACCTGCGAGATGGGCAGCCGCGCGGGAACCGGGGTTGAGATCGACCTGGCGTTGGTGCCGCAGCGCGAAGCGGGCATGACGCCGTACGAAATCATGCTGTCGGAATCGCAGGAGCGGATGCTGATCGTCGCCGAAAAGGGGCGCGAAGAGGAAGTCTTTCGCGTGTTCCATAAATGGGGACTCGACGCGGTGACCATCGGACGCGTCACCGGCGACGGGATGCTGCGGGTGAAGAATCACGGCGTGGTGGCGGCGGAGATTCCGAATCGCGAGCTGGCCGACGAGGCTCCGGTCTACGACCGGCCGCACAATGTTCCGCCGTATCGTCCGGCGGGGATGGATGCGCCGCGGTTTTCCTCGCGGGATTTGACGGCGGATCTGCTGAAGCTGCTGGCGTCCGGCGATCTGTGCTCGAAACAGTGGATCTGGCGGCAGTACGATTACATGGTCCGGACCAACACCATCGCCGGGCCGGGCGCGGACGCGGCGATCGTGCGGATCAAAGAGACGGGATCGAGCGTGGCGATGTCGCTTGACGGGAACGCGCGATATTGCGCGCTGTCGCCGCGCGAGGGAACAAAGCTGATCGTGGCGGAGTGCTGCCGCAATCTATCGACGGCCGGCGCGATGCCGGTCGCGGCGACCAATAATTTGAACTTCGGCAATCCGGAGCGGCCGGAGATTATGGCGCAGTTGGTGGAATCGATCGAGGGGCTGGCGGAGGCGTGCAAATTTTTTGAGACGCCGATTACCGGCGGCAACGTGAGCCTGTACAACGAAACGCTGGGCGAGTCGATCTGGCCGACGCCTGTGGTGGGAATTGTCGGGTTGCTGAAGACGGCGCCGCCGGTGACGATTCCGTTCAAGCGCGAAGGACGGACGGTAATGCTGCTGGGCGGCCTGGGATCCTGCGATGAAACCCGGTTCGGCGGGACCCAGTATGCCAAGGTCGTGCTGGAGAATCTGTGGGGGTTGCCGCCGGCGCTCGATATGGATTACGAAAAGCGCGTGCAGGCGGCGATTCGCGAAATTGTGAATGCCGGATTGGCCGAATCCGCGCACGATGTAAGCGACGGCGGATTGGCGGTGGCGCTGGCGGAGTGCTCGATGCGGGGTATCGGCGCGACGGTGGAGCTGGCGGGCGATCTGCGGCCGGAATTTTTGTTGTTTCACGAAGGACCGTCGCGCGTGATCCTTTCGACAGCGGTCCCGGCCGAGGTGGAGCGGATTGCGCGGGCTCACGGCGTCGAAGCATTACGGGCCGGGGTTACAATGAAAGAGATCTTGCGAATCGGCAACGATTCACTGACTCTGATCGATTGCGCGGTCCAGCAGCTTCGCGAGGTTTGGGAGAACGCGCTGGAGAATCAGCTCGCCGTGAGGGTTGAATCGTGAAATCGAAGACGCTCCGGTCTCGCCGCGGCGATAGATCCCGCGATAAATTTCACGACGAATGCGGCGTGGTCGCCATTTACGGGCACCCGGAAGCGGCGAATCTGGCCTATCTCGGCTTATACGCGCTACAGCATCGCGGGCAGGAAAGCGCGGGCATCTGTTCGAGCGACGGACGCGCCATTCATTGCCACAAATCGATGGGCCACGTCGCCGATATTTTTACGCCGGAGGTGCTGGGGCGCCTTCCGGGGGATCACGCGATCGGGCATACCCGTTATTCGACCGCCGGCGATACGGTGCTGCTAAACGCGCAGCCATTTTCGGTTTCCTGCAACAAGGGCCGGATTGCCGTGGCGCATAACGGCAACATCACCAACGCCGCCGAACTGCGGCGCGAGCTGGAGCGCGAAGGCTCGATTTTCCAGGCGTCGAGCGACACCGAGGTGATCCTGCACCTGGTGGCGCGATCGCGGGAACGCACGCTTTCCGGCGCCCTGCGCGAGGCGCTGATGCAGCTCGAAGGCGCGTTTTCGCTGGTGTTTCTGGCCGAGGACCGGATTCTAGTGGCGCGCGATCCGCATGGGTTTCGCCCGCTCGCGTTCGGACAAATGGAGTTGCCGGACGGGCGCAGGGCCTACGTGTTCGCGTCGGAAACGTGCGCTTTCGACCTGATCACGGCGGTTTATCTGGGCGACGTCGAGCCGGGCGAGATGGTGATCGCCGGTCCGGAAGGAATCACCCGGGAGCGCTACGCGCCGGTGCGGCCGCGGGCGCAGTGCGTGTTCGAGCACGTTTATTTTTCGCGTCCCGATTCGGTGGTGTTCGGGCGCCCGGTGGAGCAGTCGCGCGAGAATCTGGGACGGCTGCTGGCGCGCGAGGCGCCGGTGGAGGCCGACGTGGTCGTGCCGGTGCCGGATTCGGGCGTGGCGGCGGCGATCGGCTATGCGGCGGAATCGAAAATTCCCTTTCGCCAGGCGCTGATCCGCAATCACTATGTGGGGCGAACATTCATCGAGCCCTCGCAGGCGATCCGCGATTTCGGCGTGAAGCTGAAGCTGAATCCGGTGCGGCATCTGCTGGAAGGAAAGCGCGTGATTCTGGTGGACGATTCGATCGTACGCGGCACCACGAGCCGCAAGATCGTTCGAATGGTGCGCGGCGCCGGCGCGCGCGAGGTGCATCTGAGAATCTCCTGCCCGCCGACGATTTCGCCCTGTTTCTACGGAGTGGATACGCCGTGCGTGGCGGAGCTGATTGCCGCCAGCAATGGCGTCGAACAGATCCGGCGATTTGTCGAGGCGGATTCGCTGGCGTATTTATCGCTCGGGGCGCTGCGCGAGGCCGTGGCCGATCGCGGCGATTATTGCTACGCCTGCTACACCGGCAACTACCCGACCGAGCTGGTCAACATTGAAGAGTTGATGGCGTCCAAGGATCGGCGCGGATAAACCGGGCCGCTGGCCGAAGCAGCTTCGCGCCATGTCACGTTTCTATCCTTTATAATGCCCTTTTGACCACAGCCTCCACCGTCGTTCCGATTCCCTACCGCGAGAACCGGTTTCTTCAGTTTCTCTCCGGAGCGATGCTGCTTTCGTTTTTGCTGGCGGCCTACCGGCCGGATACGGTGTTCGACTGGGCACTGGAGAACGGGCTGGTATTTTGCTTCATTCCCGTCCTGATCGCTACCTATCGGCGGTTCACTTTTTCCGGTCTGTCTTACCTGCTGTTTTTCATTTATCTCTCGATTCACGAACTCGGCGCGCACTATAAATATTCCGACGTGCCGGTCGGGGAGTGGCTGAAGCCGATCCTGCACACGCAGCGCAATCATTACGATCGCATCGCGCACTTTTCCTTCGGGCTGCTGCTGGCGTATCCAATGCGCGAGATCGCCATGCGGGCGCTGCGCGTCACCGGCCGCTGGCTGTACTACCTGCCGGTGGAATGCACTCTGGCGCTGAGCGCGATTTATGAGATTCTCGAAGCGCTGATGGCCAATATTCTGACGCCGCAGCGCGGGGAAGAATTCGTCGGCATGCAGGGCGATATGTGGGATTCGCAGGAAGACATGTTCATGGCCGCGCTCGGCTCGCTCGTGGCCGTGCTCATCATCGCCTGGGCCGTGAAGCGCAAGCGCCTGCGCGAGGCGGAAAAGATGGAAGTGTACGCGGTCGCGTCCAAGTAAAATAGAAGCTCATGCCCGCACAAATTTCTTCTTCCGCGCTCGCCGTCCCGTCTTCCCGCATTCGTCAGATTGCCGAGCTGGCCATGTCGATGGAAGGCGTTTCCAAGCTGTACTTCGGCGAGTCCAATGTTCCGACTCCCGATTTCATCAAGCGCGCCGCGCAGAAGGCGATGGCCGACGGGTACACGTTCTATACCGAGAATGCGGGTCTGCCGTCGCTGCGCCGCGCGCTGGCTCGATATTATTCCGAGTTGCACGGCGTGGAGCTGGACCCCTCATCCGAGATCGCGGTGACGGCGTCGGGCGTGCAGGCCCTGAACGTGGCGATTCGCGCGGTGCTCGATCCGGGCGATGAGGGAATCGTCGTGACGCCGGGTTGGCCCAACGGGTCGGCCATCATTCAGATGTGCAATGCGGCGGTGCGCGAGGTTCCGTGCGTGCTCGACGGGCGGTGCTATGCGATCGACTTCGATGCGCTGGAGCGCGCGGTGAGCCCGCGCTCCCGGCTGCTGATTTACACCTCGCCTTCGAATCCGCTGGGGACCACGGCCACCGCGGAGGAACAGGAGAAGCTGCTCGAGTTCGCGCGGCGGCATGAGTTGTGGCTGCTGGCGGATGAGGTCTACGAGCGGATTTATTATCCGGGGCTGGCCGAGCCCGCGGAAAAAGGAAAGCCTTCGGGCGCGGCGCCATCCATCCTGCGAAAGTGCACGCGCGACGATGCGGTGATCGTCATCCAATCGTTTTCAAAGGCATATTGCATGACCGGATGGCGGCTCGGTTGGCTGGTGGGGCGCAAGGATCTGGTGAGCAAAGCGTCGCAACTGACCGAATACGTCGTCTCGAACGCGCCCAGCTTTTCGCAGCGCGCGGCGGAATCGGCGCTGCTGTGGGGCGAGGATACGATCCGCCAGATGGTCTGCAAGCTGCGGGAGAATCGCGATTTTTGCCTGGCTGCGCTGAGCAAATTTCCCGGCGTGACGATTCCGAATCCCGACGGCGCGTTCTATCTCTTCCTGAAAGTCGAGGGCGTCAGCGATTCGTTCGAATTCTGCAAGAGGCTGTTGATGGAAACGCGCGTGGGTCTGGCGCCGGGGGTCGCGTTCGGAGCGGGCGGCGAAGGAAACGTGCGGGTTTGCTACGCATCGGACCGGCCGATTCTCGAAGAGGCGATGGCGCGACTGAAGCCGTTTTTTGAATCGCGATAGCGAGGGCGATTCTTTATTCAGAGAGCCATTGGCGAGCATCTTCGGCGGTATCGAAGATGCGGAACACGTCGCGAACTTCGCCGGCGATTTCCGGGAAATGCGTGCTGAAGCGGACCGAGCCGGGCTCGCACACCACCGCGACCCGTAATCGCCAGCTTCGGAATTTTTGCAGGATCTCGCCGGCCTCGCCGGAGCTGAGATCGAAGAACCCCGGCGTAAGATTCTTTGGATAAACCAGCGCGCGGCGGACTTGGGCCGCGAGGCACGCTTCAAGAACCGGCGTAGCGCCGGCGGGCTTCATCATCCGCGTCGAATCAAGCTCCACAAAGTTCATTGATTCGCTCCCAACATGAGCACAATTCGCTCGCGAACGGTAGCGGTCAACGCGGCGCGATCGCGCAGCGACATTCCCGCGGTCGGGATGGGCGCGCTGATTCGCACCGTTACCGGACCGGAGTGAAACGTCGCCGATCCCATTGCGAGAATATTCCGGGTCCCCACCAGCGCGATAGGAACGATGGGAACGCCGGCCTTGATCGCGATGTAGGCCGCGCCTTCCTTGAATTCCTGAAGCACGCCGGTGATAGACCGGCCTCCTTCCGGGAAAATCAAAATGGAGATGCCGCGGTCGCGAATTGTTTCCGCGGCGCGATGCAGCGTCCTTACCGAGGCGCGCGCGTCGTCCAGCGGCACCGGAATATGGCCGGCCTGCATCAGATGCGTGCCGAGGAACGGGATCTGAAACAGACCCTTTTTCGCCATAAAACGGAATTGCACCGGAATGTTGCTGAGCACGACCGGCGTATCCATGTAGCTGAGGTGATTGGCGACGAAGACGTAGGCGCCGTTCGGGTCGATTTTTTCGAGTCCTTCGACCGTGACGCGAACGCGGGCGATGCGCACCAGCGATTTGGCCCAGAGGCGCGCGGTGGCGATCATCCCGCGCCCGGATTTGTCGAAGAAGGATAGGACGACGCTGATCGATCCGAAAAAAATTGTAGAAAGGATGATCAGCGGATCGACCCAGATCAGGGTCCAGAAAAGGGCCATCGGTTTATTTTAGCCGTGCCGTTTACTGGCTCCCGGCAGGCAGAACGTTCAGCGTCGCGGGCTCGGCTTGAGGCGTCCAGCTCAGAACGGCCGACGGTCCGGCGGGAACGGGCGGGCCGCTGCCTCCAACCCAAACCGCCATGGCCGTGGTTCCGATGGATAGCGGTTGGGCTCCCTCAGGAGCGGTGAGCGGGACAACGAAATTGATCTGCGTCACTCCGACCAGGCCGGGCACGACGCCGATGAAGGTGATCGGCGCGAGAACGCCGCCGACAGAGACGACGTATTTAAGAATCGGCTGCGGCAAAAATTTCGCCGGCGAGCCCGCGGCGGGCGAGGCGCCAGTGGCGAGAAAAGGAGTGACGTCGCCTTCGCCGGTGACGAAGGCGGTGATGGTCTGGCCTTGCCTGGCCGAGGCGTTGGGGATCAGCGAGCCGCCGCTGGTGGTGAAAAACGCGGGCGCGGCCGCTTGCACGGAAAAGAGATAAGACGCGATCAGCCCGTTATTGTTGATTCCGAGCACGGCGGCGCCGAGTCCGGTCTCATAGGGGATTTGGATGGCGAGCGTGTCCGGCGCGATCGAATACAGCGGCGCGGTGATTCCGTTGACCGTCGCCGATACCCCGCCGAGCGATAACGCCAGAGGCAGTTTCCCCGTCTGCTGGCGGGAGGCCGCCAGGTTCGAACCCCGCACAATGGCCATCGCCCCGGGAGCGAGCGCCGGCCCGCCGGATGCGGCGTTTGAAACGCTATCGATCGTGATCGCGCCGGACGAGCCCACGACGAAGGCGACTCTCAGGGCGGCGACTTCGGGCAACGCACCCGGCGAATGTATGAGGACGGTCGCGTCATAGACGCCGTTGGAAAGTCCGGAGGCGGATGCGGTGAGATTCAGTTGCGCGGGTCCGGCGCCGGAGAGCGCAGAAATTTTCAGCCAGCTCGCCGCGCGCGATGGGACGATGGCCGCGGTCCAGTTGGCGGGTGCGCCGCCGAAATCAATATTGGCCGTCGCAGTTCCGGCTTCCGAAGAGTTCGCGGCGAGCATCTCGACCACGCCGGGGGACACCGTCATCGCCGGCGGATTCAACGCCGGCGCGGCGAGCGAAGACACCGCTTTCACCGTCACCGTGGTTCCGATCTCGCTTTCCGCGGTGACTTGATAATTGACGCCGCCGGCTGGCGTCGTCTCGCTCCAGCAGATGTTGCCCCGCAGCGTGGAATAAGGCGCAATACGCGTCGTGCCGAAGACGGCTTGTATCGAATTGCTCATGTTCACTCCACCCGCGCTGAGACCGGTGAGCAGGAAAAGAAAACCGCTGGTTTCCTGAAGCGTCAAATCCTGCGACCAGGCGCACAGTGGCCCGCCTTGCGGATTCCGCGTCACGGCGGAGGTGGTGGTGAGCGTAAGCGACGGCACGAACGGCGGACCGGCTGGACCGAGAAACGGCACGGTGAGATCGCGCGTCCAGGTTGAGCCGTCGGCATCGACGCCGGTGAAATGATAGACGCGATTGAGCGGCGGCGTAATTCCGGAAGCGACGAGCGAGGCGGACACTTTGCCATTCGCGGGAATGTTGGTGGAGGACCAATAGCCGAGATTCTGCGGCACGCCATTGATGGTGAATCCGGTAAGCCTGGTGGCGACGCCGGCCTTCTCCGTGAGCGCAACGGTGTACGCCCACTCGTTCACGCTCTGGCTCACCGGGTTCGGCGAAACCGAGGGAACCACGAGCGAGCCGGAGGCCGGCAGATTCAGCACCGCGCTGGCAGTGCCCGAAGAAGCGTTGTAGATCGCGTCGCCGCTATACAGCGCGGTGATCGTGCCCGTGGATGCGGCAACCAGCATTCCGGCCGCGCTGATGGACGCCGTTCCGGAGGCAAGCGGCGCGGAGCCGAGTGAGATGTCGCCGGCGATGAACGTGACCGATCCGCTCGGTGGAATCGCGCCGCCGGTAACGGTCGCGGTGAGTTGAAGCGTGTCGCTCAAATCGAAATTCGAGGGACTCACCTTCAGTGTGGTGCTGCTGCCGGTTCCGGTACTCCATTCCGCCGCCAGACGCGCGACATCGATAGAGCCGAGGCCGGAAGCCAGATCGTAGCCCGGCGCCGCGACATATCCCGCCTGCCCATCGACGCAAGCGGGACTTCCCTGCTCGCACGGGATTTGATTATTTCCGGCGGTGACGTCGTGAAAAACATCGGTGGTCGCTTGCGCCAGCCGATACAGCAGCGGATTGATGTTGCCCAACCCGGGCTGCGGCAGATTCCCTTTGGCAACGAGCGAGTGATTGAGCAGCGCGACCACGCCCGCAAAAACAGGAGTCGGCGCGGATGTTCCACCCACCGCAAGGTTCGCGCCGCCGGTGGTGATCAGGTAAGGATCGTGATCGGGCGAACCGGCGAAAACCACGTCGGGAACGTCGCGCGCTCCGTCGTTGGGAACGCCCGCGCCATTCTGCCACACCGGTTTCGCAAAAAATGCGCTGGCCGCGCCGCCGGTAGCCGCGATTTCATGCCGCAGTTGCGATCCATTCCACGCCACTTCGGGAATATAGCCGAGAGCCGAGCCCCCATTGGCGTCGTTCACCGCCGACCAGTAAGTGCCGACGCCTTCGGTCAACTGTGTGGCGCCGACGCCGGTGATTTCGGGGATGCTTGCCGGAAAGGTCGCGGTCAATCCCTTCGAGGCTTGCGGCGAGGGCGCGTCGATATCGCAGGCGGTTGCGCCCTGATCGCCCGATGATGCGACCCACGTGATGCCCTGCGCGTTGGCCTGCTGCGCGATGGTGCGCAGCGCGGGCGTGTTGGCCAGCTCGCATCCGCCGTAGCTCATCGTGATCACCGGCGCGACGTTCTGGTCGACGGCGAATTGCGCGGAGTATCCGATATCGAAGGAATAAACGTAGACCAGCGTCGCCGCGGGAGCAATCGCGCCGGACCATTCCAGATCCAGATCGGCTTCCACCAGATCCGGCGGGCTCACGCCAGGATTCGGCCCGGCGAGCATAAGCTGCGGGTCGTTCGCCGGCAGGTTGAATCGTTTACGAAAGGCGCGAATATCGGCGAGCGCAACAGCCGTCTGTCCCAGAACCGCGATCTTTTGTCCCGATCCGTCGATGCCGGCCTGATACAGCGGAGAAATATCATAGATAACCGCGATATCCTCTGGGGCGAGCAGGTGCGAGGAGCCGGAATTGTAGCGCGCGCTCAGCACCGCGGGCCGCAATCGAAAATCGTTAAGACCCGTGAAGCCGGCAACGACGCCTGAAAACGCCGCGGGTACGGAGGGATCGCCGGTATTGGCGAAATGCGTTTCGCCGTTTACGACATAGCGGTGAAATCCGGTGCGCAGCGCGGCGGACATCCGCGCGGCAGTGCCGCTGAAGGCGATCCAGTGCCGGCCGCGCGCCACCTGCTCGACCGTGAGCCCCTGCGACTGGAGCCACGCGGTCACTTGCGCAATGTCGCCGCTGCTGAGACCAAAACGGTCGGCGAACTGCTCCGGCGTGATCCAGCGCCGATAATTCGCCGACGCGGGATTCTGCTGCTCGGCGAGAAACGATTCCAGTCCGGCGGCGGGCGCCAGCAACATCGTTGCATAGCGGATCTCAAAGGAAGGATCGAGCGCGCCGCGATCGTATTGCGCGCGAGCCTTCGGATGCACCTGCCCGGGAATGGCCACCGTGCGGCTGGGATCGATCGGCTGGTGAATCCGATCCGGCGCGGCGGAGACGGCCAGCGCGGCGCAAAAGAATACCGCGGCAGTTCGAATTGCGGGATGGTTCACTGGAGGACTCCGGTCGGCTCTTCTTACCGAATTACAACACAACGGCTTATCAAGCGCATCTCAATCGTTCATCCTTCTAGAGAGCCGGTTTGCGGCGCTCCGCTGTGGTCGCTTGCTCGAAGGCATTCGCCAGTTGCAGCACGCCCCGCTCGTCGCGATGCCGGCCGACAATTTGCAAGCCCGCCGGCAAACCCTCCGGCGTATATCCGCACGGCATCGAAATCGATGGATTTTCCATGATCGAGATGAAGTAGCAGGATTTCATCCACTCGATGTACGTTTTCATTTTGACGCCGGCGATCTCGGTGACGTACTCCTGGCTGAGATCGAACGGCGGGACCTGCGTGGTCGGCAGAATGAAAAATTCGTACTTTTGTTGGAACACGCGCATCCGTTCCCAGACCGCGGTGTGGAGCGCTTGCGCCCGGCCCAGATCCCCGGCCGTGAGTTTGGCGCCGCGATCGATCTCCCACAGAATCGTATCTTTCAACTGGCCCGGATGCGCGCGCGCCAATTCCGCATAACCGCCGACATAAGACCACGCGCGCAGGCTGTTGAAGGCCTCATCGGCGCCGGAGAAATCGGGCTCAGCCTCCTCGACGATGCAACCCAAAGATTCGAATGTTTTTCGATGCGCGTTTACGGCGGCTATGATCCGGGGATCGAAGGGAATGCCGCCCAGATTCTTGAACCACGCCACGCGGACGCCCTTGAAGGATCGGCCAAGCGCCGCGGCGAAGCGCGAACCGGGCTCGGTGATCGAGATCGGGCAGCGATCGTCAGGGCCGGCGATGGCGCTAAGAAACAGCGCGACATCGGGAACGGTGCGGGCCATGGGTCCCTCGACACTGAGCGTGGACCACGCATTTCCCTTGGGCAATAGCGGAACGCGCCCCGGCGCGGTGCGAAATCCCACCACGCCGCAAAATGCCGCCGGATTGCGCAGCGAACCGCCCATATCGCTGCCGCTGGCGATCGGCGTCATCCCGCAGGCGAGCGCGACCGCCGCTCCGCCGCTCGATCCTCCGCAGGTCTTGCTGAGGTCGTAAGGATTTTTGGTCGCGCCGAAAACTTTATTGAAGGTCTGCGATCCGGCCCCGAATTCCGGCGTATTCGTTTTTCCGAGGGTGATCGCTCCGGCCTGCCTGGCGCGCTCCACCAGAATCGCGTCGGCGGCGGGCACGTTGTCCTTAAAAATAGGCGAGCCGAACGTGGTGCGGATGCCGGCAGTTTCGATCAGATCCTTGTGCGCGACCGGCAAGCCATGTAGCGGACCAATCGGGCGGCCACGCGCCTGCTGCTCGTCGGCCTGGCGAGCGTTTTCCATTGCCTGGTCGGCAACCAAAGTGACAATCGCATTCACCCGCGGATTCACGCGATCGATCTGCTTCAAATGCGCTTCCATCAATTCCCGCGCGCTAATTTTCTTACGGCGAACAAGCGACGCCATTTCGACGGCGGTCAGGTAGCAGAGCTCCGGCGTTTGCGCCGCCAGCGCCGCCGCTCCCAGGATCTGCCCCGCTTGCCGCCGCGTAATCTTGTAGTCCGCCATGGGTCTTATGATAACAATGGCTGAAAACCACCGCCGCGGTGCGGCGCGGCCACCGGCTGGGTCCAATTTCCCTTGATTTTAAATAACTTAGGTTTGGCACGGAGCTTGCCTCTTTCGCAGCGGGAGGATGAAGAAGATGAAAAAGCTTATCGGAACACTGTTACTGGCTGGCAGCTCTCTTTTCGCCGGCCCGCGGATCGCGATTGGAGTTGGAATCGGGGTTCCGGTTGTGCCCGCGCCGGTGATGGCTGCGCCGGCATACGTTCCGCCGTGCCCCGGACCTGGATACACCTGGGTCGCCGGTTATTGGGTCGGCGGCGTGTGGCATGCGGGATATTGGGCTGCGCCTCGGGTGCGGGTCGCTCCACCCGTTGTGGTCGCGCCACGGTATTATTACGCTCCGCATTATTATCACGAGTATCGCGGCTGGCGGCGGTAACTCCGCAGGGCGCATCGCCGCCCGAGAACTCGTTCGTAAAAGCGCCGCTGGCAAGGTGGGGCAAGCCGGTCAAGCTTGCCCCGCTATTCTTTTCGTTCAGCGGGTCCTCAACACCATAAACAGCGCGACCCACAGCACGCCCAGGAAGTGCCAGTAATAGGCGACCACGTCCACCAACTCGCGCCGTTTCGATTTCGCCAGCAGCACCACTCCCAGGGCGACGATGCCGCCGAGCAGGTGGGCGCCGTGCAGCCCTGTGAACAGATAAAAAAACGAGCTGTGCGGATTCTGAGAAAGATACGCGCCCTGCGCCATCAGTTCGCGCCACGCGGTTAATTGCGAGGCCAAAAATCCAGCGCCCAGGCATGCCGTCACGACGAGCAGATGCGAAGCCATCCGCCACTCGCCGCGGCGGAAAACGTGCCGGGCGATTTCAAACATCAGGCTCGAAGCGAGAATCAGCGCCGTGCTCACCCACAGCGTTTCTGGAAGCTTTATCGGCGCCCAATACGGTGGATGCGCGGACCGCCAGTAGTAGGCCAGCACCAGCGACGCGAAAAAAATAAATATCGAAATGCAAATCGCCGTAAGACCGACCTTGTAGAGGCCGGGAACCGGCCGGTTCGGATCTTCCAGCGAGGCTGGAAGCACGACGACCTGTGACGTTTTCCCGACGCGATCGCTCAGTAAGCCCGACATCGCCGCATCTCCATTCTATCCCCGCCGCGCCGGCCGCGGCGATCCCCGATACTGAAAAAAGGAGGGAAAGGAATGCGCAGCTTTGAGAGCCTGACCGAACCGGAGATTTTGGCCCTCGCCATTTCGCTTGAGGAAGAAGATGAACGCATTTACGCCGATTTCGCCGAGGGCCTGCGCGAAAATTTCCCGGCGACGGCGGCCATCATGGACGCCATGCGCGACGAGGAATCCGGTCATCGCCGCCGCCTGATCGAACTGTTCCGGCAGAAGTTCGGAAATCATATCCCATTGATCCGGCGCCAGGATGTACGCGGATTCGTGAACCGCCGGCCGGTGTGGCTGGTCCGCCCGCTGGGACTCGAGACCGTTCGCGCGCAAGGCGCCGCGATGGAGGCGGAAACGCGCCGGTTTTACGAGAAAGCGTCGGCTCGCACGCACGATCCCGCGATCCGGCAGTTGCTCGACGATCTCGCCCAGGAAGAGCGCGACCACCAGAATCGCGCCGAGGAATTAATCGAAGACAAGCTGAGCCCCACCGTCAAGCACGAAGAGGAGGAAGCCCGGCGGCGCCTGTTCGTATTGCAGATCGTGCAACCCGGGCTCGCTGGATTGATGGACGGCTCCGTCTCGACGCTTGCGCCGGTGTTCGCCGCCGCGGTGGCGACGCACAATCCTTGGGACGCGTTCCGCGTGGGGCTGGCCGCCTCGGTGGGCGCCGGGATCAGCATGGGCTTCGCCGAGGCGCTCTCCGATGACGGCAGCCTCACCGGCCGCGGGCACCCCTGGGTGCGCGGCATCGTGTGCGGATTGATGACCGCTCTCGGCGGGATCGGACACACCCTGCCGTTTCTGCTCCCGCAGTTCCGGGTCGCCATGAGCGCCGCGATCGCGGTCGTGGTGGTGGAATTGGGCGTAATTACCTGGATTCGCAATCGCTATATGGAAACGCCTCCGTTTTCCGCCGCTGTTCAGGTTGGCCTCGGCGGAGCGATGGTCTTCGTCACCGGACTCCTGATCGGCAGTTCCTGACGGGCAAAACACGCTCGTCCTGATAGAATGGACGCCCATGACCCAGTACAGCGCGAAAGAGCAGCGCGGCTGGTACATGTACGACTTCGCCAATTCGGCGTTTTCGACCACCGTCGTAACGCTTTTTCTCGGGCCGTACCTGACCGCGATCGCGAAATCGGCGGCCGCTCCCGATGGCTACATCCATCCGTTCGGCTGGGCGCTCGATCCGCGCAGTTACTGGAGCTTCCTGGTCAGCCTCTCCGTCATTCTCCAGGTTCTGTTTCTGCCGATCATCGGCGCGGTCGCCGATTATGGCCGGCGGAAAAAAGAAGTCCTCGCCGCCACCGCGTATCTTGGCGCATCGGCCACCATTGGGATGCTGTTCCTCCAAGGCCGCGATTTTCTCTTCGGCGGCTTGCTGTTTCTTGTCGCCAACGTGGCCTTCGGCGCCTCGGTTGTGATCTACAACTCATTTCTTCCCGAAATCGCGCCGCCGGAAGATCGCGACGCGGTGTCGTCGAAAGGTTTCGGCATCGGATACATCGGCGGCGGATTGCTGCTGGCGCTGAACCTGATTCTTTACCTGAGAGCCGGCGCCGTCGGCGTCAGTGAAGGACTCGCGGTGCGCATCAGCCTCTGCTCGGCCGGCGTCTGGTGGGCCATCTTCACCATCCCCACGCTTCTCGCGCTGCGAAATCGCGGCGCCGCGCGAAACCTGCCGCCGGGCGAACGCGCCGTCGAAGCCGTCCTGAAGCAGCTCGCCCACACGCTGAGCGATCTGCGCCGCTTTCCGCAGACCGTCACGTTCCTGATCGCCTATCTTCTCTATAACGACGCGATTCAGACGGTTCTCAATCTCGCGTCGCAGTTCGGAAACGACGAGTTGAAAATTCCCGTTTCCACGCTGACGCTGGCGATCCTCATGGTGCAATTCGTGGCCTTCTTCGGCTCCATCGCCTTCAACCGCGTCGCCGCCGCGGTCAACGCCAAACGCGCGGTGATCCTCACGCTGGTCATCTGGACGGCCGTGCTGTTCTACATTTACGCCGCGGTCAAAACAACGCTCGAATTTTTCGTGATGGCGGCGATCGTCGCCATGGTCATGGGCGGCAGCCAGGCGCTGAGCCGGTCACTTTACGCGCAAATCGTCCCGCGCGAAAAAGAAGCGGAATATTTCAGCATTTACGAGATCAGCGACAAAGGGACAAGCTGGATGTGCCCGCTCCTGTTTGGTCTGGCCATGCAGTACACGCACAGCTACCGCATCGCGGTGCTTTCGCTCATCGTCTTCTTCATCGCCGGACTGCTGGTGCTGCTGAAGGTTGATATTCCGCGCGGGGAAAAAGACGTCGCCGCCGGTTGATTATTCCGGACCCGTATACCGGCGTTCGATCGCCGCGCGTATCCTGCGGCGGCCGTCGCGGGCGTCGCGCTGGCTGCTCTCCACCTGTGCGGCTTCGCGGGCCAGCGCCTCGTCCTTGATTTTTTCCCGAAACCACTTCGAATAATCGTGTTTTTTCAGATGATAATTCCAGGTTTCATCGTCTACTCCATCGGCCATCTGAAGAAAAGTCATCAGGTTCTGCGCCCGGAGATTCAATTTTTCCCTGGCGCCGCGAAAGTAGAACGAATTGTCTTCGCCCAGATCGCCGCGGGCGTACTTTCGCTTGTGGCGCTTGCGCGACAGCTCGGATTCGATCAGGCGCACGCGGCGCGGCCGGCCGTTCTTCAACAACCACGCGACCGCTTCGTGTTTCGGCAGATCCGGCTCCGCTACTTGCGGCGCCTCAATTCCAACCGATTCTGCGAATTCGCGGACCCGTTCGCCCGCATCGTCCCCCACCGCGATCAGCGCGTCCACCGCTTGCAGAGCCGCCGGGGAAACATGGTCCGGATGAATCGTAATCAGGACCAGGTTTTTCAGAGCGTCGCTCGATGACGCGGGCGCCCAGTCCTCGGGCATCATATGATGCGCTTCATCGACGATGATCCAGTGCGGGCGGCCAATGCGCGAGCGCATCTCCTGCAATTTCGGCAGCAGCACGGAAAAAAAAACCGGCCGGTCCGCCATCGCGACGCCGAGCATGTTCACCACAACCTGCGAGTCCGGCTTCTCCAGCGCCTGCAAGACGGCTTCCACGGACGGCGCGGTATTCTCGTCTCCGATCGAAATCGCCCCTGGAAGCGCTTCATAATCTCCTTCCGGGTCGATCAGGCAGGTCTGATACTTTTTCCCGATCCGCTCCTCCACCAGACCGGTGACGAAAGTGGACTTGCCGCCGCCGGACGTGCCCGCCACCATCAACGTCGTATCCCATGCCGGAACAAATACCTCCCGGTCTTGCTCGTGCCCGATCAGAATGCGGCACCGGCCGGGGGCGCCCAGCGCGTCGCCCGCCAGGATGCGATCGATCAGCTCGCTCACTCCCGCGCCGCATTCACCGCGCGTCACCACGCCGGCCGTTTCCTTCACCGAGGGAATTGCGTTGGCCACCGCTGCTGACGCTTCGCAGAAGCGCAGGAATGCATGGTCGTTTTCGGCGTCGCCGATACCCACCGTGTTGTGCTCGGAAAGGCAGAGATCGAATAGAGCAGCCGCTAAGCCGGTCCTTTTATTGACGCCGGAGGGCAAGATCATGACCGAGCTTTTGTTGAAAATCACCTGTAATTCAAGGCCCAGCTCGCCGATGATTTTGATCATTTCCACTTCCGCCGGACGGCGCGTCGAGATGATCACATCGCCGGCGCCCAGCGGTTCCACGCCCCGCCGCCGCAAAGCTTCGAAAAACGCCCGGGGCGCGGGCTCGGCGAGAGTCCGTTTTTGCCGCGTCCCCGGCGAATAAAGAACCGCGCCATTTTCGGCCACCACGCGATCGAAAAGATCGAGTTGGGGGAAAACCGACTTCAATTCCTCCAGCACGCGGCCCGTGACCAGGATCAGTTTGCGTCCGGATTGCCGGAATCGCTCCAGCGCGGCGAGCGTGGCCGAATCGACCACGCCGTCCCGCGCCAGCGTTCCATCGTAATCCGATGCGAGCGCGAGATATTGCACGCCCTCAGTTTACGGGGATCGGGAAACGTAAGGCAAGGCGCCAGCATCACACTCCGGGGGTGCTATGAAGACTCGAATTACACTCGCGTGCGGAATCCTGATCGTGATGTTCGCGGGTTGTTCTCGATCGCCCGAAGAACGGCAGCAGCAGGCCGATGACGCCGCGCGGCAGGCAGGACGCGCTGCTTATCAAGCCGCGGAAAAAGCAAAACAGGCGGCAAAAGAAGCCGAAAAAGCCGCCGAGGACCTGAATCGCAAGCTGGAACACGCCGGCGTTGAAGCGCGCAAGGGCTGGGATGAAGCCAAGCGCGATCACCAACAGCAGCCTCCACCGCAATAAGCAGCAATTAATCCGGAAAAAGCGCGATAAAAACTCCAAAAATCAGCACAATAATCGCGTCCGTGAATCCGGCCGGGCGGCGGGCGAAATAGAATTGCGCCATCCGCAGCCCCAGAACCAATAAAAACGCGGAAATCGCGGCAATCGGCAGCGAAAATCCCGCGCGGCACGCGAACCAGAGCAGCGCGCCGTATTCAAACGCTTTTTCGAGAAAAACGCGGCTGCCGGCTTCCCGCGGCCCGCTCATCAGATCGCGGAAAGGAACCCATGCGAAGCGGCGCGAATAAGGCGTAAAGGGAAAAGTCAAGGCCTCGAGCGCCAGAGCCGCGATCAACACGCAGCACACGGCGGCGGCGCGGCGCTCCAGCCGCGAAACATAGCCGATCCACAAGATCGCTGCGATTCCGGCGCCCGCGATTTCAGACGAGCTGAGAAAAGCGCCGGCGATGAAAATTCGCGCGGAAAACACCGCAATAATGCCGATGACGAGCGCGCGCGCGGCACTTTTTTGCAGCAGGGATTCAAACAGCGCCGCCGCCGCCAGCCACATCGCGCAGCTTCGAAACGCCTCGACCGGTTCGATGGGAGCCGTCAATTCCCTGAGCGCCGCCGCGTATTTGGCGGGATCAAGCGCTGGAACGTAGGGCAGCAATCTGGCTCCGAACCAGGCGGCGAGGAGCATTCCCGCGACGGAAAACCGCGTCGAAATCGCACCGGCCACCGCGCCGATCGCCATTCCCGCGGTGTTCGAAGCCGCGTCGAAAAAGCTCGGTCCGCGGCCGAGGTCGTAGAATTGCGCCAGTTCAATGGAGGTGGAAAGAATGGCGCCGGCGATAATCATCGCCATCACCCGCACCGGCGCCGGCGCCACCGGCCACACCCGAACGGCGAAATAGCCGAGCGGCAAATACAACAAAATATTCGAGATGACATCGCCGCGATCGACTCGCCCATAGGCCGTTGCCAGAAAAGCGCGCAAAAGGCCATGGGGAAAATACACCGGGTGAAAGCGAAACGGATAGAGCGATCCGTAGAGAATCAGCGCGGCAAGGAACGTTGCGGCGGCCGCGCTGCGCCAATCACAGGAGCTTCTCATTCCGAACCCGGGCCCGAACCTGCGCCGAAGCCAGGAACACCATGGTAGCCCAATGCTCGGTCCGACCTTTTCTCAGATCGTTGCCAGACCAAAGCCAGTTGAGAAGCCGCCGCTTGCCCGCTTACAATTCAGGCGGGGAATTTCGCGCGTCGTGAAAAGTTTCGCCGAACGGAGAAATCGTGCCGGATCTAAAATTCCGAGTAGAGGGCGCCGCCGGCGCCGCGCCCGCGGCGGTGCCGCTGATGAATTTCCGGGTACGCGTGATCAACCGGGAAATCGGTCTGGTCCAGATGGCCGCTCTTGAATGCCGTATCGAAATCGAAATTCCGCGCGACAGCACGCCGCGGGACCGGGAACGGATGAAGGAATTATTCGGCGAATCCAGCCGCTGGGCCGAAACACAGGACCGGCTGTTGTGGAGCTCGGCGTCGCTGATCGTGCCGCCGTTTTCAAGCAGCATCGTTTGCGATCTTCTGGCTCCATGCAGCTTCGACTTCAACGTCGCGGCGACAAAATATTTCTACGGGCTTGGCGAGGGCGCCGCGGCGCTGTGCTTTCATTTCAAGGGCAACGCGGTATACGAGACGGAATCCGGCGTGCGATCGGCCGCCGTCGCTCCCCAGGAGGCGCATTATTCGCTGCCCGCCGCAGCCTGGATCCAACTGATGGAGCATTACTATCCCGCGAGCGTGTGGCTTCGCCTTCCGCGCGAAACCTTCGACCGCTTTTACCGCTACAAGCTCGATCACGGAATTGAAAAATGGGAGGATGTCTTTGAGGATCTCCTTCCGGAATCCGGGGAGTTGGTGAATTAATGATTCCAGACGGCCAGTTCGTCTCCCTCCTCGACCCTCGGCCCGTTTCGCCCGAGGCCGCCGCCGATTGCACCGGCGCGGAACTTGGCTCGTTGGATCGGCGAAGAAGGACGGTTTCGAGTCGCGCCTTCTTCGCCGATCTCTCTTTTTGACTTCGACTCATTTCCGCAGTGCGGCCAATCCCGCGCCCGCGGCCGCGAGCATCGCCCCCGCGATCCGGTTGGTCCAGGCCGCGTATCGCGGCTGCCGGGCCAAATGCGATATGCGTCCGGCCGCCGCGCCGTAACCCAGCAGCACGAAAAATTCGATGATCACGGAAGTCACGCCGAGAATCGCCACTTGCGCGGGAATCGGATGGCGCGCGTCCAGGAACTGCGGCAGCAGCGCGGAAAAGAAGATCAGCGCCTTCGGATTGGAAGCCTGCACCAGAAAGCCGTCGCCGAACAGCCGCGGAGCGCGCGCCGGCATTGGTTCTTCGCCCGGCGTGATTGTCCAATCGCCCAACATCGCCCGAGCGCCGAGATAGATAAGATAAGCAGCCCCGGCCCATTTCACCAGAAAGAACAGCCGATACGAGCCCGCCAGCAGCGCTCCGACGCCGGTTGCTGAAATGACGAAATAGATCGCGTTCGCCGCCAGGATCCCGGCGTTGGAGGCGATACTGCGCCGCGCGCCGGCTCGCAGCGCGCTCGATAAGACGAACAGCACGGCCGGTCCCGGCGTGAGGCACAGCATCAATTCCATCGTGGCGAACAGGGACCAGATGGTCCAGCTCATTTCCTCAATATAAGCTCGACCAGGGCGGGCACGACGGGGGTCTCCACCCGCGATGTATGAAGTTACTCGGAAAAAACCCGAGTCTGCATCAAGGCTGACGTTTTTTCACCGGCCGGCGCCGCCAGTGCCACCCCGAGGATATATTTCCCGCCGAATCGCGCCACGTGTTTTACAGTAGCCGCGCCGGAAATGTGGATCCGCTCGGCGTTCAGCAGGATTCTTGATCCGGGCGCGACAGGCACAGGGCACTCGATGCGCATTCCGCTTTCCGATACATCGATGCACTTAACCTGGGCAAATCTGACTTCGCCCCGCGCGTCCTCCCAACTGAGCCGGACGGGACCCATCCAGGGAACGCGCCGGTGGCGGCGAGCCTCTTTCTTCACCGGCCTCTCCTGACCTCCTTATCGGTAACGGCCGGGGATACCTTTAGCTACGATATTTACTTATGCCCTTCGACCCCGAGTTCCCTTATTACATGGGCGATGACGACGGCGGCTTCTTCGACGACTCCGGCGATGACGGCGGCGACGATTATCAGGATGACGGCGAGGACGATGATCAGGATGACGGCGATCAAGACGATCCGGACGCCGATGAATACCAGGACGAAGCCGCCGGCGGCGACGGCGGCAATGACGGCAGCGATTTCTCCGACCCCGGCGACCTGATCGATCTGGATAACGATGTAGCTCTTTCCGCCGACGATTTTCCCAACGCCACCGCCGCCGATTTCACCGACGACGACGGAAGCTGGAGCGCGGACGATTATCAGCAGTCCGCTGAAAATCTCTTCGGCGATCACGAGTTTTTCGGCGACACCATGGAGCAGCAGCGCGCCGACGAAGGCTACCGCCCGTTTGACGACGCCGGATTCATGAGCGGTTTTGAGGAAGTGGCGCCGGGAAGTTCGGAAACCGTCCGCCTGTTCGAGCGCGATGGCCGCCTTTCGGCTTTCGGATTCGTCAGCGCGGCGATGCTCGAATATCTGCGCATGCGCTACACCGGAATCGATTTGAGCAATCTTGAAGTTTCCGTTCCGCCGCGCGGCGAACCGGTGATGCCGCAACCTCTGCCGCCGGCTTTCGACGCCGTGCAGCCGGCCGATGCGATCGATCTTCGCAAGTACTGCACGCCGATCGGCGATCAAGGGCAGACCTCGCGCTGCTCGGCCTTTGCCTGGACCCATGCGACGGAGCTGGTGGCCAATCTTAAGACTGGCAGCGCGGCGAAGCTGTCACCCACCTACACCATGCTGCAATTCCAGCGGATGCAGGGCGACGCGCGCGATTATCGCTACGCCTATACCGGCGGCGACGGCACCATCAGCGGCACCGACCCCGGTGAAGTGCTGGCCGAGCACGGCACCTGCCGCCAGGAGCTGTGGCCCGACCAGAGCGAGGTTCCCACGACCTCCGAACGCGTGCTCATCTCCGACGCGGAACAGCACTTACTCGACGGAACGCCGCATCCCATTTCGATCGACGATATCCGCAAAGTGCTCACCGCCGGCTGCCCGGTTCATGTCGCGATCAATACCGGATCGAATTTTGCCGACGTCGGCCGCGACGGCATTTTCAACGCCGCCGAAGCGCCCAGCGGCCGCCACGGCCGCCACGCCATGCTGATCGTGGGGTATACGGGCAATTTCTTTATCGTCAAGAACTCCTGGGGCGAAAACTGGGGCGACAAAGGCTATTGCTATATTCCTAAGAACGTCCTCGCCGCTTCCGAGCCGGACCTCGTCGCCGTTCTCGTTCAAAACAAGTAACGTTTCAGCGCCTCAACGCCCACGTTCGAAATGGAGTGGTAAGTAGGATTCTGTTTGATGGAATTTACCTGCTCCCTTTTTAACGAATTCGCGGGAATTGAGACGCCCCCAGACGCAATTTGCGCCGTTTACGCCGTGCGATAAACGCCGCCGGAATCGGCGATTTCAGTTGGCAGAGTTCGTGCAAGAGACTGCCAGGGGTGCGCAAACGTTTCTGGCAAAAAAATCAGTCTTAAACGCGAGTTCGCGTATCCGGACACGAGAACGTCGGAGGAAAGAATGTCTACCAATTCCGTTCCTGCCACAGATCGCTCCCTGTACCCGACTGTCGGAACGGGTCTTCAGGTGTTTTCGACATGTCCTTCCTCCCACGTCACGCCGGACAACTACCGCGAGAGAGTCATCGCCGCCGCGCGCTGGAGCGAACACGCTGGATGCGCGGGAACGCTGATCTATACCGACAACACTTTGGTCGATCCGTGGATGGTCGCGCAGCTCGTCGTCGAAAACACGTCGAATCTCTGCCCGCTGGTTGCGGTGCAGCCGGTTTACATGCATCCTTATTCCGCGGCGAAGATGGTGGCCACCGTCGCGTTCCTGTATGGCCGAAAAGTTTTCCTCAATATGGTCGCGGGCGGATTCAAGAACGATCTGCTGGCGCTCAACGACAACACGCCGCACGACAGCCGCTATGAGCGGCTCATCGAGTACACGTCGATCATTCGCCAGCTCCTGGAGCAGCGCTCGGTTACGTTCGAGGGCCGCTTTTATCAGGTGCGCGGGCTTTCTTTAAATCCGCGCGTGCCGCCTGAACTGTTTCCCGGAATTCTCGTTTCCGGATCGTCGGAGGCGGGCATGGCCGCCGCGCGCGAGATGGGAGCGATCGCGGTGAAATATCCCGAGCCGCCGTCGGAATGCGCCACCGTGCCGCGAACCTCGGCGATTCCCTGCGGCGTGCGCATCGGAATTGTCGCGCGCGCCAGCGAGGACGCGGCGTGGCAAGCCGCCTATGAGAGGTTTCCGGAGGATCGCAAGGGCCGGCTCACGCGCCAACTCGCCACAAAAATTTCGGATTCGTCCTGGCACAAGCGGTTATCGGAGATCAGCGGGTCGGCTAACGGGGCCTATTGGCTGCATCCATTCGAAAATTACCAAACCAATTGCCCTTACCTGGTCGGCAGCTATGAAACGGTCTCGGAAGAACTGAGGCGATATATGTCCCACGGATATTTGACCTACATTCTCGATATTCCTCAATCCCAGGAGGAATTTGAGCACACTGCCGCCTGTTTCGATCTGGCGCGGCAAGGAGCGGCGGCGTGAATCGACGGCTTCAGGACCTTCTGGTCCAATCGGCCGACCGCGCGCCGGAGTCCACCGCCATCGTCTTCAACGGGGAAACGATTCGCTACGCCGAGCTGGAACAAGCAAGCAATCGCCTGGCGCGCGCGCTGCGCGAAGGCGGATGCGTGCGCGGCGATCGCATCGCGCTGCTGGTTCCCAAATCGCCCGAAGCGCTGATCGCGATGTTCGCGGCGCTCAAGGCCGATTGCAGTTACGTGCCGCTCGACACGTCCAGTCCCACGGCGCGCCTGGGCCGGATTCTGGCCAGCTGCGAGCCGGCTTGTATTCTCGCCGTCCAATCCACCGCGCCCGCACTTGAAGCGTTGAAAGCTTTCACGCCGAACTCCTGGACCGCGCTGCTTGACGACGCGCCCGAGATCGAGGCGCGCTTCCGGCGCAGTCATCTGACTTCGTTTTGCGCGGCGCGAATCGAATCCCAGAACCAGGGATCCGAGGCGGCCCACATTCTGTTCACTTCCGGATCGACCGGCGCGCCGAAAGGCGTGGTGATCACCCACTCCAACGTGCTGCATTTCATCGACTGGGCGGTTCGCTATTTCGGCATCCGCGCCGGCGATAAAATTTCCGGCCATCCGCCGCTGCACTTCGATCTTTCGACCTTCGACATCTATGGAACCATCGCCGCCGGCGCTCAGATCCATCTGCTGGCGCCGGAAATGAGCCTGCTTCCGCATCGTCTGGCGGAATTTATCCGCGCCGCGGAGCTGACGCAGTGGTTTTCCGTGCCGTCGATCCTGAATCACATGGCCCGTAGCGGCGTCGTGCGCCAGAACGATTTTCCATCGCTCGAAAGACTGCTGTGGTGTGGAGAGAAATTTCCCACGCCGGGTTTAATTCATTGGATGCAGCGCGTTCCTCACGCGAAATTCGTCAATCTTTACGGCCCGACCGAAGCCACCATCGCCAGCAGTTATTATCATGTGGCGCGCTGCCCGGAAAGCGAAACCGCCGAAATTCCCATCGGCGGCCCGTGCGGCGGAGAGTTGCTGCTGGTTTTGGACGACCAGCTTCGCCCCGCGCCCGTGAACGAAATCGGCGATCTTTACATCGGCGGCGTGGGGCTCAGCCCCGGATACTGGCGCGATCCGGAAAAGACGCGTCAGGTTTTTTTGAAGAATCCCTTTGCCGACGATCCCTTCAGCCGGATTTACAAAACCGGGGATCTGGCGCGAATCGGCCCGGATGGTCTGATTTACCTGGTGGGCCGTTCCGACACGCAGATCAAGAGCCGCGGATACCGCATCGAGCTAGGCGAAATCGAAAGCGCGCTGCACGGCATCGCCGGCATTCGCGACGCGGCGGTGGTCGCCGTGGAGACCGGCGGCTTCGAAGGCCTCATCATCTGCTGCGCCTACGTGCCCCAGCCCGGTTTCGATGTTTCGCCCAAGAAGCTGCGCCAACAACTGGCGCGCACGCTGCCGTCTTATATGATCCCTTCGCGTTGGATGGAGTTTGACACGCTGCCGCTGAATGGAAACGGAAAAATCGCGCGGCCGGTTCTTAAGCAACGATTTGAGAACGAAACTCTTGCTGCTGTCTCCGGAGGAAAGGATTGAGTTCCGCTAGCAGGGAAATTATGCCGCTCGAAATCGACGAATACGCCTCCGCGATTCAACAGATACTTTCCGACAAGTTGCTGGTCGAAGTGGATTCGATGGACGCGGATCTGCTTCAGGCCGGCCTGCTCGACTCGCTCGCCCTGATTCAACTACTGGTCCATCTGGAGGAACGTTTCGGGGTCAAGGTGTCGGTTGACGAGCTGGAGATCGAAGATCTGCGCTCGATTCACTCGGTGGCCCGCATGATCGCCCGGCAAAAAGAAGCCAAGAAAGCGGCGAGCGCGGAGCAAAACGGCGTTCCGGTTCACGGATGAAATGAATACCGCGGAATTGTATCTGTTATATCAGGATGCGAATGGACCGCACGTCCACGCCGGTCACGATTCTGCCGTCGCCGCATCACGGTGGTCTCGGGGTTACGCGCACGCTGGGGCGTCTGGGAATCCCGGTATTCAACGTCGATGGCAACCGCTGGTGTCCGGCGTTCTTCTCGCGATTTTCCAAGGGCCGTTTTCTTCACGATCTGGACGCCGCGCCGGAGTGCGAATCGGTCGAGGCGCTTGCGGCGCTGGCGCGGCGGATCGGGGCGCGCTCGATTCTGATACCCACCACCGATGGGGCTGCGCGCTTCATCGCCGATTACGCCGATGCGCTGCGCCGGCACTTCATTTTTCCCCCGCAGCCGCCGGAGCTGATTCGCGCGCTGCTGAGCAAGAAAGAGATGCTCGCGCTGGCTCGGCGCTATTCCATCCCCGCGCCGGCCGCGATTTTTCCACAAAATCGCGCGGAACTGCTCGATGCGCCGGATCGCATCGGACTGCCGTTCATCGTCAAGGGGGTGCGGGCCGATATCTGGAATCGCGCCAGCCGGAGCAAAGTTCTGGTCCGAACCCGCCCGCAGTTTCGCACTCTCTGCGAGCTGATTCCGGACGCGGTTGTCCCGGAGTTGATGCTCCAGGAATACATCGCCGGAAAAGAGGACACGGTCTGGATGTTTAACGGCTACTTCGATGCCCGGTCAAGCTGCCGCGCCGCGTTCACCGGCCGCAAGCTGCGGCAGTGCCCCGCCTACACCGGCGTCGCCAGCCTTGCGGTCGCCGAAAAAAATCCGGCGGTCGAGGACGCGGCCGGGAGATTCCTGAAGAGTATCGGCTATTGCGGCATCGCCGACATCGATTTTCGCTACGACGCGCGCGACGGCCGCTATAAAATTCTCGACGTGAATCCCCGCGCCGGCAGCACGTTCCGGCTGTTTGTGTCGGAAAACGGAATGGACGTGGTGCGGGCGATGTATCTCGACCTGACCCGTCAGGACATCCCCGATTCACCGATGCTCAGCGGGCGCAAATGGATGGTGGAGGATCTGGATATCGCGGCGTCGCTGCGCTACGCGCACGAAGGCGCCCTCGGCTTCATCGACTGGCTGAAGTCGCTGCGGGGCATCGACGAGCTGTCGTTTTTCGCCTGGGACGATCCCGGACCCGTGGCGCTGATGTTGCTCGCCGATCTGCGCGAGCTGTGCTCGCGAGGCCTCTGGAACGCGCACGGAACCCCGCCGTTCGCGTTGAAATCCGCCGCCGCGCTCGCCGAAAAACCGTCTTCCTATGAACATTCTCGGAATTAGCGGTTTCGAAAACTCGATGCCTTTCAAGCGGCGCCGGTTCCCCGGCCGCGAGGAGCGCGAATATCGCATCTCCCAGGGACACGACGCGGCCGCGGCCCTGCTGATCGACGGAGAAATTATCTGCGCCTCCGCCGAAGAGCGCTTCGATCGCAAAAAGCACAGCGCTCATTTTCCCGTTCTCGCGATCCGGGATTGCCTTAAACAGGCGGGCCTCGCTTTGGCCGATATCGACGAAATCGCGCACTCCTTCGACTACTCTCCACTCGAAAAACTTTTCCGGATCTCCTCGGCGGATCTCTATGACGAAGTTTTTTCGCGCGAGGCCCTGCTGCGGCTCGCCGCGCGCGATCTGCCGGAGGTTCCCGCCGCGCGCTTCCATCACGTCAGTCATCACCTGGCGCACGCGGCCAGCGCGTACTTCACTTCAGGGTGGGAAGAGTGCCTCGCGATCGTGATCGACGGCATGGGCGAGGCGCAAAGCGCGACCGTTTATCACGCAAGCGGCGGAAAATTGACGAAATTGCGCGAAATTTCCGCGCTCGATTCGATCGGAATTCTTTATTCGCTGGTCACGCTGCATCTGGGGTTCGATTTCAACTCGGATGAGTACAAGATCATGGGACTCGCGCCCTACGGCGATCCGTCCCGCCGCCGGCGATTCTTCGAAGAAGCAGTCGAGCTGCGCCCGGACGGCTCGATCCGCATCCCCATTCTTCATCTGAATCATTCCCAGGAAGAGCGCGAATTCTACACCGCCTCGCGCCGCTATCTCGAACAGCGGCTCGTGCCGGCCCGCGGACCCGACGATCCGATCACCGACGAGCATCGCGACGTCGCCGCCGCTGTTCAGGAATGCCTCGATAACGTCATGCTCCATCTCTGCGGGCATTTCGCAAAGGTGACCGGTCAGCGAAAGCTCGCGCTCGCCGGCGGCGTCGCGTTGAACTGCACGGCCAACGGACGGCTGATGCGCTCCGGTCTGTTCGATGAGATTTACATCCAGCCCGCCGCCGGGGACGACGGCAGCGCGCTCGGCGCGGCGCTCCATCGCGCTTCGCTGCACGAGGAGATCCGCAATCGCCGGATGCCCGTGCCATTCTATGGCCCGTGCTTCTCGCCGGAAGAGATCAACACGGCGCTGACGCATTACGACGATTCGATCGACGTCGCGCGATACGAATCGCTCGAGGAAGTCTGCGAGGAGGCCGCGCAGCTTATCGCCGAAGGACGCGTCATCGCCTGGTATCGCGGGCGGATGGAGTTCGGCCCGCGCGCCCTCGGCCATCGCAGCATTCTGGCCGACCCCGGACATCCGGAAATGCGCGACCGCATCAACGCCATGGTCAAGATGCGTGAGGCATTTCGCCCGTTCGCCCCCGCGGTAACACTCGAACAGGTGGACCGCTGGTTTGAGACGGCGCCCGGAACCGAGTACCCGTACATGATCGCGACCGTCGATGTGCGCCCCCAGTATCGCGCGCAATTGCCGGCCATCACGCACGTCAACGGATCGGCGCGGGTGCAAACGGTCGCCAGGCGCGACAACCCGGAGTTTCACGCGCTGCTCCAGGCGGTGGGAAAAACGACGGGCCGGGAGATGGTCCTGAATACCAGTTTCAACGTGAAGGGCCAGCCGATCGTCAACACGCCGCGCGAGGCGATCGCGACTTTCCTTTCAACGGGCATCGAGTTTCTGTTCCTGGAAAATGTTTTGCTGCGCCGCCGGGCAGCCGCGCGCCGCCCGCCGGAGGCCGCCGGACAACTGGCGCGGAGATGAAAGGGTTCGTGGGTCGGTAGTGGAAGGCAGTGAACGATTAGCCTGGGAGGAACAAAATGAACGCGCATCAAATGGAACGGGCCGCCTACATCGCGGCGCACCGCATCCTGACAACGGATCTCACCGCTCCCGAGCTGGCTTGTCCCGGCGCCCGGCGGTCGGCCACGGTGGATAAGATCGCCGCGATTATTAAAGGCGTCTATGAGGCGCACAGCCAGCGCTTCGATCACATCACCGATTGGTGGCCGGCCAACGACGAACCCGTTTTCGAGATCACTTCCCCGGCGCGCTCATGGGCGGCGGCTCCTCTTCGCGCAGCAGCAACAGCGACTGCCGCACCAGCCGCAGAAGGCCTCCGCTGGCAGGGCGCGTCGAACCCGGCTCTAAATCGGGCTCATTCGTATCGATCACTACGCTCCACGTTCCGCCGTTCGGCGGCGCAGGCACGCGAAAATCGATGTGCTCGTGATGGCAATTGAGCAGTAGCAGAAACGAATTGTCGATCACCGGCAGCCCGGATTCATCGACTTCCTGAAGCGTGTGCCCGTTCAGCATCATGCCAATGCAGCGGACCCAGCCGGCGTTCCACTCCTCGTCGGTCATTTCCGTCGCGTCGGTGCGCAGCCACACGATATCTTTCTGCGGCGTCCCCCGAATGGCCCGGTCCTGATAAAATTTGCGCCGCCGCAGATTGGGGTGCGACCGCCGCAGCGCGATCAGCTTCTGCGTGAACCGGAGCAGCGACTGGCGCGATTCGCTCAGATTCCAGTCATACCAGGTCAGCGGGTTGTCCTGACAATACGCGTTGTTATTGCCTTTCTGATCGCGGTCAATCTCGTCGCCGCCGCAGATCATCGGCACGCCTTGGGAAAGCAGCAGCGTGCTTAAGAAATTCCGTTTCTGCCGCTCCCGCAGGGTCAGGACCACGGGATCGTCGGTATCGCCCTCCACGCCGAAATTCCATGAATAATTTTCGTTGGCTCCGTCGCGATTCTCCTCGCCGTTGGCTTCGTTGTGTTTTTCGTTGTAGCTCACCAGGTCGTGCAGCGTGAAGCCGTCGTGCGCGGTGACGAAATTGATGCTCGCCGAGGGCCGCCGCCCGTCGCGCTGATAAAGATCGCTGCTGCCGGTGAGCCGGTATCCCAGATCGGAAAGTTGGCCTTCGTCGCTTTTCCAATATCGCCGCACCGTGTCGCGATACTTTCCGTTCCACTCCGCCCACAGCACCGGAAATTTGCCCACCTGATAGCCGCCCTCGCCGACATCCCACGGCTCGGCGATCAGCTTCACCTGAGAGATCACCGGATCCTGGTGAATAATGTCGAAAAAAGCCGAAAGCCGGTCCACGTCGTGCAGCTCCCGCGCAAGCGTCGCCGCCAGGTCGAAGCGGAACCCGTCGACATGCATTTCGAGGATCCAGTACCGCAGATTATCCATGATCAGCTTCAGAACCTGGGGATGACGCATGTTCAGGCTGTTGCCGGTGCCGGTGTAATCCATGTAGTAGCGCGGATTGTCGGGGACCAGCCGGTAATACGTCGGATTATCGATGCCGCGAAAACTCAGCATCGGGCCCAGGTGATTGCCTTCCGAGGTGTGATTGTAGACGACGTCCAGAATCACCTCGATCCCCTCCCGATGCAGCGTCTTGACCATGGCCTTGAACTCGGCCACCTGCCCGCCGGTATCCCCCGATGAGGAATAGCGCGCATCCGGACTGAAAAAATTGGTGGTGTTATAGCCCCAATAATTCCGCAAACCGCGGTCGATCAGGATTTTATCGTCCAAAAAATCATGAACGGGCATCAGCTCGACCGCGGTAATCCCCAGTTTTTTCAAATATTCCACCGCCGGTCGCGAAGCAAGTCCCGCGTAAGTTCCGCGCAGCTCCTCCGGGATCTCCGGATGGCACTTGGTAAATCCTTTGACGTGAACTTCATAAATGATCGATTCGCTCAGCGGCGTCTTCGGCGGCCGATCCGTGTCCCAATCGAAATAAGGATTCACCACCACGCATTTCGGCATGCCTCGCACGCTGTCGGAGGCGTCCACCATCAGGTCGGCGTCGCCGTTTCCGAGCGGATAAGGAAAAATCGGCTCATTCCAGTTGACCTTGCCCGCCAGCGCCTTGGCATAGGGGTCGATCAGCAGCTTGTTCGGATTAAAGCGCAGCCCCCGCTCCGGATCGAACAGTCCGTAGACGCGATAGCCATAAATCTGGCCGGGATGCACGCCCGGCAGAAAAGCGTGCCAGACGTGTGCTGTCTGTTCGATAAGTTCCACGCGCTGAGTTTCTTCCGAGCACGGATCGTCGAACAGGCATAGCTCGACCTTTGCCGCGTTTTCCGAAAACAGCGCGAAATTCGTTCCGGTGCCGTCCCAGGTCGCGCCTTGGGGAAACGGTCTGCCGGGAAGTATGGTGCGAATCATATTTTAGCGAATCTTTCTGTATCGGAGCTTCTTACCGCCGTTTCCTGCACACCTCGGCAGATGTTGCAGTCCGGCACTCACAATTCCGGGAAAACTTGCTTCTCAACAACTTATTTGCCAATCATTTGGAACAGTACCTCGGGCACGAAAGTCCTTGGCCTCCTAACTGCTGTGACACGCCGTCCGAGCCAGGAAGGAGCATGTTCAGAGGATGACCAGAGAAGCCTACGGACAAGCCTATCAGCGCGGATTTGATCTCACGATTCGGTTTCTGATTTCCCGGGGAGTGCCGCGGGATATGGCCCGCGACGTGGCGCAAGCCGCCTGGGTGAAGGGATGGGAAAGACTGTCTCAGCTTCGCCATGAAAACATGGTCACCACCTGGGTGAATGCGATCGCTCTCAATGTGCACCGCAGCGTGCTCCGAAGCGAGAAAGCCTATCAAGGTTTGCCGGAATATTATTCCAAAGCGGAATTGAACCTGGCGGCCATCGATTTAAAACGAATCCTCAAGTTCTGCGCGCCGCGCGATCGGGCGCTGTTGGAGCTACAGATGCAGGGGGAAACCGCGGAGGAAATCGCGCGGAAGCAGGGCGTCACGGAGACCGCAATTCGTATCCGGCTCCTGCGCGCCAGGCGGGCGGCCCGTTCCCGAGCGGAAAAAAAGCCCGTGCAAATCTGTAAAACTCACGAGGCCAAGCGCGATGCGGCGTAAGGCCGGTTGACGGAAGCGAGGAGCGTTATGAAATTCACGTCTTTATGCTTGATCTTCGCGGCGTCCTTATTCGCGGCGGACACCAACCGGAAAGCCGACGATATCAAACGGATCGAAGCTTCAGCCAATACTCTGGTTGAGATCCAACACGCCAAGGATGGAGGCATTCCGCAGGATTTACTGGAAAAGGCGCACTGTGTCGGGATTATCCCCGCAGCCAAACGCGCCGGTTTCATCGTCGGCGGGCAATACGGAAAGGGCATTGTGACCTGCCGCATCCACGGCAGCAATCGCTGGAGCGCGCCGGATATGATCGTGCTCGAGGGCGGCAGCTTCGGCTTGCAGATCGGCGCCGGGGAAACCGATATCATCATGGCCGTCATGAACGATAACGCCGAGCGGCGCATGAGGAATGCGAAGGTTGAAATCGGCGGGGACGTGATGGCCGCCGCCGGTCCGTTGGGGCGCAGCGTAAGCGCGGATACAAACGCCACCATGCGCGCCGAAATCCTTACCTGGTCGCGCGCCCGCGGCGTGTTTGCCGGAGCCGATCTCAAGGGCGCCAGCTTGCGCTCCGATAATGACGACAACGCGGCGCTCTATGGGCGCCCCGTGACGCCGGATGAAATTCTAAGCGGCAAAGTTCCGCATCCGCCGCAAGCGCGCGCGCTGTACGCGGAGTTGGAACGCTACGCTCCGTCCAAAGCGGCTCGCACCGGCGAGTAGTCCGCCTTCAACACGGCACATCACCTGCAATATCCCAGGCGGGCGCGGGCTTCTGCTCGCAGAAGGCTCGCGCAAATCGAGTTCAGGAGTAGAAACGATGAAATATGCAATCTTAAGCGTGCTGCTAGCGTTGCCCCTGGCCGCGCAAAGCAACCAGGAGAAACTGATTCGCTCCTCCGCCGACGTTCTCAAGGACATGGTGAATGCGCGCGATAACAGTATTCCCCGCGACCTGATCCAGAAGGCGCGATGCGTCGGCGTGATCCCTAATGAAAAGCGCGCCGGTTTCATTTTCGGGGGTAATTATGGCAAAGGCGTCCTGGTGTGCCGGACCTCCTCGGGATGGAGCGCTCCCGAGATCATTCGCATCGAGGGCGGAAGCTGGGGCCTGCAAATCGGCGCGGGGGAAACCGACGCCGTGTTTCTGGTAATGAATCAGGACGGCGAGCGAAAGCTGATGCAGGATAAATTTACCATCGGCGCGGGCGCGGAGGCGATGGCGGGTCCGGTCGGCCGCTCCGCTTCGGCGGAAACCGACGCGCAGATGCGCGCCGAAATTCTCGGCTATTCACGATCGCGCGGCGCCTTCGCCGGCCTGACGCTAAACGGATCGACGCTCAGGCCTGACAGCGGTGATAATAAGGCTCTCTACGGCCGCGACGTGACGCCGGAGGAAATTCTGCATGGACAGGTTCAGCCCCCGGCCGCCGCGCAGGCGATCTATAGCGAACTGAACAGCTACGCCGGTTAACAGACGTCCGGCGCCCCTTATGTGAAACAAGCCCCGGCATTCCTGCCGGAGCTTGTTCAAGCGGGTGGAAGTTACGCGGCAGTTCGGCGCTGGTCCTCGCGGCGCGATTCCTGGCGCAGAGCGCGGCGCGAGCGCACCTCTTCCTCCGCCATCAGCCAATCCTCCACGTCGTGACCGTCGATGCACCCGCGGCTTTCCCAATAAGAGTAAGCCAGACAGGCGATTTCCTGGCGTTCCTGCTCGAGGTCCTGTGGTTCGGTTTCTCGATTCGGCATCCAATCCTCCCAATGGCGAAAAGATCGTCCTAGGTTAGATCGGACGTCTTCAGGCCTGTTTCCGGCTTTCCATATCCGCTTCCGGAGCCGGCGTATGGTTCATCTGCGCCAGACGATTGTGCAGGGTTCGTACGCTGATGCCCAAAATTTCCGCGGCGCGGCGCTTGTTGTTGCGCGTCAGCTTTAGCGTCAAATGGATATAGGCGTCCTCGACGTCGCGCAGCGGAGCGCCCGCCTGCACCGAACAGCTATATTCACCGCGGTCGCCCTTAGGCGCGCCGCCGCGCTCGCTCGCGCCGAAGGCGCGCGGAAGATGCGAGGGCATCAGCGTGCCTTCGCGCGCCACGATCACAGCGCGTTCGATGATGTTCCGGAGCTCGCGAATGTTGCCTGGCCACGGATAATTACGCAGCAATCGCAGGGTGTCCGGATGAATATCGGCGACACGGCAATCGTGTTTGCGATTCAGTTCGGAGATCATCACGCTCGCGATCGCCGGGATGTCTTCCTTGCGGTGCCGCAGCGGAGGCAGCGCGATATGGACGACGTTCAGACGGTAATACAAATCCTCGCGCACGTGCTTCTCGCGCAGCGCCACTTCCAGCGGGCGGTTGGTGGCCGCGATCACCCGCACATCCACCGGGATCTCCGCCGTTCCGCCGAGCCGCCGAACTTTCGAATCCTCCAGCACGCGCAGCAGCTTGGCCTGCGTGCCGATCGGCATCTCGCCGATCTCGTCAAGCAGCAGCGTTCCATTGTGCGCCTGCTCGAAACATCCCACCCGGCGCTCCAACGCGTCGGTGAAAGATCCCTTTTCGTGTCCGAACAGCTCGCTTTCGATCAACGTTTCCGGCAGCGCCGCGCAGTTCACCGCGACAAACGGCCGTTCCGCGCGCGGGCTGAGCTTGTGGATCGCGCTGGCCACCAGCTCTTTGCCGGTGCCGCTTTCGCCGGTGATCAGCACCGGCGCGCTGCTCGGCGCCACCTGCTGGATCAGCGAATAAACCTGGCGCATCGGCGGAGACGTTCCTACCAGGTCGATCAGGTACCCCTGATAGCCGAGCTGGCGCTGAAGGCGCTCGGTTTCTTTCACCAGTTGGCTGTGGCGGACCGCGCGTTCGAGCAGCGTCGAAAGAACCGTACTCTGCACCGGTTTTTCGAGGAACCAGAACGCCGCCAGATCGTGCACGATCGAAATCGCCTGATCGATGCTGCCGAATCCTGTGAGCACAATGGCGGGCGTCAGGTCCCCGCGCTCCAGCAGCGTGCGCAGGAGCTGAAAGCCGTCCATGCGCGGCATCATCAGATCGGTGGTGATCACATCGACCGGCGCAGCGCCCAGTTTTTCCAAAGCCTCTTCGCCATCGGCCGCCGTCTCCACCAGATAGCCCATCGATGCGATCATTCCGGCGAGACTGAGCCGATGCTGCTCCTCGTCCTCGACAATCAGAACCCGTGCTGGCACAAACGTTACTGTAAGCAGTCCAATCGCCTTTCCCCGGTTGGGCGATTGCAAGGGGCGGTGGAGGATCCAATGGACAAGCAAGGCTCGTTTTGGTTTTTAGCGGGCTTGGGATGCGGCACGGTGGTGGGAATGCTATATGCTCCGTTGCCGGGCACGCGCACACGGGCGATCGCGGTGGCCAAAGCCAAGCAGGCGCGGCGGTTATTCCACCGGAGCGGAACCCAGCCGCAAGCCGGCGGCGCATCGGAGCAGGCCGCGGAAACCGCCCCTGGCGCAAGGCGGATAGGCGAGCGGATCCATCGGGCGCTGGAAGCCAGCCGCCGTCCAGCGTCCGGATCGTAACGGTTACGGACTGCATTTCCCGCGCTGGAAACCAGGAACAAACGTATTTTTTTCCGTCCGGATTTGTACTTTGGCGCTCTTTTCGCAGTATTTAGCGCGGAATAAGCTTGGCCGCGGACTTGCACGACTCCGGTTCGAACGCCGGCGAAAACGAATTTCAAAAAGAGAGAAACAGCATGTTGAATTGGGCTCTGATTTTTTTCATCATCGCGATCGTCGCGGCGATTATCGGCTTCAGCGGAGCCGCCGCGGCGGCCGCCGGCATCGCCAAAATCTTTTTTTTCCTGTTTCTGGTGCTTTTTGTAATCTCGCTGGTCGCCGGCGTAACAAGACGAGTTTGATTCTTCAGAAGAAAGGTAGGTAATCATGAGGAAAGTTTTGTTGAAGAGCATTTTCGCGGTAGGTGCATCGGGTATCATGTTGCTGGCGCAAACCGCGCCGCCGGGACAAACCGCGGCGTCGACCGACTCCGAGATGACCTCTAAAGTTCATCAGGCGCTGATGAGCGATCCCACGGTCGGCGCGGCTGCGCAGCATATCCGCGTGACCACCAAGAACGGCGTCGTGACGCTGAAGGGGCGCGTCTCTACGGCCGCGGAAAAAGACGAAGCGGTCGCCAAGGCGAAACAAATCGCGGGAGATCAGAACGTCAAGGACGAGCTCACCGCTTCGAAAAAGTAGCGGAGAGAAACGCGCGCTCGCCGGCCCGGGACGCCCGCCCAGCCGATGGAGCGCGCTTCCTTTTGTCCGAATGCCGTAGCGGGCGCCGTTGTTTTCCGGGCGGCGCGGACTCGCTGGTGACCCCAATCATACGCCCGTTTTCGACGAACCCGACCGATCGCATCCACTGCACTCCGCTGCGCCGCAGTGCGCGAAATTCGCAATGAAAATCGGTTCTTTTCTCCAGGGCCCGCTCAGCGGCCGCGCGCAGGCGCTCGCGATCGTTGGGATGCACGCGGGCCAGCGCGCGATCGAGCGGCTCCTCCCGAGCCGCGCTGATGACGCGGTCGGTTTTCGGATCCCATTCCCACAAAGTCCCCCGCGTTGCGCGCAGTACCAGCTCCAGACGGCTTTCGGCGTATCGCAGGCGGGCTCGGGTACCTTCGAGCTCGATGGCGCGCTGTTTCTCCGCTTCCCGAAGAGCTTTCCGTTCAAGCGACGTCTGTATGCGCGCCGCCAGTAGCGCCGGATCGATGGGCTTGAACAGATAATCCTCCGCGCCGATTTCAAGACACCGGATCACGCCCGGCACTTCGTTCAACGCCGAAAGAACAATCACCGGAGTCCCGGCGCGCTGCGGATCATTTTTGATTCGCTCCAGCACCTGAAAGCCGTCCAGCTTGGGCATCAACATATCGAGCAGCACCAGATCCTGGCTGGATTGGACCAGCATTTGCAACGCCTGCGATCCGCTGGATGCCTCCGTTACCTGATGCCCGATCTGGCGTAGCTGCCGGGCCAGCAGCTCGCGATTTCCGCGGTTGTCATCGACCACCAGAATGCGGCCGGCGCGCCCTTTTTCCCTGGTTCGGGGCGCGGCTTTGCGCTGCGGTGGCGTGCCCGGAATCGCAACCGCGCCGGCGGCGAAGCTGAGCAGTTCCGCCGCGGCCCGCCCGATCTTCAGAACGTCGGGGACGTTGACGCCTTCCCGGCATTCGCCCGTCACTGCTCCCAGGGCTTGCAAAATCGTGTGCAGCGGCGCCGCGAGCTGGTAGCGCAGCTCGTCGACAATCTTGTCGCCGCGCTTTCCCGGATGCGGAGCGAGGCTCGACTGCACAGTGCGAACCATGTCCCGGGCGGTCTCCCGGATGCGCACCAGATTCTGCTGCGCGCTGTCGAATCCCTGCGCCTCGCCGTCCTCAAGCAGCATCTCCGAATATCCGACAATGTGATTCAGGGGCGTCAGCAACTGGTGCCGGAGGGCTGCCAGATCGATTCGCGGCGACGCGGGTTGAGAGTGGCTCATCGGCCGTTTCTCCCGGCCGCTTGAATGCTCCATAAACGTGATGCCATGCCGAAGATCCTTGTGGTGGAAGACAACGAAATCAGCCGCGACATTCTGATCCGGCGGCTGCGCAAGAGCGGATATGAAATCGTCGCCGCCGCCGACGGAACCGAGGCGCTGGCGATGGCGGCCCGCGAACATCCCGACCTGATCCTCATGGATATGACACTTCCAGGGATCGATGGCTGGGAAACCACGGCGGAGCTGCGGCGGCATCCGGCGATGGCGCGCATTCCGGTGATTGCTTTAACCGCGCACACGCTGCCGGGCGATCGCCAGCGGGCGCTCGCCGCCGGCTGCAACGAGTACGAAACCAAGCCGGTGGAACTGCCGCGCCTGATCGAAAAGATCGA